>NZ_LPNR01000111.1 GCF_019266065.1 Nocardia sp. MH4 | reverse complement strand
GGGCGCCCAGGGCGTGCCTGCCGCACCGGCGACCGTCGGCGCCGCAGGCGCCGTGGCGGCCGGACCGACCTCCGCCGTTCCGGTGACGCCCGCCGGGTACCTGTCCTCGGTCGACCCGCGCGCCCGCCGCCGGTCCGCCGCGGGCCGGCCGGACGACGAGACCTCCACCGCCGCAACACCGGACGGCCCCACACCGGACGACGAGGCCACCGGCACCGCCTCGAGCACCGATACTGCCTCGGCGTCCACCGAGGGCCGCCAGGACGTTGTCGCGGCGAGTGGCGACGCGACGGCGGGCATGACCGCCGGCGCCATCGGCGGCCTGCTGGGCGGGGCCATGGTGGCCTCCGACACGACCCGGCCGCCCGCGGGCCCGCGCCCGCCGGTCACGCCGGACGACGACGAGGAAGACGACGACGAGTTCCTGCGCTTCCTCGACGAGGAGCCGACCTACCTGGAACCCGCCGACGAAGTGAATGCCCTGATCGGCAAGATGGAGCCGACCAGTCCCGCCGTGCTCGGTGAGTGGACCGAGCGGGGGTGAACTGGCACCTCACGCCGGACCAGTTCGCGCTGGCCTGGGCGCGCACCGACGGCGACCGGATCCCGTATCCGCTCGCCGTGCGCGCCTCGGCCAGGGACACCGCCGAACGCGCCGCCGCCCAGCCCGCGCTGGACGCCTGGTGCGCCTCGACCCTCGACGCCGACCTGTCGGCGGCACTGCGGGTGCTGGCCGAGCCGGAGATCCGGGTCGAGGTGTGCGGACGGGTGAGCGCGCCGGTCCGGATGCTCGGCGCCGTCACCAACGACGTGGCCGTGCTGGCCGTGCAGGAACCGGGCCGCACCGAGGACCGGGGCGGCTCGATACACGTCCAGGTCGGCAGCACACGGCGTTTCGCCGCCCAGGTGTTCGCGCGGATGCCCGTCGGCAAGACCGGCACCGGCCCGCCGCTGTCGGCGCTCACCGCCCGCGTCGTCGAGGACAGTCGCGACCTGGTCACCGCGCCCGTGGCCGGACCGTCCGACGCGGCCCGCGTCCGGCGCCTGCTGCAACGGCCCCGTGCGGGCATCGGGCAGATCCTGGTGGCCGCCGGCGACGAAGTCACCCCGGCGGGCGTGCTGTCCTGGATCGATGTCACCGGCGACGGCCGCTACCTGGTGCACACCGCCCATCGCGTCGACATCGCCCCCGCCACACCGGAACTCGCCGCCGACTGGCTGCGCCGGCTTCTGCGCAGCGCCTAGAGCGACGGCCCGCGCGGGTCCGGCCGATCCGCCACCGCCGCGCGGCAGATCAGTCCAGCCGGAGGAATTCGGCGAGGGCCGTCAGCTCCTCCGGGGTGTCCGGGAGGTACTCGGTGAGCAGTGGCGAGCGGATGACGATCGCCTTCCACATGGCGCGGCACAGCGTCGCGTGGATCACGGTGCGCGACAGCAGCGCCCGCATGCCGAACGGGGCGTCGGCGGGTGTCGAGGTGGTCATCGAGAGCAGGACGACGGCGGCTTCCCGGCCACGGAACCGGTCCGGTGTGCCGACCAGCACGTCCTCGATCTTGGCGCGCGCCAACAGGGTTCGGATGCGGGCCACCTGCGCGGCGTAGGGCGCGACGACGAACACGTCGTGCGGGTGCAGCTTGCGGGCCCGCCCACCCGAGGTCCAGGTCTCGCCGAGCAGGGCGCGCACACGGCGCACCACCTCGCGGGCCTCGGCGTCGGATTCGGTGGCACTGCCGCGATGTTCGACGAGCACGGTGCTCACGCCCGGCGCGATCCCGGCCAGATCGCGGGCCAGGGTGATGGTCTCACTGGCCCGCAGCCTGCCGTCGTAGCAGCTCGCCGACACCGGCTCACAGACCGCGGGGTGCATCCGCCAGGTGCGGTCGAGGAAGTAGCCGCGCTCGGCGGGCAGGGTGGCCGCGCCCTCGCACAGCCAATCCAGCGCCGAGACCTGCACCGGTTCGGGATGGGCGGCCTGGGCCCGCGCGGGCACCGGGTCACCGATCAGCAGCAGATTGCGCGCGCTCACCGCGACGGCGACGGTGTCGGCCAGCGAGCTGGCGCCCGCGTCGGCGATCACCAGCAGGTCCAGCGCGCCGGGCGCGATCAGCGTCTCGTCGACGAAATCGGCGGTGGTGCCCCCGATCACGCAGCCGTTGACGGCGTTGTCGAGGAAGCGCGGATACCGCTCGGCGTCGATCGCCGACCATTCCGGACCGACCGAGGCGACGTCCTTCTTGGCCACCAGCTCGGGCAGCAACCCGGCCTCCACGACGGCGTCGAAGATCCGCTCGATCACCGCGTGCGACTGCGCGACGACGCCGATCCGCCACTTGTGCCGGGTGACGAGCCGTTCGATCGCGCGGCCCGTGGTGCCGGTCTTGCCGGTGCCGGGCGGGCCGTGCACGGCCAGGTAGGAGGCGTCCAGCGCGCCGACCGCGTTCGCCAGGGCCGCGGCGATGTCGCCGTGGACCTGGGGCAGGTCCAGCCCGTCGCGCAGGCGGGGCGCGCGGCGCAGCAGCAGGTCGTAGACGGCGTTCTCGGGCACCTCGGGCAGGGTCACCAGCAGGTCCTGCGCGATGAACTCCAGTGCCGCTTCGATTTCGGCTTCGCCGTCGGGCGGGCCGGGGGCGATGGCGGCGGGCAGGTCGTCGTAGGGCGGGCAGCCCGCGGGCAGCAATTCCTCGAGGCGGACGGTGTCGTCGAAGTTGGGGTCTACGGCGCAGCCGAGCACGGTCGCCGTGGCGGTGGCGCGGCGGCCGAGGGTCTGGGTCATCCCGGCCGCGGCGGCGCCGTCGTAGATGGTGACCATCTGGGTGCCCGGCGTGAGCGTCGCGCCGGTGCCGAGTCTGCCGGTGAGCGTCAGGTAGCGGCGCATCGTCGGAAGTTGCGGTGTGCGATGCCATTTGGTGTCGACGTTGCCCCACTCCGCGACGAGCACGCCCGGCGCGTCGGCCCATTCGCCGACGGGGTGGCCGAGCCGGTCGATGTGGGCCCACCAGCGCGGCTGCCGTTCGCGACGGTGGTAGCCGAGGATCGCGGCGGTCAGCGCCGCCGCGCGGGCGGCGTCGCCGTCGGCGGCCGCGGCGAACTCGGTGAGCGCGGCCTCGAGCGACCCTGGCCGTAGCGACGGCGGTACGTCGGCCTCGGCGACCGCGAACCGGGTACCCGGCACCGTCACCCCGGCCTCGGCGGCCCGGGCCAGCAGCCAGTCCCGCAGCGCGAGAACCGTTGTCGCCCGGCTCTCCACGGCCGGGAACAGCCCGGCCAGCCCCGCGATGTCGTAGGACCGCTCGCCGATCAGCAGCGCGGTGCGCACGATGGGCGCGAGATCGAACAGCGCGCCGTCGGCCAGCAACTCGTCGAGCAGGTCGGCCCCGGTCCCGACGCGGCCCGCCCAGTCCAGCAGCGCGGTCCGGACGGCCGAACCGTAGTGGTACACGCGCACCTCCGGGTCGATCGCCCGGTGCTCGCCGATGATGTCGAGCAGTTCGTCGAGCACGGCGGCGGCCGACGCGCGATCATCTGCCGCCACGTCGCGGCGTGCGGAGGCGCCGTGCGCGAAAAATGGTGCCTCGGCCGCACTCCGGCCGCCCACGGCCGCGGACAGGTCGGCGGCGGGCACCGCGCTGCGGTAGACGACCGACATCGCGTCGGACAGTTCGACGGCGGTGACGGCGCCGTGCTGGTCCACGTCGACGATCAGCGCGAGATCGCCGTGGCCGGGGGCGGGCAGGGCGCCCAGGGCGGCGGCGTCGCGCAGGGCGAAGGTGGGTTCGCCGGTGCGCTCGCGCTCGAGCTGGATCTCGGCCTGGCGGCGCAGGGCGGTCACGGTGCGAGGGGCGAGGCCGGCGATCGGGGTGGTCGTGGTGGCGAGGCGGTCGATCGTGAGGACGCCCGCCTCGCGGAGCCGGGCGCGCTGGGTCGGGCGGATTCCCGCCACCAGCAACAGGTCCCGGGCGGTGGACGCGGCGACCCGGCAGGTCGCGCAGCGTCCGCACGCGAGATAGCGGGGATCGCCCCACTGGACCGGTAGCAGTTCGGTCAGCTTCTCCTCGACGATGCGCTCCACCCGCGCCCGGCGGGCGGGATACACGCGCGCGAGCTCGTCGGTACGGGTGCGCTGCGCACCGGCCGCGGCCCACAGATACGCCGACGGGTCGACCCCGATCCCCGCCTCGGCGAGCACGGCGGCGCAGGCCGCGAACGCAAGCCGCGCCCGCAACGCCTCCCACGCCTCGTCGACCTCGGCCACCGTCGCCGAGGCGGTGGCCCGTTCGAAGGGCGTACGGCCCGCGACCAATTCGCGCCGCAACACCCGGAAGTCCGCCGACGCCGGGGGAACCGGCGCCGTACCGACGACCGCGGGCGCGGGCTCCGTCGCGTCGAGGTCGGTCGTTGACGCCGCCCACTCCGCATCGGCGTCCGGCCGATCGGGCCCGACGTTGTCCGATGCGGGCACGACGTAATCCGACGCGGGTCCGACGTGGTCCGACCCGGGACCGACGTGGTCCGACCCGGGACCGACGCCGGCCGACACAAGACCGACGCCGTCCGCCCCGGGACCGACGCCGTCCGACACGGATACGGCGTAATCCGACGCGGGGCGGAAGCGCAGCGTGGCGGGCAGCCCGACCGACGCGGACCCGACGGCGATGTGTGGCGTGTAGCGCCCGGTGTCGGGGTCGCGGATCAACAGGTCGACGCCGCAGGCGAATCGGCCGTCGAAGAAGACCGCGCCGAAAATGGCAGGCGCGCCGTCGCGCAGGGCGGCCGCGGTGAGGTCGGCGGCCGTCGTGAGGGCGGCGATCCGGGCGGCCGGGCTCGCGCCGGGAACCTCGGGCGACGGAACGCGGATCAGGCCGTCGCCGAAGTGCCGCAGCAACTCCGGCGCCACCTCGGCGGCGCGCACGACGGGGACGGCGGCGTCCGGCACGCCGGGGAGGTTGCCGATGGCCGCGTCGAGGGCGCGAAGCAGCGCGAACTCACAGCCCGCCGCGCGCACGAGATCGCCGACGGCACCGATCACCCGATCACCGGACACGAACAAACGCGGCCCTCCTGTGTTCACGCACACCCGACGGCAAACACCTTAACCAGCGCCGCGGGCGACCAGGGCGCTACCCGCGGAGATGTCGAACAGTTGCGACGGGTGTGACCTCGCCGAGTCCGGCGAGCGGCCCCGGCGTCAGAACCGCGGCTTGCGCCGTTCGGTCCGGGGACGCGCGTCGCGATCGCGGCGCGGGCCCCGCGAGGCCAGCCGCTGCGCGGGCGGACCCTGATCGGGCTGCAGCTGGATCAGCACGCCGCTGATCCTGGTGCGGCGCAAGGCTTCCAGCGTCTCGTGCGGCAGGTTGGCAGGCAGCTCGACGAGGCTGTAATCGGGCCGGATGCTGATGTGCCCGAAGTCGCTGCGGCGCAGCCCACCCTCGTTGGCGATGGCGCCGACGATCGCGCCCGGCACCACGCGGTGGCGCTTGCCGACGCTGATCCGGTAGGTCGCCAGCTCCTGGCCGCTCTCGCGGGAGAACGACGGGCCACGGGGGGCCCGGTCCTCGTCGTCGAAGCGACGTGGGGCGCGCTCCCGATCCCGATCCCGGTCGCGATCGCGCTCACGACGCGGCGCGGGCTCCGGCTCGGCCTCCATGAAGAAGTTGTCGCCGTCGAAGCCGCCGACGGCCAGCGCCGCCGCGATATCGACCAGCGGCGTGTTGTGCTCGGCCTCGTAGTCCTCGATCAGTTTGCGGAACAGCGCCACATTGTCCGAGGCCAGGTTCTCGGTGATCATGTCGCCGAACTTGGAGACGCGGGTCGCGTTGACGTCGTCGACGCTGGGCAGCTGCATCTCGATCAGCGGATGCCGGGTGGCGCGCTCGATCGACTTGAGCAGATGCCGCTCGCGCGGGGCGACGAACAGCAGCGCCTGCCCCGAACGGCCCGCGCGACCGGTGCGGCCGATGCGGTGCACGTAGGACTCGGTGTCGTGCGGGATGTCGTAGTTCACGACGTGCGAGATGCGGTCCACGTCGAGACCACGGGCGGCCACGTCGGTGGCGACCAGGATGTCGAGCGCGCCCGACTTCAGCTGGCCGATGGTGCGCTCACGCTGGTTCTGCGCGATGTCGCCGTTGATCGCCGCGGCGGAGAAACCACGCGAGCGCAGCTTCTCGGCCAGCTCCTCGGTGGCCTGCTTGGTGCGGACGAAGATGATCATCGCCTCGAAGTCCTCGACCTCGAGGACGCGGGTGAGGGCGTCGAGCTTGCGCTGGTGCGACACCTGCACGTAGCGCTGGGTGATGTTGGTGTTGGTCTGGGTCTTGGACTTGACCGTGATCTCGACCGGCTCGTTCAGGTACTGCTTGGAGATCTTGCGGATCGCGCCCGGCATGGTCGCCGAGAACAGCGCGACCTGCTTGTCGTTGGGCGTGTCGCGCAGGATGCGCTCCACGTCTTCCTGGAAGCCCATCTTGAGCATCTCGTCGGCCTCGTCGAGCACCAGGTAGCGCAGCTGCGACAGGTCGAGCGTGCCCTTCTCCAGGTGATCGATCACGCGGCCGGGCGTACCGACGACGACGTGCGCGCCGCG
This sequence comes from Nocardia sp. MH4, assembly GCF_019266065.1. Classification (GTDB taxonomy): domain Bacteria; phylum Actinomycetota; class Actinomycetes; order Mycobacteriales; family Mycobacteriaceae; genus Nocardia; species Nocardia canadensis. The sequence goes on along the minus strand of NZ_LPNR01000111.1, from coordinate 151,149 downwards.
CCGCAGACCCGACAGCTGCACGCCGTAGCTCTGCCCGCCGTAGATGGGCAGCACGTGCAGACCGGGGATGTGCGCGGAGTACTTGCCGAACGCCTCGGCGACCTGAATGGCCAGCTCACGGGTCGGCGCCAGCACCAGCGCGCTGGGCTTCTTCTGGGCGGTGTCCAGACCCATCAGGATCGGGATCGCGAAGGCAGCGGTCTTGCCGGTGCCGGTCTGGGCGAGGCCGACGACGTCCGCGCCCTGCAGCAGCGGAGGAATGGTCGCCGCCTGGATCGGGGACGGCGACTCGTAGCCCACATCGGCGATGGCCGCGAGGACGCGGTCATCGATCCCGAGATCGGCGAATGTCGGGCCTTCTTCGTGCCTGTCGTCGTCGGCAGGAACGCTGTCGACCTCATTGGTACTCATTGACCAGCAGTTTACTGCCTGACGGTAGCTGTCCCGGCCACCGGGTGAATACGGTGAGACCTATGCAACTGCAGAACGGGTCAGCGCATCAGGAACCGGCACCGGACGCGGTGCCGATCGCGGTCGTCCAATTCGCTCCCCAGACCGACCCCACCGCCAATCTCGCGGCCCTGCGCGAACACCTGCGCACGGCCGCCGAAGCGGGCGCCAAGGTAGTCCTCGCCCCCGAGTACTCGATGTTTGCGGTGACCCGGCTCGACGAGCGGGTGGTGGCGGCCGCCGAGCCGCTCGACGGCCCGTTCACCACCGGACTCAGCGCGCTCGCAGCCGAATTCGGGGTGCATCTGATCGCCGGAGTCGTCGAGCGGACGGCGCCGGACGCGACCAGGATCAGCAATACGCTCGTCGCCCACGGACCCGACGGCGCGCGCGTCGCGGTGTACCGGAAAGTGCATCTCTACGACGCGTTCGGACATCTGGAATCCGACGTCGTCGAGGCCGGTCCGCTCGTCGCGCCCGCCACCTTCACCGTCGACGGTGTGATATTCGGCATGCAGACCTGTTTCGATCTGCGTTTCCCGGAGGGTTGTCGGCGTGTCGCGGCGGCGGGCGCGCAGGTGCTGCTGCTGCCCGCGCAGTGGATTCCCGGCCCGGCGAAAGTCGACCAGTGGACCACGCTGCTGCGCGCCCGCGCGATCGAGAACACCATCTACGTGGCCGCCGCCGATCAGTGCCTGCCGCGCGGGGCGGGCGCGTCGATGATCGTCGACCCGGCGGGCGTTGTCCTGGCCGAGCTGGGTGACGAACCCGGCGTGCTCACCGCCTCGATCGATCCGGCGCATCTGGCCCGGGTCCGCACCGCCAATCCGAGCCTGTCGCTGCGCCGGTTCGCGATCACCGAGCGCGTATCGCCGGAGCTCGCCACGGAGTAGCGTTCGAGACGTGGTCTACCCGGATCGGGCAGCGGCGGGCCGCGTCCTCGGCAAGGCCCTGGAACACCTGCGGGTCCCGCGCCCACTGGTGCTCGGGCTGCCGCGCGGTGGCGTTCCGGTGGCGGCCGGAGTCTGCGCGGTCGTCGGCGGTGACCTCGACATTTTGCTGGTCCGCAAGCTGGGCCTGCCCTGGCAGCCGGAATTGGCGATGGGCGCGCTCGGCGAGGGCGGCGTGCTGGTGGTCAACCGCGATGTCGTGGAGCGCAGCGGGGTGACGCAGGAGGCGTTCGACGAGGTCGAGCGGGCCGAGCGGGCCGAACTGGCGCGAAGGCAGCGCGCGCTGCGCACCGGCGACCCCGTGCCGCTCGCCGGACGGGTGGTGCTGATCGTCGACGACGGCATGGCGACCGGCGCGACCGTGGTGGCCGCGTGCCGGGTGGCCAGGGCCCGGCATCCGGACCGGATCGTGGTCGCGATGCCGGTGTCCTCGCCCGAGGCCGCGCGGCGGGTGCGCCGCGAATGCGACGAACTGGTCTGCCTGTGGACGCCGGCCGATCTCGGCGGCGTCGGCATGGCCTACCGCGACTTCCACCAGCTCACCGACGACGAGGTCCGCGAGCTCCTGGGCGATCAGCCGAAGCACTGACCTTCGCCGCGATAGGTCGGCACCGTGGTGCGCGTTCCGGCCTCGTCGACGAGGTGGATGCGGTCGAAACGCTCGCACAGTTCGCCGGCCTTCGCGTGCCGGAACCACACCCGATCGCCGATCTCGAGCTCGGCGCCACCGGCCAGCGGGGTCTGCACCTCCCCCGCGCCTTCGGCGCCGAGCAGCTTCAGGCCCGCGGGCCACACCGGCAGCGGCACCCGGCTCGGGCCCGCCGGGCCGGAGGCGATGTAGCCGCCCGCGAAGACGGTGGCGATGCTCGGGGTGGGCTTGCGCAGCACCGGGGTCGCGAAGAACAGCGCGGGGCGCGGGGTGAACGAGCGGTAGTGGTCGAACAGGGTCGGCACGTACAGTCCGGAACCCGCGGTCACCTCGGTGACCTCCGGGTCGGTGATCGAGACCTCGATCGAACCGGTGCCCCCGCTGTTCACGATCTCCAGCGGACCGGTGACCATGCGCACCGCGTCGAGCACCCGGGACCGCCTGCGGCCGATCTCGGCGGCCGAGAGCCGCTTGACCACCCGCACGGCGGGATTGGTGTCGGGCAGGCCGGCGATCTGGGCCTCGTAGGTCATCACGCCGACCACGTCGAACCCGCGCCTGCGGGCCTCGGCGGCCAGCTCGGCGGCCTGATCGGGGCTGCGCACCGGCGAGCGGCGGGTGCCCAGGTGCAGCGGACCGATGCGCAGCGCGGCGTCGACGTCGAGGCAGACCCGGGGATGGACCAGGTCGGTGCCGAGCGCGGCGCGGGTGAGTTCGAGCTGGGCGACGTCGTCGATCATCAGGGTGATCGCGGCCAGCAGGTCGGGCGACGCGGCGAGTTCGGCCAGCGCGGCCCGGTCGGTGACCGGGTAGCCGAGCAGCACGTCGCGGGCGCCGAGGCGGACCAGCCAGATGGCCTCGCGCAGCGAATAGGCCATGATGCCGGCGAAGCCGCCCCGGGCGGTGAGTCCGTCGCCGAGCACGCGTTCCAGCACGGCACGACAGCGCACCGATTTGCTGGCGACCCGGACCGCGACGCCGTTCGCGCGGCGGACCAGGTCGGCGGCGTTGGCGTCGAGCGCGGCGAGGTCGACCGCGGCCAGCGGCGGATCGAGCTCGGCGGTCGCCGCGTGCAGATGGTGCAGCGATGTCGTCTGGGTCACTCGACTACTGAACCACCTATTTGGTCAGTCGTCCAGTATCCGGCGGGTCAGACTTCGACGGCCTTGAGCGTCAGGCAGCCGACCAGGTCGTCGATGACCACCAGGGTGGTCTCGTCGTTGCCGTCGGCGAGCCAGCGCAGCACCGCGCCGTAGAGCACCGAGACGATGTAGGTGGCGATCGAGTCGAGCGGCTCGAGCCACTGCGTCCCCGACAGCCGGGCGCACAGACCGAGGAAGGAAATGGCCTCTTCGTCCATCTGCCGGAACAGCGCGGTCGCGGTGGGATCGCCGACCGACTCGCCGGAGGCCGACCACCGTTGCCGCAGCGTTTGCAGCGCGGCGTCGTACGCGGCGATCTGGCGGTCCGGCTCGGCCTTCACCAGCGGCCAGTAGGCGCTCATGCCCGCGTGCAACAGCACGCGCAGCCCCCGCACGCCGGTGGCGTCGCAATTCGCGGCGGCTTGCTCCACGGCCTGACATACGGCGGGCCGGAGCGATGTCTCGGTTAGTTCACGACTGGCGCTCAACGACAACTCCTCGGCAACAAATTTCGCTGCCCGCGGCGATGCGAGCTAGTGAAGAGGATGGACCCGTACGGATCAACCTATCCAGCGAGCTCGATCTTAGAAGGTTTTCTGGATTCACGAACTGGTTCAGCCGTCCTTTTCAGACTGAAAGATTGTTTTGTTATCCGAATGCGACCTTTTGTAAAACCGACCATACGGCTTGAATAGTTCACATTCACCACAGACGGCGCCCCTACGCCATCATCTGCGCACTGGTCGAGTGTACAAGTCTTCGCAGGTGAGGGCCCGGCGCCTGTGGGCGACGGCACAGTGGCACCCAGCGAAACGGACACCACACAGTGCGTGTCGGATCCGCGAACTCCGTCGCGGGCGCGGCGGAACCGTCGATAACCTGGACGAGTGACTCTCTCGCCTCCCGCCGATCAGTTCGCCCTCAGTGGCACCTTCAATTTCCGCGATGTGGGCGGGCTGCGCACCGCTGACGGTTCGACGATCAGGCCCGGCGTGCTGCTGCGCTCGGCCCAGCTGAGCGGCCTCGACGAGAAAGGGCACGACACCCTGCGCGGCCTGCGGGTCACCGACGTGCACGATCTGCGCGGCCTGGCCGAGATCGACCACATCGGCCACGACACCCTGCCCGCGGGCGTGCGGCTGCACGTCACCCCGTTCGACTCGCGGATGGGCGAGGCGCCGCCGCACGAGGCCACGACCGTCTCGGCGCGCACGCACATGATCGAGGTCTACCGGCAGTTTCCGGTGATGCCGGAGGCGCACGCCGCGATCACCCGCCTGGCCACCTCGCTCGCCGGGGGCGATGGCGCCGCGCTGGTGCACTGCGCGGCGGGCAAGGACCGCACCGGCTGGGCGGTCGCCACGCTGCTGCGCGCGGTGGAGGTCACCGAGGACGAGGTCTACACCGACTACCTGGCCAGCAACGCCGCCGTCGAACCGCTGCGCCGGCTGCTCGAGCCGAAGATCGGCGACGGCGCGGCTCTGTCGGTCGACCTGCTCGGCGTGCACGAGGAATACCTGCGCACCGCCGACCGCACCGTGCGCGAGACCTACGGCGACACCGAGGGCTACCTGGCCGCCATCGGGCTGACCGGCACGCTGCGCGCGGCGCTGCGCGCCCGGCTGCGCTGACTACAGCCCGCTGACCCGGCGCTGCCGCACCGGCAGCACCGCGCGGACCAGGCCGTTGTCCTCGATGCTCACCAGATTGCCGGTGTGGAACCAGCTTCCGCTGAACCGGGCGACCGAGGCGTCGGGGTCGTTCCAATAGCGCCTGCTGACATTCGGGCCGCGGCACAGCAATTCGCCGCGGCCCGCACTCGCCTGCGGTCCGCACAGTGCCAATTCCGTACCGCCGAAAGCGAATCCGAGGGCGGATTCGGAGGTGGTGAGATCGGTGTCGTCGACCATCAGGCCGATGCCGCTGGTCTCCGTCGCGCCCCAGACCGACCACTGCCTGGCCGCCGGGAAAAGGTCGTGCAAGGCCGCCGTCAGCGTGGCCGGAGCGGCCGCGGCGGCGCGTTCGGAGCGGTGACAGGCCTTGCTGATCCGCCGCACGCCCGCGCCCGCCCGGCGGGCGGCGAGTTCGGGGAGCAGGCCGGCGAAGATGCGCGGGGTGCCCGAGACGGTGTCGATCCGCTCGGTGTCGAGCACATCGGCCAGATCGCGCGCCCCCGGCGCGAGCACCACGGTGCCGCCGACGGCGAAGGTCGGCAGCAACTGGTCGACGCAGCCGCTGGCGTGGGCCAACGGCAGCAGCACCAGGTTGCGCAGGCCCTCGGCGGGCAGATCGAGCGCGCCGATCACCGACGACACCGCGGAGAGCAGGTTCTCGTTGGTCAGCTCGACGCCGGTCGGCACCGGCCGCCGGGCGGCGGTGCCGGTGTAACAGAGCAGCGCCGGATCCTCCAGTGCCGCACCGTCATCGATATAGGCGGCGCTGTCGGGCAGCGGGCCGTCGGGGCCGAGCACGAAATCGGCGCTGCTGTCGGCGATCACCCGGTCGGCCACCGCGGCGGGCAGCGTATCGGGGACGAGCACCGGGACCGCGCCGGAGAGCAGCGCGCCGAGGAACGCCTGCACCCAGCGGGCGCTCGTCGGCATGTGCACCGCGACGCGGTCGCCGTAGCCGATGCCGCGGTCCTGCAGCCCACCGGCGATCCGGGAGGCACTGTGCCACAGCTCGCGGTAGGTCATGCGCGGCCCACCCACCTCGACGACCGCCTCCCGGCCGGTGAACGCGTGTACCCGCAGGTCGAGCAGTTCGGTGAGGGCCGGGCTGAGGTCGCCGTAGCGCAGGATGCCGTCCGATCCCCTGGTCAGCCGCCCGGCCGCAGCGTGGGCGGGGAACTCGATGATGGTCGCGCCCGGTTCGTGCTCGCTCTGACCCATCAGGACCTCCACGTACGTCGATGCGGCACCGCACCTGTGACTATATGACGTGGATCACACAGCTGTCAGGCACTCGGCGCGCTCATTCGCCGCGATAGGTCGCCTTCCCCGGGCCGATCTCGAGGAAACTGCGCACCGCGCCGCGCAGGTCGGCGGTCGCGAACAGCTCGCCCGAAATGTCCGGCGTCACCGAATCCGCGTGTGCCACACCGCCGGACCGCCACGCCTCGATGATCAGCTTGGTCGCCGCGTGCGCGCGGGTGGGGCCGGCGGCGAGCCGGGCGACCAGTTGCAGCGCGGCGGCCTCGACGTCGTCGTGCACCCCGTTGACCACGCCCCAGTCGGCCATCGTGGCGGCGTCGTAGAGGTCACCGGTCATCACGAACTCGCGGGCGCGACCCGAGCCGGCCCGTTCGGCCAGCCGCTGCGGGCCGCCCATCGACGGCGTCAGCCCGACGACCGTCTCGACCAACCCGAACTTGGCCTTCGGCGCGGCCAGGATGAAGTCGCAGGCCAGCGCGATCTCGAAGGCCGCGGTGAGGGTGAGACCGTGCGCGGCGAAGACCACCGGGCACGGCAGCGCCTCGATCGGGTGGATGATCTGGGCGAACAGGTCGTTCCACAGCCGGGCGCCCTCCTCGACGGTGAGCCCGTCGAAGATGTTGACGTCCACGCCACCCGAGACGACCTTGCCCTCGGCCCGGATCAGCACCGCGCGCGGCGGCTGCTTGCCCACCGCGGCGATATCGGCGATCAGCGAGTCGATGAGGCGGCGGTCGAACAGGTTCAACGGCGGGTGGGCGATGGTGATCGTCGCGATCTCGGCACCGGCTTCGGTGAAGTCGCGGATCAAACGGGTCGGCTGCGTTGCGCTCATCCGGTCAGACTAGAACCAGCTCCGGCGCGAGGACCAGGGTGGAGATCGCGCCCACATCGTGGAACCAGCGGGGTGTCGGCGCTCGTTGGCATGATGAGCTGTCGGGGACCGCGGTGCCCTACAGTTCGTTTCGTCGGGGCGGAAGAGGAGGACGACGCCGTGTTCAACAAAGCGATCGAGAAGGCCGTGGTCGATGTGCTCGACACCGGTTCCAAGCTGCAGGCGCCCGCCGTGCGTCGCTACGTCGAATTCCTACGTGAACGCCATCCCGCCGAGAGCCCCGCCCAGATCGTGGAGCGGCTGGAGAAGCAGTACCTGCTCGCCGTCACCGGCAGTGGTGCCGCGGTCGGCGCGACCGCGGCCGTGCCCGGCATCGGCACGCTGGCCGCGCTCGGCGCGATCAGCGCGGAGACCGCGTTCTTCATGGAGGCCTCGGCCCTGTTCACTCTCGCCGAGGCCTATGTGCACGGCATCGAGCCCGAGGACAAGGAAGCCCGGCGCGCGATGGTGCTCGCCGTCGTCCTGGGCGACGCGGGCATGGCGATCGTGCAGAAGGGACTCGGCACCTCGTCCAAGAACTGGGCGGGCGCGCTGGCCAACAAGGTGCCCGGCATCTCCGCGATCAACAACAAGCTGGTGCAGCAGTTCATCAAGCGCTTCATCACCAAGCGCGCCGCGCTGATGGCGGGCAAGATCCTGCCCGCCGGCATCGGCGCCGCCATCGGTGGCGCGGGCAACCGGGCGCTGGGCAAGGTGACGATCGACAACGCGCGCAAGGCTTTCGGGCCCGCGCCCGCGTTCTGGCCCTCGCCGCTGCACCCGGTCATCGACGCCGATCCGCTGCCGGCCATCGACGCCGCGACCGCGAAGAAGCAGTGACCGGGCGCCGCGGCGACGCTGTGCGACTGCGCGGCGTCGGCAAGCAGTTCGAGCTGGTCCACGCCGTGCACGAGGTCGGCTTCGCGGTGCCCGCCGGTGCGGTCACCGCGCTCGTCGGCCCCACCGGCGCGGGCAAGTCGACGGTGCTGCGGATGGTGCTCGGCCTACAGAAACCGACCACGGGCACCGTCGAGATCGACGTGCCCGGCACCGGACCGGGCGCGGTGGGCGCGGTACTGAGTCCGCGCGGACTGCATCCGGCGCGCACGGTCCGCGATCATCTGCGCTGTTACGCGCCGGTCGCGGGGGCGTCCCGCCGGCGCGTGGACGCGGTGCTGGCCGAGACCGGGCTCGCCACGGTCGCCGAGACGGTGATCGCTCAGCTGCAGCCGGGCCAGCAGACCCGGTTGGCGCTGGGCACCGCGCTGCTGGCCGATCCCCCGCTGCTGGTCCTGGACGACCCGTTCACCGGCGCCGACGGCGTGGAGCGTGGCTGGCTGCACGAGCTGCTGCGCGGGCACACCACTCGCGGCGGCACCGTGCTGATCAGCGCCGACAAGCTGGCCGATGTGGTGGCCACGGCCGATCATCTCGTCGTGTTGAGCGAGGGCGCGGTCGTCTGGCAGGGCACGCCGGCCAAGCTGCGCCGCGGCCATCCCGACCGGCTGGTCGTGGCCGCCTCGCCCTCGATCGCGCTGGCCACCGCGCTGGCCGCGCGGGGCTACACCGACGCGGTGATGCGGCCCGACGGCAGGCTGGCCGTCGCCGAGGCGAGCGAGGCCACCATCCGCGCCGTCGCCGAGGCCGCGCAGGTGCGCATCGGCAGCATCGTCGCCGATCCGATCCATCCCGACCGGGTCCTCGCCTCGCTCACCAAACCCCGCGGGCACCGGCACACCGTGCCCGCGCCGCAGGCGAATCCCGCCGGTTTCGCCCCGGCGCCGACCTCGTATGGGATGCCACGATGACCTCAGTGCTGCCCGCCGATCTCCTGCCCGGCCTCGAGTCCGAGGCGCGCAAGGTCGTCGCCGTGCGCCCGACCCGCCTGCTGCTCGGCGCGCCCGTGGCCCTGGCGCTGATCGGCACGCTGATCACCGCGCTGCTGTCGGGTCCCGCCGACCCGAAGGGGCAACCCGCCACCGGCGCCGCGACCATCGGGCTCTATCTCGGGCTGGCCGCGGTGTTCGTGGTGGCCGCCCTGCTCGGCATCGCCGCCACCGGTGGCGAGTACCGGCGCAAGACCATGGCGCTGACCGCCCTGTTCGCCCCCGATCGCGACCAGCTGGCGACCGCGAAATTCGTCACCACCGCCGCGTTCGCCTTCGCGGTGGGGCTGGCCGCCGAAGTGGCGAGTCTGCTGGCGCTGCTGGTGGCGGGGCGCGGCAAGTTCGACTTCGGCTGGCAGCTGTTCGAGGTGCTCGGCGCCGGTCTGCTGGTCGCCATGTGCTGGGCGGTGATCGGCGCGGGCCTCGGCCTGCTGCTGCGCACGGTCAGCGGCACGGTCTGGCTGCTGCTGGGCTGGGCCTTCATCCTGGAGCCGCTGATCTGGGTCGTGGTCAAGGGCTTCGGCGCCGGTGGCTTCGCCACCCTGCTGCCGGTCTCGGCCACGGTGGCCGGAGTCAGCGCGGGTTCGTTCGCGGAGGCCGAGGTCTTTGCGCCGACCCCGGCCGCCCTGGTGGTCCTGCTGTTGTGGACCGCCGGAATCGGCGCCGCGGGCTGGTGGGACCTGCGCACCCGCGACCTGTAGGCCCGGTGGCAGCCACCGAACCGGGCTGGATCCGCAGACTCTGGCGCTTGAGCCTGGGCCATCCCCGGCTGATCGCGGGCATCACCGCCTCCGTGCTGGCCGGCGCGGTCGTCTCGATCGCGGCGCCGCTGGCCACCAAACGCGCCGTCGACGCGGCGGTCGCGGGCGACACGACGGTCATCGGCGGTGCCGCGGCGCTGCTCGCCCTGCTGGCGGTCGGCCGGTTCGTCGTCACCTTCGCGCGCAGGCTCTGGGCGGGCAAGCTGTCGCTGGAGGTACAGCACAGTCTTCGGGTATCGCTGCTGGCCGCGCTGCAACGCCTCGACGGCGCGGGGCAGGACGCGATCCGCACCGGCCAGGTGGTGTCGCGCTCGATCACCGATCTGCAGCTGGTGCAGGGATTGCTGGCGATGGTCCCGTGGTCGGGGTTGGCGGTCCTGCAGTTCGTCCTCTCGGCGGTGGTGATGGTGTGGCTGAGCCCACCGCTGGCCCTGGCCGCGCTGCTGGTCGCGCCCGCGATGGCGGTGATCGTGCTGCGGCTGCGGCCACGGCTGTACGCGGCGACCTGGTCGGCGCAGCAGCGCGCCGCCGACCTGGCCGAACACGTCGAGCAGACCGTCACCGGGGTGCGCGTGGTGAAGGGGTTCGGGCAGGAGGCCCGGATGGTCGACGTGCTCGAGGACCACAGCCGCCGCCTGTTCGCCGAGCGGCTGCGCGCCGCCAGGATCAACGCCGGGTTCGCCCCCGTGGTCGCGGCGCTGCCGCAGGCCGGGCTGGTCGCGGTGATCATCGTCGGCGGCGTGCTGGCCCGGCAGGGCGCGATCGGCGTCGGCACCTTCCTCGCGTTCACCGCCTACCTGGCCACCATGACGTCCTCGGCCCGTACGATCACCTCGGTGGTGATCATGGGTCAGCTCACCAAGGCCGCCGTCGACCGGGTATTCCAGGTCATCGACGCGGCGCCGGTGCTGGTCGATCCGGACAAGCCGGTCGCCCTGCCCACGGGCCCGCTCGGCATCGAATTCGACGCGGTGAGTTTCGGATTCGAGGCCGGTCAGCCGGTGCTGCGCGACCTCGATCTCACCGTGCGGCCGGGCGAGACGGTCGCCGTCATCGGTCCGGCCGGGTCGGGCAAGTCGACGCTGTCGCTGCTGCTACCCCGCTTCTACGCGCCCGACGCGGGCCGGATCAGTCTGGTCGGCACCGACGGCACCCGGGTCGACCTGGCCGAGTTGCGCGCCGACGAACTGCGCGGCGCGCTCGGGGTGGTCTTCGACGATCCCTTCCTGTTCTCCGACACCATCGCCGCCAATATCGCCCTCGGCCGTCCCGGGGCCACCGATGCCGAGATCAGGGCCGCCGCGACCGCCGCCGTCGCCGACGAGTTCATCGCCGAACTCCCCGACGGCTACGACACCGTCATCGGCGAGCGCGGCCTGACGCTGTCCGGCGGGCAGCGCCAGCGCATCGCCCTGGCCAGGGCCCTGCTCACCCGCCCGCGCGTGCTCGTCCTCGACGACGCCACCTCCGCGGTCGACGCCGTCACCGAGGCGGAGATCTTCCGCAGGCTGCCCGACCCCGGCGGCCGGACGACACTGATCCTGGCCCACCGCGAGTCCACACTGGCCCAGGCCGACCGGATCATCCGGCTGCCCGCGCCCGCCGGCTCCGCGGTGCCCACCGCGCCCACGCTCACCACGAAACACCCCGACGGTGGTCGCCCCCGCTCGATGGCCGCGGCGGCGACCGACCTCAGCGAGACACCCGAACTGCGCGCCGCCGTCGACGCGCTGCCCCCGGCCACCGAATCTCCCGGCCTGCCCGGCGACCTGCGGGCCCCGCAGCCCGAGTTCGGCCTGCGCGCGCTGCTGCGCCCGGTGCGCGGCCTGGTCTGCGCGGTGATGCTGCTGCTGACCGTCGACGCGTTGATCGGCGTCGCCTTCCCGCCGCTGGTCCGCTACGCCATCGACACCGGCGTCACCGCGGGCGACGGCACCGCGCTCGCGCTCGCCGGCATCGTCGGGATCGGGCTGGTGCTGGCCGGGCTGGTCGTCGGCGCGGCCGTCACCGTGCTCACCGCGCGCACCGGCGAACGCGTGCTGTTCGGGCTGCGGGTGCGCAGTTACGCGCACTTGCAGCGGCTCGGCCTGGATTTCTACGAGCGCGAACTGTCCGGCCGGATCATGACCAGGATGACCACCGACGTCGACGCGCTCTCGACGTTCCTGCAGACCGGCGTCGCCACCGGTCTGGTCGGGCTGATCACCCTGGTCGGCGTGGCCATCGGCCTGGTCTTCATCGACGCGGGCCTGGCGCTGATCGTGCTGGCCACCGTGCCGCCGATGCTGCTGGCGACGCTGGCGTTCCGCCGGGTGTCCTCCTCGGCCTACACCGTCTCCCGCGAGCGGGTGTCGGTGGTCAACGCCGACTTCCAGGAGAACATCGCGGGCTTGCGCGCCGTGCAGGCCGCGCGCAACGAGCCGAGCGCCGCGCGCCGCTTCGCCGAGTACTCGCACCGCTACCGTGACGCCCGCGTCCGTGCCCAGCGCGCCATCGCCGCCTATTTCTCCTTCGGGCTGGCCTGGGCCGACCTGGCCCTGGCGGTGGTGGTGTACCTCGGCGCGAACGCGGTCGCCGACGGCCGGACCACGACCGGCACGCTGGTCGCCTTCGTGCTGTATCTGGGCCTGCTGTTCGGCCCGATCCAGGAGCTCTCGCAGGTCTTCGACGGCTATCAGCAGGCCAGGGTCGGCCTGCGCCGGATCGGTGACCTGCTGCGCACCGAGTCCGCCATCGCGGCCGATCCACCGGACGCGGTGACGATCGACCGGCTCGACGGCGAGATCGTCTTCGACGACGTGCGCTTCCGCTACCCCGGCGCCAACGCCCCCGCCCTGGACGGGGTCTCCTTCACCGTCCCCGCGGGCTCGACGCTCGCGCTCGTCGGCGCGACCGGCGCGGGCAAATCGACGATCGTGAAGCTGCTGGCTCGTCTCTACGACCTCCCGGACGACCCGGCGGCGGGCTCGATCCGCGTCGACGGCGTCGATTTACGTAAATTTGTGCTCACCGACTATCGCGGCCGGCTGGGAATTGTGCCTCAGGAAGCTCACCTGTTCACCGGTGACGTCGCGAGCAACATTGCGTTCGGGCAACCTTTCGCCACGGCAGTGGACATCGGCACCGCGGCCGCCACCGTCGGCGCGGCGGAGATGATCGACGGATTACCGCAAAAAATGAACCAACCGGTCGGTGAAAGAGGGCGCGGATTATCCGCCGGACAGCGTCAGCTGATCGCGCTCGCCCGGGCCGAACTGGTCGATCCCGATCTGCTCCTGCTCGACGAGGCCACCTCGACACTGGATCCGCAGACCGAGGCATCGGTGCTGGTAGCGAGTCGATCGCTGGCACGCGGCCGGACCACCGTCGTGGTCGCGCACCGGCTCGCCACCGCAGCGCGGGCCGACCTCGTCGGCGTGGTCGAACAGGGCCGCGTGGTGGAATTCGGCACGCCGCAGGAACTGCTGGCCCAGGGCGGACGTTACGCGCGACTCTGGGCGGCGGGCGGCGAAGCCGAGGGAATACTGTCGGCGCGTGACCGGTAGCAGCCGGGGAGATCGGGTCAGTCGCAACACGGGTATGCCGCTGGGCATATGCTCGGTGAGGGCGCATCGGCAGCCATCCGCTGATACCCCTGCCGGGCACGTCACAAACGTCGCAGCGCGAAGAACGAAATGAGGCGAACACCAGCTGTGAGCAGCTCAACTTCCCAGTTCGGACAGAACCAGTGGCTAGTCGACGAGATGTATCAGAAGTTCAAACAGGACCCATCCTCGGTCGACGCCAGTTGGCACGAGTTCCTCGCGGATTACACCCCGGAGGTCGGCGCCGAATCCGGTAACAGCCAGACTCCGGCTCCCGCCGCGGCACCCGCGCCGGCCGCCGCTCCCGCGCCTGCCGCGAAGCCCGCCGTGGCGACGGCCCCGCCGGCTCCGGCTCCGGCGCCCGCCCCCAAGCCCGCTCCCGCGACCGTGCGCGCACCGCAGACCACCCCCGCGCCGGTGTCCAACGCACCGGCCACCGCCGCGCCCAAGGCTGTCGCCACCGCCGACGAGACCAAGGTGCTGCGCGGCCCGGCCGCGGCCATCGCGAAGAACATGTCGGCCTCGCTGACGATCCCCACCGCGACCTCGGTGCGCGCGATCCCGGCGAAGCTGATGATCGACAACCGCCTGGTGATCAACAACCACCTGGCCCGCACCCGCGGCGGCAAGATCTCCTTCACCCACCTGCTCGGCTACGCGATCGTGCAGGCGGTCAAGGCGTTCCCGAACCTGAACCGGCACTTCGCCGAGATCGACGGCAAGCCGAACTCGGTCACCCCGGCGCACACCAACCTGGGCCTGGCGATCGACCTCGCGGGTAAGGACGGCAGCCGCTCGCTGGTCGTCGCCGCGATCAAGGAAACCGAAGACATGAGCTTCGGGCAGTTCCACACCGCCTACGAGGACATCGTCCGCCGCGCCCGCGAGGGCAAGCTCGGCGCCGACGACTTCTCCGGCGTCACCATCTCGCTGACCAACCCGGGCACCATCGGCACCGTGCACTCGGTGCCGCGGCTGATGCCGGGCCAGGGCGCGATCATCGGTGCGGGCGCGATGGAATACCCGGCCGAGTTCCAGGGCATGAGCGACGAGCGGATCGCCGATATCGGCGTCGGCAAGCTGATGACGCTGACCTCGACCTACGACCACCGCATCATCCAGGGCGCCGAGTCCGGCGACTTCCTGCGCACCATCCACAACCTGCTGATCTCCGACGAGTTCTACGACGAGATCTTCCACGGCCTCGGCGTGCCGTACGAGCCGGTCCGCTGGCGCAAGGACATCAGCGAGCGCGGCGTCGACAAGAGCGCCCGCGTGCTCGAGATGATCGCGGCCTACCGCAACCGCGGTCACCTGATGGCCGACACCGACCCGCTGCGCCTGGTCAAGGACAAGTTCCGCAGCCACCCCGACCTCGATGTCACCGAGCACGGGCTGACCCTGTGGGACCTCGACCGCACCTTCAACGTCGCCGGCTTCCACGGCCAGGAGCGGATGAAGCTGCGCGACGTGCTGTCGATCCTGCGCGACGCCTACTGCCGCCACGTCGGGGTGGAGTACACCCACATCCTCGACGTCGAGCAGCTCAAGTGGATCCAGGACCGGGTCGAGCAGAAGCACGTCAAGCCGACGGTCGCCCAGCAGAAGTACATCCTGAACCGGCTCAACGCCGCCGAGGCGTTCGAGACGTTCCTGCAGACCAAGTACGTCGGTCAGAAGCGCTTCTCGCTCGAGGGCGCCGAGGCCGTCATCCCGATGATGGACGCCACCATCGACCAGTGCGCCGAGCACGGGCTCGACGAGGTCGTCATCGGCATGCCGCACCGCGGTCGCCTCAACGTGCTGGCCAACATCGTCGGCAAGCCGTATTCGAAGATCTTCACCGAGTTCGAGGGCAACATGAACCCGGCGGCCACCCACGGCTCCGGCGACGTGAAGTACCACCTCGGCGCGCAGGGCCAGTACCTGCAGATGTTCGGCGACAACGAGATCGAGGTCTCGCTCACCGCGAACCCGTCGCACCTGGAGGCGGTCGACCCCGTCCTCGAGGGCCTCGTGCGCGCCAAGCAGGACCTGCTGGACAAGGGCGATGGTCCCGAGGGCTTCTCGGTCATGCCGCTGATGCTGCACGGTGACGCCGCCTTCGCCGGTCAGGGCGTGGTCGCGGAGACGCTGAACCTGGGTGGCCTGCGCGGCTACCGCGTCGGCGGCACCATCCACATCGTGGTGAACAACCAGATCGGTTTCACCACCGCGCCGGAGAACAGCCGCTCCACCGAATACTCCACCGACATCGCGAAGTTCATCGGCGCGCCGATCTTCCACGTCAACGGTGACGACCCGGAGGCCTGCGACTGGGTCGCGCGCCTGGCGGTCGATTTCCGGCAGAAGTTCCGCAAGGACGTCGTCATCGACCTCGTCTGCTACCGCCGCCGCGGGCACAACGAGGGCGACGACCCCTCGATGACCCAGCCGGAGATGTACGACGTCATCGACACCAAGCGTTCGGTCCGCAAGGCCTACACCGAATCGCTGATCGGTCGTGGCGACATCTCCATGAAGGAGGCCGAGGACGCGCTGCGCGACTACCAGGGTCAGCTGGAGCGCGTGTTCAACGAGGTCCGCGAGCTGGAGAAGTACGTTCCGGAGCCGTCGGAGTCCGTCGAGGACGACCAGAAAGTGCCTGCCACCGTGCAGACCGCGGTCGACAAGTCGGTCCTGCAGCGCATCGGCGACGCCTTCAACACCCCGCCGGACGGCTTCAACGTGCACCCGCGCGTCAAGCCGGTGCTGGAGAAGCGCCGCGAGATGGCCTACGAGGGCAAGGTCGACTGGGCCTTCGCCGAGCTGCTGGCCTTCGGCACGCTGATCGACCAGGGCCACGACGTGCGCCTGACCGGTCAGGACTCGCGCCGCGGCACCTTCACCCAGCGCCACGCGGTCATCATCGACCGCCTCAACGCCAACGAGTACACCCCGCTGCACAACATCGGCTCGGAGAAGCCGGGCTGGTTCGCGGTGCACGACTCGGCGCTGAGCGAGTACGCGGCGGTCGGCTTCGAATACGGCTACTCGCTGGGCAACCCGAATGCCCTGGTGCTGTGGGAAGCCCAGTTCGGTGACTTCGTCAACGGCGCGCAGTCGATCATCGACGAGTTCATCTCCTCCGGTGAGGCCAAGTGGGGCCAGCTCTCCGACGTGGTGCTGCTGCTGCCGCACGGCCACGAGGGCCAGGGTCCCGACCACACCTCGGGCCGCATCGAGCGCTTCCTGCAGCTGTGCGCGGAGGGTTCGATGACCGTCGCGGTCCCGTCGACGCCGGCGAACTACTTCCACCTGCTGCGCCGCCACGCCCTCGACGGCATCCGCCGTCCGCTGATCGTCTTCACCCCGAAGTCGATGCTGCGCAACAAGGCCGTGGTGTCCGACATCAAGGACTTCACCGAGTCGAAGTTCCGCTCGGTGTTCGACGAGCCCACCTACGAGCAGGGCATCGGCGACACCACCAAGGTCAAGCGCATCCTGCTGACCTCGGGCAAGCTCTACTACGAGCTCGCCGCGGAGAAGGCCAAGCAGAAGCGCGAGGACGTGGCCATCGTCCGGATCGAGCAGCTGTACCCGATCCCGACGTACCGCCTCAACGAGGCACTGGCCAAGTACCCCAACGCGACCGACATCGTCTGGGTCCAGGAGGAGCCGGCCAACCAGGGCGCGTGGCCGTTCTTCGGCCTCAACCTCCCCGAGGTCCTCCCGGACCGCCTGGGCAAACTGCGCCGCATCTCGCGTCGCGCCATGTCGGCCCCGTCCTCGGGCTCGTCGAAGGTGCACGCCGTGGAGCAGGCCGAGATCATCGCCGAGGCCTTCGAGCCGACCGCGTAAGTTCTTCGCGCACAACGGCCGACGCCGGGTGGATCACCACGATCCACCCGGCGTCGGCCGTTGTGTGTCTCCGTACCGATCCACAACCCCGAATATTACGAATCGTTGATATTATGAATATGCGGGAACCAAAATATGGAGGCACGATGGCGACGACAGTGGAGATTCCGGACGAGCTACTCGCCGAAGCCTTACGTCTGACCGGGCTGCCCACCAAAAAGGCGGTCATCAATCTCGCGATGGCCGAACTCGTGCAGGGCTACCGGCAGCGTGAGGCACTGACCCGCCTCAAGCGGATGGACCATAATCCGTTCCTGACCGACGACGAGCTGGCCGCCGAGCCTGGCACGCCCCGGTGAGCGCGACGACGGTTCGCCCGCGATACCTTCTCGATCAGTCGGTCATGTCGCACTACCGAACGAAGGCCGGCATCGAACAGACCATCGACGAGCTCGCGATCATCGGTGCTTTGTGTTCGTCGACAGTGACCATGGATGAAGCACGGTTCAGCGCCCGCAACGCAGCCGATCTCGGCTTCCTCACCGAGCTCTACGGGTCGGTCTTCCACTTTCTGCCCGCCGACGACCTCGTCGAGGCGAATGTGCGACGGATCAGGACAGGCTTGTGGAAGATCGGGGCGGGCCGCGGCGCCCAAACCACCGACGTCCAGATCGCCGCGGTCGCGCTGCGCCACGACGCGACCGTCGTCCACAACGACACGGACTTCGTCACCATCAGCCGCGCGATCCCCGAATTCCGCCACCTGCGCGTGATCCCCTGACGGAACGCCGAAGTGCGGCCCGTTCACGTGCCCCGTCTATGAATTCTGTTGCACCCCTGCGTGTTCCGTAGGACAGAGAGATCGGCCTATAGCTGTCGGGCCTGGTGACGTCCGCAGCGGTGCACGACCCGCCGATGGCCGCAATGCTCGCCCGAGCCCGTTGGCGCGTCCGCGCACCAGGTCGAAAACGCCGACAGGGGCGGATCCATACGGATCCGCCCCTGTCGGCGTTTTCGGCTAGCTGTTGAGAGTGATCCAGGCTTGACCCGAGAGTTGTTCCAGATCATGGTGATTGGGATAGGTGTCGGTGGTCGCCACGATGGTCGCCTCGACGCGGCCGACCCCGGGGCCCATCCCCATGCCGGTGATCACGCCGTCGGGGGCGTGTTCGATGACGCCGTTGCTGTCGACCTTGTGGGACTGGGCGTTGGCGACGCCGGTGTCGAGGTTCTTCCACCGCACCGAGACGCGATATACCTCGCAGTTCTGTCCGGTCTGGACGATTTTCACGCGGACTCCGAGCTGCCCGGCCTGCGGCTGCGGGACCGTCTCGGCGTTGATGATGGCCGCGCAGCCGTTCCCCGGAATCCTGGCGAGAGTCGGGTTGAACTGGACGACCTGGTCCGACGGCGCGGCCGCCGCCGGACCACTGAACCCGACGAGCGCGGTAACGGCCGCTGCGGCGGCCACCCCGACCCGAACCGAAACCCGTTGACCTTGTGTGCTTTTCAGACTCATGCATCGGACTTCGCGACACGCCGGTCGTTCGTTACCCACCGTAATCGTCTCGATATGGCAACGGCCGCGCAGCCGGCCACGATCCACCGGCGTCCGCTGCGGTCGGGCCGGTCGGTGGTCAGCCCGCGTTGCGGGTGCAGACCACGTCGATGACCTCGGTACCGCTGAGGTCCGAGGAGCCGAAGTTGGCCAGGCGGGCGATCGGGACACCGTCGGACAGCCGATCGATGGCCTTGCGGATGGCCTCGCTGCGGTTGGGACCCGAGGCGGCGGCGACCCAGCCCTCCTCGTTCCACACCAGCGCACCGCACCCGTTGGCCCAGGTGACCATGACACCGCAGTCCTCCCCGCCCGCGGCGACACAACCGTCGATCACCGCGGCGCGGGCACCGTCGGCACTGTCCCAGTTCGACGAGGACCAGCTCTCCCACATCTGCGGGCTGAACCCGATCGCGCCGAACAGATCGCCCGCCGCGTTCGCCGAACCGGCACCGAACACCGACCCGGCCGCAAGACCCAACGCCGCTACGGCAACGCCGGCCTTACCCATGAAACTCATTCGAAAGATCCCCTCGTGGAATAGGTTCCGAAATTCGGAACCGTGCAGCTAACCACGAATCCACCGCGAGCGCCACGCGAGCCGAGCCCGGCACGGGCCCGGCCCACAGAGTTCTCTCACTGGTACGCCAGTGCGCCATCACAGGGTCCGGGTAGTGTCCGCCGCGAAGGACAGGGACAGGAGACGGCATGGCGAGCGGACGTAACGGATACCTGCTACTCGGCGGGATCGCGTCGGTGGGGGCCGGCGCGGTGCATTTCCTGGCCGCGGGAATGCACACCGAACACGCCACCTTGGCGCGGTTGATGGTGGTGCTGGCCGCGATCCAGTGCGCGACCGGCGTGGCGGTGCTGCTGAGTGCGCGCAAGCCTGTCGTGGCCGCGATGCTGGCGGTGAACGGCTTCGCGGCGGCGATCTGGGCGTTCACGCGGTTCGCCGATATTCCGTGGATCACCGGCTTGACCGCGGAGGCGCCGCAGGTGGCCGACACCGTCTGCGCGGCACTGGGCGCGCTGGCCGTGCTCGCCGGTGGCGTCGGCCTGCTCCGACCCACCGCCACCGTGCCGCCGCTGCGGTCCGGGATCGCGGCGAGCGCCGTGGGTGTGCTCGCGCTGGCGGCGATGCTCAACGGCGTCGGCCACGTGCACAGTCACGGAGACACCGGCGGCGAGCACGCGCACGCCGCGGGCGAGGAGCACGGCGATCACGACACCGGCACCGCCTGGCCGCGCCCGTTCGACCCCGCGCAGCCGATCGACCTGTCCGGCGTGCCCGGCGTGACGGCCGATCAGCAGCAGCGCGCCACCAACCTGATCCGCAGCACTCTCGACGGCCTGCCCGCCTTCGCCGACGTCACGACGGTCGGCGCGCTGGGCTACCGCTCGATCGGTGACTCCGCGACCGGCTACGAGCACTACATCAACACCGCCTACATCCGCGACGCGAACTTCCTCGACGCCGGCCACCCGGAGTCGCTGGTCTACCGGGTCGACGGCCAGAACCGCACCCTGGTCTCGGCCATGTACATCGCCAACGGCAAGAAGATCGACGACCCGGCGCTGACCGATTTCGGCGGCTCGCTGATGCAGTGGCACGTCCACGACAACCTGTGCTGGAAGGCGGGCGACAACGGCCCGGTCGTCGCCGGTGTCACCGACGCCGCGGGCAACTGCCCGCCCAACTCGATCAATCCCGGCGCGGGCAACCCGATGGTGCACGTGTGGATCGCCCCGCACCAGTGCGGTCCGTTCGCCGCGCTCGAGGGCCATGGTGCGGGCCAGGCGAGCGCCTCGGACGGCCGCCGAACCGACACCTGCGGCGGCCACGACCACGGCGGGGGCCACAAGTAGACCGGCTCAACTCGGCTGCACCCAGCGCCGCAACGCGTCGATCGTCGTTTCCGGGGACGTGTTGAAGCAGAACCGGATTCCCGGAGTCAGCTCGGACGCGACATTGATCAATCGCTCGAACAGCAGGGTGTGTTCGGGCGCCATCCGCACCCCGGCGCCGATCATCGCCACCCGGAATTCGCCGCCGGCCGCGCACTCGCGCAGCGTCGTCTCGGCGGCGTCGGGATCGGCGGGCACCAGACAGCTGACGATGTCGAAACCCGCCTCCCGCACGGCGTGCTCGCCCGCGGCGATGCGGGCGGTCAGGGTGGCTTCGTCCAGCTGCGGATAGCGGGAGTAGTCGACCGCGCTCGGCTGCAGGCCGATGGAGAGCACCGTGTCGGTGCGTGAATTCCGTTCTGCCACTGCGTCCTCCGTTGTCATCAGGTACACGACGACCCCCACGCTCGCGACCAGCGCCGCGAGCAGGGCGCCCGCTCTCACCACGACGTGGCGCCCGTCCGGTCGAAGAAACCGCCGCTCGGGCCGTCCCGGTCGACGGTCGCCATGGCCACGATGGCATCGGTGCCCTCGGTGACGGTCTGGAAACCACTGTGCCCGTTGAGGTCGGTCGCGGTGTATCCGGGATCGACCGCGTTGACCTTCATCCTGTCGAGTTCGCTCGCGTACATGACGGTGAGCATGTTCAGCGCCGCCTTGGTGCTCGGATAGCCGAGGGCCGGCGGCAGCAGGCCCGCCCATTTCGGGTCGGTGACGGTAGCGATCGAGCCGATGCCGCTGGAGACCATCACGATCCGTGGATGGGTGGACAGGCGCAGCAGCGGCAGGAACGCGTTGGTCACCCGGATCGGGCCGAAGACATTGGTCTCGAACACCTCCCGCAGCTCCTCGGGCTTCGTGTCCCCCGGCGTGGTGCGCGGGCCGCCGATCGCCGCGTTGTTGATCAGCACGTCGAGGCGGCCCGCCGCGACCTGCACCGCGTCGGCGGCCGCGGCGACGGACTCGTCGGAGGTCACGTCCAGCGCGACGAACCGGACGTCGAGTCCGGCCTCGGCGAATTCGGCCGCCGTCGCCGCGCCCCGCGTGCGGTCGCGGGCGGCGAGAAAGACCTGCCAGCCCGAACCGGCCAGTCTGCGGACCGTTTCCCGGCCCAGTCCCTTGTTGGCCCCGGTGACCAGGGCGATCGTTGTCGTCATGGCTTCAGATTCCGCCCCGCGCGGTGTGGCCTCCAGTGCCGGCGAGGCATAGGACTCGCGGTACCACCCCGGCGGCCGGGACCTGCGGCACCATGGAAGACGTGGACAGAGCGGAATTGGCGACGGTGCTGCGCACGGCGCGGTCCCGGCTCGGCCCCGCCGACGCGGGCCTGCCGAGCGGACCGCGCAGGCAGGTGCCGGGGCTGCGACGCGAGGAAGTGGCGAGTCTGGCCGGTGTCAGCGTCGACTACATCGTCCGGTTGGAGCAGGGGCGCGGGCCCAAACCCTCCGATCAGGTGCTCGGCGCGCTCACCAGGGCGCTGCGGCTCACCGATGTCGACCGCGATCTGGTCTACCGGCTCGCCGGGTCCGAACCGCCGCAGGCGGGCCGGGTGCCGATGGCCATCCGGCCCAGTGTGCTGCGGCTGCTGGATCGCCTGTCGGATCTGCCGGTGCTGGTGCTCTCGGCCAAATCCGACATCCTCGCCTGGAATCCGCTGGCGGCGGCCCTGCTCGGCGACTTCTCCGCGATCCCGCCCGCCCGGCGCAACATCATGTGGCAGCGCTTCCTCGGCACCGGGATGGGTCGCGTCGTGATGACGCCGGAGGAGGCCGACAGCAATGCCGCCGCCTGCGTCGGCTGCCTGCGCGCGGTCAAGGCCGCCTACCCCGACGACCCGGACCTGACCCGGCTGCTCACCGAACTCCGCACCGGCAGCGCGGAATTCGAGGAGCACTGGCAGGCGGGCCGCTCCAGCGTCATGCACAGCCTGACCAAGACCATCGCCCATCCGCAGCTGGGCACCCTCAGCCTGGACTGCGACGCCATGCACGTCCCCGACACCGACCAGACCGTCATCATCTACTCGGCTCCCCCGCACACCCCCACCGCGACCGCCCTGGACCTGCTCCGCGTCACCGGCCTGGAAACCTTCGCGACACCACCGCCCGAATAACCGGTGGCCGCGGCACCGCCGCCGGGCTACCGTGCGTTCCTCGGCAAGGAGGAACGATGCGCACGACGACGACCCTGTGGCGGCCGACGGGACCCGAAGAGCTGGCCCTGGTCGCCGCGTCCGGGTGGTCGGCCTGGCCGCCGCGCCTGCCCGACCAGCCGATCTTCTACCCGGTCTGCACCGAGTCCTACGCCGTCCTGATCGCCCGCGACTGGAACGTCCCGGCCTCCGGCGCCGGCTACGTGACGCGCTTCGCCGTCCGCACCGAGTACCTCGACGCCTACGAGGTGCGACAGGCGGGCGGCCGCGACATCCTCGAATACTGGATCCCGGCCGAGGATCTCACCGACTTCAACCGCAATATCGTCGGCCCCATCGAGGTGGTCCGCCGCTTCCCGGACGACGCGCCACTCCCCGGCTGACGATCGTCAGGCGGCTCCGGTCCGCTCACTCGGAGCCGCCGCCCGGATCGCCGTCGACACTCGTCGACGGGCTAGCCCCGCATGCCACTCTCGGCCAGATCACGGCCGAGCACGCGCGCACCGTCCTGCACGCGGAGATCGATGCCGCCCGCGCGCTGACCACCACGGTCTTCGCGGGGCGAGCTCTCAGACCGAGCCCTTCGGATCTGTCGCGCGCGTGAGATCCAGATCGATCTCGAAGGGCACGGACAGACGCAGGCGGTCGTGGTGGATACCGGCGGTCGAATACCGGCGCGTGGCGGGGTCGAGTTCGTAGACGTACACGACCGCTCGTCCGTTGACGTTCTCCACCCGCCAGAAGGCAGGAATCCCGGCCTCGGCGTAGAGCTGCGGTTTACGGTATCGGTCGCGCTCGACCGAATCCGGGGACATGACTTCGACCACCAGGAGGACATCTTCGGGTCGGTATGTGGTCTGGTCCAGACCGTCGACACCTGCCGTGTCCACGACCATCACATCGGGTTCGGGCCGTTGACGTGGCCCGAGCGTCACTGTCATCTCGCGGGCGACTTCGAGTCCTTCGGGCGCCTGACGCATCAGTTGGAGGTGCAGGAACGTGACAACGAACAGATGGAACCTCATCTGCGGACTCACGAAGACCAAGCTCCCGTCGATCAGCTGAGTATGCGGCGGCAGATCACTCAGATGATCCAGGTCTTCGGCGAAATATCCTCCCGGTGGCGGCACCGGCCAGCTCAACGGGGCCCTGTCCCCCGGTGGCATCGGATCCGCGGTCATCGGTTCCTCGCTCGTCGCACGGCGATCGTCTGACCTGGCCAGTATGGCACGGTGCACTCCGGCCGCCCACCGGCGCGGACAGGCGGCGCGGACGCCCTCGGCGCCGGGGTGCCGAGGGCCTTTCCGTCAGACGGCCGCTGTGCGGGTGCGGAGTTCGGCCACGGCGGTGGCGGTGTCCGCCATCACCAGCTCGGCGTTGATCTGCGCACCGGCCATGGCCCCGGCCGCCGCGGCCGCACCGACCTGGGCGGACGGGTCGGTGGCATTGCCCGCGATCCAGACACCCGGGACTTCGGTGCGGCCGACGGGGTCGGCGGGGATGTGGTCGCCCGCGCCGGACGGGTGCGGCTGTGCGACCAGACCCAGGTCGGCGAGGAAAGTGGCGCGAGTGTTCATGCGCGGGCCGACGACGAGGGCGTCGCGGTCGAGCACGCTCCCGTCGGCCAGGCGGACGCCGGTGAGCGTGCCCGCACCCGACAGCACCTCGGTGACCTCGCCGTCGAGGATCCGGATGCCGCGCGCGGCAAGCTTTTCCGCGTCTTCGTCGCTCAACGCGGCACCGGTGTGGGTCAGGAAGACGATGTCATCGCTCAGCTGGCTGAACAGCAGCGCCTGGTGCACCGACATCGGTCCGCCCGCGAGGATGGCGATCCGCTGGTCGCGCACCTCCCAGCCGTGGCAGTAGGGACAGTGCAGGACACCGTGGCCCCACTGTTCCCGCAGGCCGGGCACATCGGGGAGCTCGTCGGCGAGGCCGGTGGCGACCAGGACGCGGCGCGCGAGCACCGTGCGCCCGTCGTCGAGAAACACCCGGAACCCGTCCGGCGCGGCACCGTCGACCCGCTCGACCGAGGCGACCGCACCCGAAACCACCTGCCCGCCGTACCCCCGCACCTCCGCGCGCCCGAGTTCGAGCAACTCGGCCGGCGGCATTCCGTCTCGGGCCAGCAATCCGTGCACCCCGTCGGCCGGCGCGTTGCGGGGCGACCCCGCGTCGATCACGACGACGGATCGCCGGGACCTGGCCAGCATCAGCGCCCCGTTCAGCCCGGCGGCACCACCACCGATCACCACCACGTCATAGGTGTCGTTCAACTCTGTCATCTCGACCTCCTTCGCCGACCACCGTGCCGTCCGCGCCCGCGTCCTGGCAAAGAAATTTGCCGTCGTGGCAAACTGGACAGCATGGACGACCTCGAACAGACCCTCGACTCGGTCGGCCCCCGCCTGCGCGACCTGCGCAAACGGCGCCGGACCACCCTCGCCGACCTCTCGGCGGAAACCGGCATCTCGGTGAGCACCCTGTCGCGCCTCGAGTCGGGCGACCGCAAACCCACCCTCGAACTCCTGCTCCCCCTGGCCAAAGCCCACGGCGTCACCCTCGACGAACTCGTCGACGCCCCGCCCACCGGCGACCCGCGCATCCACCTGCGCCCGGTCACCCGCCACGGCATGACGATGCTCCCGCTGACCAAGCGGGCGGGCGGCATCCAGGCCTTCAAGATGATCATCGCCCCCAACGCCCGCAACCGACCCGAGGAGCCCCAGGTCCACGAGGGCTACGAATGGCTCTATGTCCTCAACGGCCGCCTGCGCCTGATTCTCGGCGACAACGACATCGTCCTCACCCCCGGCGAAGCCGCCGAATTCGACACCCACATCCCGCACTGGTTCGGCGCCGCCGACGACCACCCCGTCGAATTCCTCAGCCTCTTCGGCAAACAAGGCGAACGAGCCCACTTCCGCGCCCGCCCCAAGACCTCCGACTGACCCCGAACGTCGGTTAGTATCCCCCCGAGAAGATCCATGGGGGTGGGCCGGTGTCATTGCGATACAACACAATTCAATCTCGCCTCTACGGTCCGGCGACCGGTGGTTACACGTGGCACCGTGCCGGCCGAGACGCCTCGGAGGCACTGTGAACGACTTGGCGGTTGACGTATCCCGACTCCAGGGATTCAAGCTCGACCTGCAGGACATCGCGGCGAACGCATCATCGAACGCCGCCCGATTCAACGCTGCGATCGCGTTGCCAGCAGGTGCGTCGGGACTCATCGCAGACCTCGCGACGCCGCTGGAAAATTTCCGGGCCGCGCATTCCGCAGCCCTGCAATCGGACACCACCGCAATGGGCACGCTCGGCTCGAACCTGTCCACCGCGGCGACCTCGTACCGGACTACGGATGACGGAACCGCGGCCGACCTCGCCGCGACAACAGACTCCGCCGGAGGAGAATCCAACACTACTGGTGCCACCCGGTTCGGCGGAGTCCAGCTACCTAGCCTCCCGGACGTCGGCGAGGATCAGTACACCTTGAAACAGCTTCTGACATCGACCATCTCACAGCTGTCTCCGTACGACGAGCCGCTGAGCGTCGCGATAGGCATCAAACCGACCGAGGAATACCTCACCCCCCTGCTAGCGGATTGGGAATCAGTCGAGACCATCGGGAGACGAATCGCCATGCTCGGCACCAACGACTATGTCGCCGCCCAGAATGTCACGAACGGGTCCACATGGCTGGCCTCGGAGTGGTCCGGTGAAGCCGCTCAGTCGTTCACCACGACATCCGGGACCCTCGGGAATACGATGAGTGTGCGCAGCACCGACTTGGAAACCACGGCGAAGATCGTCGAGAACGGGGGCATGTGCCTCGAACGTCTCGTCTACAACCAGGCGACGGATCTCACCAGCAGAATATTGAACAGCATCACCTACCAAGAAGCGTCATTCCCACTCGGTGCCTGGGCCGGTCAGGTGAAAAACCCGATGCCCGCTGATCTGAAGTCCCAGGTTACCGCTGCCGCAGATGAGTTGAAGGCGGCCGCCGATACTCGAAAGAATGCGATCACCGTTGTCATCGAAAAGCTGACGACAGCCTTGGACTATTCACCCGGACGCGCCGCCCCGGTCTTTAGCGCCAGCGACTTCGAAATTCCGGACAAGGTCGAGGCAGATCCGGGTTCGCGGAGGTTTGGCATCGGGAACACGGTGTGGTGGGAGGAGGGTGTCGACAATCGCACCTGAGATTGCCGACTGGGACGATCACACGGCTCGATAAGCAGCGCTAGCTCACGGGGGAGGACTACGATGACACCACAGATCGCACCGATGCCGCCACACCCGACAACCGACCCTGGAGCCGGAGCACACGGCTCACAACGAATCCTCAGCCGGTTCGACGACCTCATGTACTTCCGGTTCGCGTGGGACGCACAGCTAGTCGCCGATTTCGCCGGACTACACAATGCAGCCCGCGGAATGCGCCACTACCTCGGCAACTCCGGCGATGACATGTGGATCGACCCAACCGAAGTCATGAAGGACGTTCCCAGTGTAAAGAAATACATAGACTTCCTCATCACAGATAAGATCGTGACACTTTCCAAAGATCCGACTAACCATAACAAGCCCATTGAGCTTTTTGTAGATTGGGCGGACTTCGCAATCTCACAGGAAGAGTGCGAGGACTGGTTTCTCGGCATGGCCGCAGTCGAGATATCCGTGACCGGAGTAGTCACAATCACGCCGTCGAGTGGCGCTCAACCTCACATTCTAATGGAATATGTCGTTCACATGTTCGACCGGTACAATTGGGACGGAACCAAGAGCACCGTAATTCAGGGAGTCAAAGTCACCGATGCGCAGCTCGGCTCACTCCACACAGCTGGTCTGGCCAAGGAGTTCAATCAGTTCGGATCATCCTGGATATACAAGTTCGAGGGCGACCTCCCCCAAGAAGGGGACATCAACCTTCCACCCAACAGATAGTTCCGCAAGATTGTAGCCAGCCCAACGGAGAAGTTGGAATGACATTTCACAAGAGAACGGTCCAAGTTTTCTTCCTCACCACTGCCGTCGTGGGAGTCGTTGCCGGAACCGGTTGCACCTCGCTTGGGCACAGCACAGCGAACGACGAGTCGCACCCCCTGCAGGGCCCCGCCTTGACTCAGGCTGCCCTCGAATTCGGCGACTGGCAGCTACCGTCGGGCGCGAAAGTGCTGCTAGCCAGAGACGACTACCACCGCGATCCGAATTTCAAACTGGCCGTGGAAGTCTCCCCCGCCGACCTGACCTGGATGTTGAACGAGTCGAAATTTTCCAAGCCATTCACGGAAGGCGTCTCGGCTGCCAACCGTGAAATAATTGCCGGACCACCGCTTTCGACTTCGCCTCACGCGAAGGAAGCCCAGGATATGTTCGTGTCGAAGGAAGGCGACTCGATGATCCGCGCTGTCGTCATCGACGAGCGCACCGCCAACGTGCACATAGTCCATCTCGAGTTCCGCGGCCAATAGAATCCAGTCGCGGGACCGCGCGTGTCAGTCAGCACCGAACGGCAGACTCAGCCCTGCAGCGCGGCGATGAGGGCTGGACTCAAGGCCAGGGCGGGGAGGGATTCGACGAGTAGGTCAACCAATTGTTCTCGAGTGATGGGCTTTTCGGTCATCCAGGTGAGGATGGTTTCCTCGACGAAGGCGATCCAGCCGCGGATGGCGAGGGTGAGGCGGGCGAGGTCGGGGTCGTCGGGGGGTAGGGGAAGCTCGCTGACGATGAGATCGGCGATGGCGCCGCGGGTTTCGTTGACGTAGTCGAGGAGGTCGGGGGTGATGCTGGCGGGCCCGCGCAGCACGGAGCGGTAGGACGCGGAGTGCTCGGTGGCGTAGTCGACGAACCGCTCGATCGAGTCGCGCAGCATGTCGAACAGCGACAGCTCGCGATTGGGGGTGACGGCCGCGAAGAACTCGGCGCTCACGTGCCGGGCGATCGCCTCGTGGAACTCCTGCTTGGAGGCGAAGTAGTGGAACAGCAACCCCCGCGAGATGCCGGCCTGCTTGGCGATGTCGTCGACCGAGATGTCCTCGAGCGATCGCTCGGCCAGCATCTCGGCGCCCAGGGTGATCAGCTGCAGCCGCCGCTCCTCGGGGCTGAGCCGGACACGCTTGGTCTCGCCGGAACTCCTGATACTCACGTCGTCCATCCTAGCCACTACTGAACCTGGTTCAATAGCTGTTGACTCCGGCTCAATAAGAACGTAGTCTGCATTACATGAGTCGCAAGGTTACAGACAAAGTTGTCGCCGACCGTGCCGCCCGCCACGTCAAGACGATCATCGTCGGCAGTGGGTTCGCGGGCCTCGGAATGGCCATCCGGCTGCGCCAGCAAGGCCGCGAGGATTTCCTCGTCCTGGAGCGCGGCAGCGATGTCGGCGGCACCTGGCGGGACAACACCTACCCCGGCGCCGCGTGCGACGTGCCGTCGCACCTGTACTCCTACTCGTTCGCGCTGAACCCGGACTGGTCGCGCTCGTTCTCCAAGCAGGGCGAGATCCAGGCCTACATCCGCAAGGTCGCCGAGCAGAACAATGTGCTGGACAAGCACCTGTTCGACTGCGATGTGCTGGGCATGCGCTGGAACGCCGAGACCGCCCGCTGGGACATCACCACCAGCAAGGGCGACTTCACCGCCGACACCGTGGTCTCCGCGGTCGGCGCCCTGTGTGAGCCGTCGCTGCCCGACATCAAGGGCATCAACGAGTTCGAGGGCGAGATCTTCCACTCGGCCCGCTGGGACCACAGCGTCGAGCTCGCGGGCAAGCGCGTCGCGGTGATCGGCACCGGCGCCTCGGCCATCCAGATCGTGCCCGCCATCGCGGGCAAGGTCGCCCACCTCGACCTCTACCAGCGCACCGCGCCGTGGCTGCTGCCGCGCATGGACCGCCCGTACTTCCTGCCGGAACGCCTGGCGTTCAAGTACATTCCGGGCGTGCAGCGCCTGTCCCGCGCGGCCATCTACGCCGCCCGCGAGACCCAGGTCGTCGGCCTGGCCAAGTACCCCGCGCTGATGAAGATCTTCGAGACCATCTCTCGCGGCAAGCTGCTGGCCGAGGTCCGCGACCCGATCAAGCGCGCCAAGGTCACCCCGAACTACCGCATCGGCTGCAAGCGCATGTTGATCTCCAACGAGTACTACCCGGCGATCGACCGCGACAACGTCGAGGTGATCACCGAGGGCATCGCCGAGGTCAAGGCCGGCTCGATCGTCACCAAGGACGGCACCGAGCGCGAGATCGACGCGCTGATCGTGGCCACCGGCTTCCACGTCACCGACTCCCCGGCCTTCGAGACCATCACCGGTCGCACCGGACAGACCCTGTCCGAGCAGTTCGACGAGGTCGGCCAGCGCGGCTACAAGGGCTCGACCATCGAGAACTTCCCCAACATGTTCTTCCTGCTCGGCCCGAACGTCGGCCTCGGCCACACCTCGATGGTGTTCATGATCGAGTCGCAGATCAACTATGTCGCCGACGCCCTGGCCACCATCGACAAGCAGAACCTGCGCACCGTCGAGGTCCGCCCGGAGGCCGTGCGCGCGTACAACACCGAACTGCAGGCGAAGATGGCCGACAGCGTCTGGATGAACGGCGGCTGCGCCAGCTGGTACCTGGACAAGCACGGCAACAACACCACACTGTGGCCCGATTTCACCTTCCAGTTCCGTAGGCTGACCAAGAATTTCGATGTCGCTGCCTACGACACGACTTCTTCGACCGACTCCGACACCGAACTGAAAGTGGTGGCAGCACAGTGAGCAAAGATGCTTACTTCACGAACAAGGTCTGTGTGATCACGGGCGCCGGCTCCGGCATCGGCCGCGCGCTCGCCGAGAACCTGGCTCGCCGTGGCGCCAAGCTGGCGCTGTCCGATATCGACGCCGAGGGCCTGGCCGAGACCGTGCGCATCGTCGAGGGACTGGGCGCGCAGGTCAAGGCCGACCGGCTCAACGTCGCCGAGCGCGAGGCGTTCCTGCTCTACGCCGACTCGGTGAAGGCGCACTTCGGCGTCGTGCACCAGATCTACAACAACGCCGGCATCGCCTACCACGGTGACGTCGTCAAGACCGACTTCAAAGACATCGAACGCATCATGGACGTCGATTTCTGGGGCGTCGTCAACGGCACCAAGGCGTTCCTGCCGATGCTGATCGAGTCCGGCGACGGCCACGTCGTCAACGTGTCGAGCCTGTTCGGCCTGGTCACCGTGCCCGGCCAGGCGGCCTACAACTCGGCCAAGTTCGCGGTGCGCGGCTTCACCGAGGCGCTGTACCAGGAGATGAAGATCGCCAAGGCGCCGGTCAAGGTCACCTGCGTGCACCCCGGCGGCATCAAGACCGCGGTGGCCCGCAACGCCACCTACGCCGAGGGCATCGACGGGGCCAACACCGCCTCGCTGTTCGACAAGTACCTGGCGATCCACAGCCCGGAGATGGCCGCGCAGACCATCACCGAGGGTGTGCGCAAGGGGCACGCGCGCGTGCTGATCGGCTGGGAGGCCAAGGTGCTCGATGTGAGCGTGCGCTTCCTCGCTTCGGGGTACAACCGGATCTCGGCCGTGGTCAACGGCCGCTTCATGCCGCACTGACGCGACTAGCCCCGTAGGAAAACCATGCGCGAGTTCACGATTCCGCTGCCGATCGCCCGTGCCGTACTCGACCCGGTGTTCCGGGTGACGCTCAACGCACGGCTGCCGGTCGCGGTGCAACGCGCCCTGCTCGACGTGGTCTCCCGGCTGCAGCTGATGCCCGACGGTTCCGTCGTGCAGCATCTGCAGCTGGGCGGCCGCCCGGCCGAGCGGGTCATCGCCGAGACCGCCATCCCGGGTTCGCGTACCCGGGCGGTCCCGCCGGAGCGCGCCGCGGGCGCGATCCTGTACCTGCACGGCGGCGGCTACGTCGTCGGTTCGCTGGCCACCCACCGTTCGCTGGTCGCGCGGCTGGCCAGGGAGACCTCCTGCGCGGTGTACTCGCTGGACTACCGCCTGGCCCCGGAGCATCCGCTGCCCGCCGGTCTCGACGACGCCGAGGCGGCGTTCCTCGACCTGGTGGACAACGTCGGCTACCGGCCCGAGCAGATCTGCCTCGCCGGCGATTCGGCGGGCGGTGGTCTGTCGCTGGCGCTGGCCCAGCGACTGATCGAACGACACGCGATGACGCCCGCCGCGCTGGGCCTCATCGCGCCCTGGGTCGACCCGACCCAGGTGCCCAGCCGCAGCCGCGACCTGGTGATCAACCGGGCGTGGTCGCAAGCGTGCGCCGCCTTCTACCTCGGCGACGGCGCCGCCACCGACGCGGGCTACGCCCCGCTCACCGGAAACCTGATCGGCCTGCCACCCACCTACGTGCAGGTCGACGTGAGCGAACTCCTGCACGACCAGTGCACTCAGCTCGTCTCAGCCCTGCGTGGCGCGGGTGTGCACGTCCGCTTCACCGAAACCCGCGGCCTCTGGCATGTCGCGCAACTGCAGGCCGCGCTGGTCACCGAGGCAGCGCTGGCGCTCAGCGAACTCGCAGAGTTCCTGCGAGAAGCAATTCAGCCAGTTTCGATCGACGATTTACGATAAGTCCTGGTGACAGGATTTTCGGACGGCGATATCGCGGCCCGGCCGAACGTGTCGTAGATTACTGGCGAGTAGAACCCACTGGAAGGGCACTGATGCGAGAGTTCGAAGTTCCGGCTTCCTACACCATCCCGGACGATGCGAACAATTCCGACAACGTCTTCCGCTTCGCCGCGGAGACGCCGAACACGGTGTTGTTCAACGTCCCGAACGGCAGCGGCGGCTGGAACGACGTCACGGCGAAGCAGTTCGAGCAGGCCGTTATCGGCGTCGCCAAGGGCCTCATCGCCTCGGGCATCGAACTGGGCGACCGGGTCGCCATCATGGCAGCCACTCGCTATGAGTGGACCCTGCTGGACTTCGCGATCTGGGCCGCCGGTGGCGTCACCGTCGCGATCTACGACAGCTCGGCCGCCGAGCAGGCCAAGTGGATCCTGCAGGACTCCGAGACCAAGCTCCTGGTCGTCGAGAACGACAAGCACCGCGCCACGATCGACGAGATCGAAGCCGGCTCGCTGCCCGCTCTGGCCGAGACCCTGCAGATCGACAAGGGCGCGGTCGACACGCTGACCGAGCGCGGCGCCGATCTCGACGACGCCGTGGTGCACGAGCGTCGCAAGCAGGTCGGCGCGGCTTCCCCGGCCACCCTGATCTACACCTCGGGCACCACCGGTCGCCCCAAGGGCGTCCAGCTGACCCACGCGAACCTGTACGCGGAGTCGCGGTCGGGCGGCATCGAGCTGTCCGCCTTCGTCTCCGAGGGCCAGAAGACCCTGCTGTTCCTGCCGCTGGCGCACGTGTTCGCCCGCGCGGTCGCGCTGATCGCCTTCGATTCCAAGGTGACCATCCGCCACAGCTCGGACTGGACGACCCTGGTCGAGCAGTTCGGCGAGTTCAAGCCGGACTTCATCCTCTCCGTGCCGCGCGTGTTCGAGAAGGTCTACAACTCGGCCAAGCAGAAGGCGCACGACGGCGGCAAGGGCAAGATCTTCGACGCCGCCGCCGAGACCGCCATCGCCTACAGCGAGGCGCTCGAAAAGGGCAGCCCCGACCTGGTGCTGAAGCTGAAGCACTTCGTCTTCGACAAGCTGGTCTACAGCAAGCTGCGTGCCGCGCTCGGTGGCCAGTGCCTGGCCGCGGTGTCCGGTGGCGGGCCGCTGGGCGCGCGCCTCGGCCACTTCTTCCGTGGCGTCGGCGTCACCATCTACGAGGGCTACGGTCTGACCGAATCCACCGCCGCGTTCAGCGTGAACACCCCGCAGCACATCCGGGTCGGCTCGGTGGGCCGCCCGATCCAGGGCCACGCGGCCAAGATCGCCGAGGACGGCGAGCTGCTGCTCAAGGGCTCGGTCGTGTTCAACGGCTACTGGGGCAACGCCGAGGCCACCGAGGAAGCGTTCGAGGACGGCTGGTTCAAGACCGGCGACCTGGGCGCCATCGACGCCGACGGCTTCATCACCATCACCGGCCGCAAGAAGGAAATCCTGGTCACCGCGGGCGGCAAGAACGTCTCCCCCGCCGTGCTCGAGGACTCCCTGCGCGCGCACCCGCTGATCAGCCAGGTCATGGTCGTCGGTGACGGCCAGCCCTTCATCGGCGCGCTCATCACCCTCGACCCGGAGGCACTGCCGGGGTGGAAGGAGCGCAACGGCGTCGCCGCCGACACCGCGATCGAGGCCCTGATCGAGAACCCGACGCTGGTCGCCGAGGTCGAGGCCGCGGTCGCCGAGACCAACAAGAAGGTCTCCAAGGCCGAGGCGATCAAGAAGATCCGCATCCTCCCGGTCGACTGGACCCAGGAGGGTGGCGAGCTCACCCCGAAGATGTCGCTCAAGCGCGCCGTCGTCATGAAGCAGTACGCGGGCGAGGTCGACAAGATCTACTCGTAGTCCCCGCCTGTCCGGAAGGCCGGTTGCGTTCGCGCAACCGGCCTTCCGGCGTTTCAGGCGACGGCCGCGGCCCGTTCCCGCAGGACGCGCAGCCCGGCCAGACCGACGACGAGATCGGCGCCGATCTCGAACAGAGCGGCGAACCAGGAGAACCCGGTGACGTTCGCCCGCACGGGCGCGTTGACGAAACTGTCGCTGAGCGGGCCGAACCAGTCGGGCAGCAGGTGCACGACGAAGAAGCCCGCCGCGCTGGCGAACCCGACGATCGCCGCGCCCAGTGGCGCCGCGGCGTGGCGCCGGAACACCAGGAAGACGACGAGCAGGGCGAACAGGAGCTGGATCGTCCCGAGCGCGTTGACCAGGGCGGAGGTGACGTTCATCCCCCGGCGTAGATGGTCGGCGCCGTGGACGAGGAGCGCGACGGCGAACACGGCGGTGGCCGCGCGCAGGGTGGTCTCGGGGGCTGTGGTCTCGGGCATGGGAGCCTCCTGCCGAGGGCGGATTCAGTTCTACTACACAGTGTAGTTTTCAAGGGGTGGCCGCCGCAGCCGTTCCGCCGCCACAGGTCGGTGTCGCCGCGCGCGACGTAGGCTCGCTGGTATGGCGTTGTTGCGGGTAGTGGCCGGAATCGCGGCAGCCGCGCTGGTCCTCGGCGTGGCCGAGCTGGTCGCGGTGTTCACCGGTACAGGGAGCGCGCCCGCGTACGCGCTCGGGGCGACCGTCGTCGATCACACCCCGGACGGCCTCCGCGAGTGGGCGATCCAGAGTTTCGGCCGCAACGACAAGGCCGTGCTGTTCGTATGCATGGGCATCGTGGCGGTCCTCGTCGCCGGTCTGGCGGGCTGGTTCGAGCGGGTCACCCGGCCGGTCGGATCGGTCGTGTTCGCCGTGTTCGGCCTGATCGCCGCGGTCATCGGGGCGGGCCGGGTCGGTGGGTTCGGCGGCGCGCTACCCGCCCTGATCGGCACCGCGGCAGGAATTCTCGCGTTGCGCGGGCTGACCCGGCGCATCGATGACGCGTCGGCTCCGCCCGGATCGACGGGCGAGGCGGCGGGAGCCGACACCGCGGGCGAGACAGTCGTCGGCGCCGGCGCGACGGCCGGTCCGGCGGCGATCAGGGCCGTCGAGTCGCGCGCGGCGGTGTCCGCCGGGCGGCGGCGGGTGCTCGGCGGGATCGCCGCGACCGGCGTGCTGGCGCTCGGGGCCGGACTCGCGGGACGACTGCTCGGTGGTGCGCGCGGTGACGTGTCGGCGGAGCGGGCCACCGTCGAATTGCCCGGTCCCGCAACGCCGTTGCCGGAGCTGCCCGCCGACGCCGACCTGCGAGTTCCCGGCCTCACGCCGTATCTCACCCCCGCCGACGAGTTCTACCGCATCGATACCGCGCTGATCGTTCCCCAGGTGTCCACCGCCGACTGGTCACTGCGCATCCACGGCATGGTGGATCGCGAAATCGTGCTCACCTGGGACGATCTCGCGCGCCGGACCCCGGTGGAATACGTGGTGACGCTGGCCTGCGTGTCCAACCCGATCAACGGCGATCTGATCGGCAATGCCCGCTGGCTCGGCTACCGGCTCGACGAACTGCTCGCCGAGGCGGGCCCGCGGCCCGACGCCGACATGGTGCTGTCCCACAGCAAGGACGGCTGGACGGCGGGCAGTCCGCTGGCCGCGCTCACCGACGGCCGCGACGCGCTGCTGGCGATCGGGATGAACGGCGCTGCGCTGCCGATCCAGCACGGCTATCCGGCGCGGCTGGTGGTGCCCGGCCTCTACGGCTACGTCTCGGCCACCAAGTGGGTCACCGAACTGGAGGTGACCCGCTTCGACCAGGCCAGCGCCTACTGGACCCGGCGCGGCTGGTCGGCCCGGGGCCCGATCAAGACCGGCACCAGGATCGACACCCCGCGTGGCCGCGGCCGGATTCCGCAAGGCCGCACCACCATCGCCGGCGTCGCCTGGGCGCAGCATCGCGGCATCACCGGCGTCGAGGTGCAGATCGACAACGGCGACTGGCGGCCCGCCCGGCTCTCGACCGAGGTCTCGATCGACACCTGGCGCCAGTGGGTCTACGACTGGGACGCCACCGCCGGTCAGCACACCATCCGCGCCCGCGCCATCGACGACACCGGGGCGCCGCAGACCGCGGTCCAGCGCGACGTCATCCCGGACGGCGCGACCGGCTATCCCACCCTCACGCTCCAGGTCGCCTGACAGCGAAAGGCCGGTCGCGCCCGCGCGACCGGCCTTTACGCTCCGTTCCTAGAACCGCTGCGCCGCGAATTGTGCCGCGGTGAGGGTCATTCCGTTGACGCTGTAGAGGGTGTGCAGGGCATTGGGCTGGCCGAGCGGGGACCCGTCGCAGATGTTGTCCGCATCGATGCACAGGTCGATGGTCTTGCCCGTGTAGGGCGCGCCGATCACCAGGGCGGGCGCGCCCGCGTCGGCCAGGAACCGATCCGACGGTTTGCCGAACAGCGCGACCGCGGCGACATGCTCGGCCACCTCGGGCGCCAACGGCGCGGGCAGGTAGGACCGGTACTCCGCCGGGACACCCTCGGGCACCCCGGTGCCGGTGGCGAACCCGGCCACCGCCGCACCCTGGGAGTACCCGCCGAGCACGATCCGCGCGGCCGGGCAGTTGGCGGCGACGTACTCGACCCGCCGCTGGGCGTCGTTGATGCCACGCACCACGGTGCGCGCGAAGGCGAGCCGGTCGGCGAAGTCGCTGCTCGCGGGGTAGCCGACCCCGTAGGCGCCGACCGAACGGCCCCCGGAGTTCAGGCGGATCGCTTCGACGAAGGACGCGCCGGTGATCCCGAGCTCGCCACCGGGCTCGGCGGTGCCGCGAGCGAAGACC
Organism: Nocardia sp. MH4; assembly: GCF_019266065.1. Classification (GTDB taxonomy): domain Bacteria; phylum Actinomycetota; class Actinomycetes; order Mycobacteriales; family Mycobacteriaceae; genus Nocardia; species Nocardia canadensis. Next base: position 114,135 of record NZ_LPNR01000111.1, on the reverse strand, counting down.
ACCTCGATGTCGGAACACGACGCCGCGGACGCGGAGTGGATGGGCGTTACCAGCGGAATCGCGGCTGCCAGGAGTGCTGCAGACACGAATCGCGAAAGAGAACGTGCTGTCATTCCGGGCAGACTACCCACCCTGGCGGCGCACCAACACCCCTGGTCACCGGCGCGCCGCCGCCGGAAGTCGGCCACGGCCACCGACCGCGCGCTGACCGGCCCGGGTCGGCCGTCGACGCGCCGCGCCGCGGTGGAAAACGAGTGCTGCCCGTCTCGCGCGGGGCGAGACGGGCAGCGGTCGAACGATTCAGGCGCCGGCGTCGGCCTTCGCCAGCTCGGGCTTGGGGGCGGCCCCCGACGCACCGTGGCTGACGAACAGCGCGGAGGCGATCACACCGATGATCAGGATGGCGGCGGGCAGCAGCATCGACTGGGCCAGCGAAGTGCTGAACTCGTCGAGGATCTGCGGCGGGAGCGGGCCGGTGGCCGCGCCCTCGCCGACCGGACCGCCACCGCCGAGACCGTTGGCGGTCAGGCGAGCCGCGATCAACGCGCTGATCGCGGCGCTACCGAGCACCGAGCCGACCTGGCGGGTGGTGTTGTAGACACCGGCGCCCGCACCGGCCTGGGTGACCGGAAGGTTGTGCGTGGCCGTGGAGGCCAACGGCGCCCAGATGCAGGCATTGGCCAGACCGGCGACGGCCGCGGCGAGCAGGAACCAGATGATCTGCGAATCCGGCGTCATCAGCGCGGCGAAGGCGAAGGTCGACCCGGCGAACAGGGTGAACCCGATCGTCGGCACCAGTCGCGGCGGCAGCCGGTCGGAGAACTTGCCGACGAACGGCGCGGCGAATCCGGTGACGATCGCCATCGGCGCGAACACCAGCGCCGAGACGGTCGGCGACATCTCGCGCACCGCCTGCAGATAGAAGTACGAGGGCACCATCATCGAGGTGACCGCGGCGCCCATCGCGGCGATGGCCAGGTTCGACAGCGAGAAGTTGCGGTCGCGGAACAGGCTCATCGGCACCAGCGGCTCGCCCCGGTTACGGGCCTGGTTGATCACGAACGCGATCAGCATGAGCACGCCGAACCCGATCAGCAGCCAGATCCGCAGCGACCAGTCCTGCGTGTTGCCCTCCTGGATACCGAAGACCAGCGCCGTCATGCCGATACCGCTGAGCACGACGCCGACGACGTCGAACCGGTGGTCGCTGGTCGGCAGCGCGGGCACCAGCCACACGGCCAGACCGAACGCGATGATGCCGACCGGGACGTTGACGAAGAAGATCCACTCCCAGCCCAGGTTGTCGACGAGCACGCCGCCCAGGATCGGCCCGACCAGCGTCGCGAGCCCGGCGACGCCGCCCCACAGGCCCATCGCGGCACCGCGCTTGTCCGGTGCGAAGGTGCGGGTGATGACGGCCATCGTCTGCGGGGTCATCAGCGCGGCGCCGATGCCCTGCGCGGCGCGCGCGGCGATCAGCATGCCGATGGAACCGGACAGGCCGCACCACAGCGAGGCGCCGGTGAAGATCGCCAGGCCGATCAGGTAGATGTTCTTGGGACCGTACTTGTCACCGAGGCGGCCGGTGACCAGCAGCGGCACCGCGTAGGTGAGCAGGTAGGCACTGGTCACCCAGATGACATTGGAGATATCGGTGCTCAGGTCCGTCATGATCGCCGGGTTGGCGACCGCGACGATCGTCATGTCCAGCAGGATCATGAAGAACCCGACCACCAGCGCGAACAGCGCTAGCCACGGATTACGTTGGGTGGTCATCGAATTCGTTCCTATCGGAAGATGAGCTCGGGATATCAGTCGCGGGCGGCGCCGGCCGCCCACCGGGGTCGTGGCGCGGCGTCGGGGTGATCCCCCGGCGGCCATTCGTGCGGGGACACGGCGTCGTCGGTGCGGCGTTCGCCGGTCTCGGGATCGAATTTCTCCCACTCGACGAGGCCACCGTCGAGGTCGGCGGCGAACCCCTCGATCCAGGTCAGTTCCGCCTGGATGGTCGCCTGGATGTACTCCAGGACGAACCAGTACCGGCGCGGGGTGTCGTGGGCGCGGGCCCAGCCGATCATGGCGTCGACATCGGCCAGCGCCTCGCCCAGATGCCCGGCCCGCTCGCGCAGCAGGGTGACGACCCGCTCGCTCGGCAGGGTGTGCGCCTCGGCGAGCGCGACCCGGAAGATCGGGAACTCCTGCACCGGGGTGCGCAGGAGATCGGTGATGCGTCCGCGCAGCGTGTCGCGGCCGATGTCGGTGATCCGGTAGGTGGTCCGTTCGGGCCGATTGCCCTCGCGCTCGGTGCCTTCGGCGCGCACCAGTTCGTCGGCCGCCAGCCGGGCGACCACGTGATACAGCGAACCCGGACGTACCTTGACCAGCAGGTCTTCCCGCCGAGCCATCAGCACTTGATACATCTCGTAGGGATGCATTGGCCGTTCGTCCAGCAGTGCGAGGACCGCGATGGCCAACGGTGTCATCGCGTTGCGACCCGGCTGCCCCACCGCTCCCACCTCCACTCCCGCGCCTGCGCGCAGGTCCGTGTTCCACACCAAATATTCCAGTAGGAATATACGGAGCGGAACAGAGACTGACAAGCGAACTTTTCAGCACAGTGGTGTCCGACCCGGGCGACCGCGTTGATCCAGAAGTTCATCCAGGAGCGACGGGGTTCCCATCGAGGACGCGACTTTCGGCAGCAAGGTCGACCTCCGGGTCACCGCGGCACGCTGAGGCTCAGCGTTCACCCATCGGAGCGCACGATGTGATCCACCTCTCGAAGGGTATCCAGGGTTCGCAGCATCACAAATTTTGAATTTCCGAATTCCGTTGATGTTGAATCGTCCCGTCTCAGAGAAATTCGATCGAAAGAATTAGGGGGGGACCATGACTCGTCGCCATGCCACCAGAAGGTTCAGCCGAGCGCTCGTCCTGTGCGCGCTGCCGGTGGCGATCGCGGTGACCGGTGCGGATATCGCCTCGGCGGCTCCGGTCGCACCGGTGGTCTCGAGCGCCGAACGCGCTACGAGCTACGACGGGCACGCCATCACGTTCGTCGACGATCGGACGATGACGATCGACGGCCACACCGTCACCGTCGACGACCAGCACGTGGTCCGGGTCGATGACCGCCAGGTCTCGTTCCGGCCCGTCGCGACTCCGGCCGAAGCGCTCATGTCCATCGACGCGCCGCTCGCCGATCCCGGCAAGGTGGGCACCGGAGCGCTGGTCGGCGCCGGAGTCGGTGCCGCGGCGGCCGGTATTCCCGCCGCGATCGTCGGCGCCGTGCCCGGCGCTGTCGTCGGCGGTGTCATCGGTGCCGGAGCCGGATTCCTGATCGGCATCGGCACCGTCGCCGCGGGTGTGCTCATCAGCTCGATGGTCGGCTGTGTCACCACCGGCTGCCTCATCGACGTGCCGATCTTCCTCGCCGGCCTGGCCGCGGAGGCGGTGATCGCGGCGCCGTCCATCGCCGTCGGCGCCGCCCTGGGGGTGGCGGTCGGCGCCGCCATCGGGGCGGGCATCGCCGGTTTGCCGGCTGCCGGAATCGGCGGCCTCGTCGGCGCGGGCATCGGCGCGGCCGCGGTGACGTTGAATCCCCAGCTGGTGCCCTGACCTCGCGCGGGTGTTCTCGTCGACCACCGGATAGCTGGGAGTCAGGGCACCCCGACGCGCTGTTGCTCGGTTCGGGGGTGTCGGTTCGGCGTGGTTGAATACTGCGGATTCGGAAGGCATCCGGGGGATGCGGGGGAGGAAATATCTTGCGGTACTGGGTTTTTGCTGTCCTGACGGGGATCGCGCTGGTGGTCAGCGGGTGTTCGGTGATCGAGCAGGCGACGAATTCCGTCGAGCAGGGCGAGTGCGTGCGGCAGGACGGGGAGGACTTCACCGAGGTGGGGTGTGCCGCGCCCGAGGCGGACTTCGTGGTGTTGAAGAAGCTCGGGAGCGGGGAGTACTCGTGCAAGAACGTCGCCGGGGTGACCTACACGTACTACGAGGACTCGACGCAGATCTGCCTGGGAGACAAGGGCGCCGACCCCGCGCAGGCGGTCAATGCCGCGCAGCAGGGCGACTGTGTCACCGAGTCCTCGGACCGGGCACGCAAGCTGCCGTGCACCGACCCGGCGGCGGTGTACAAGGTGCTCGACCGCCAGGAGGGCGGCCTGGCGAACTTCGCCTGCGACAGCGTGACCGGCACCGAGGTGACCTACACCTGGGAGCTGAAAACGGTCGGCACCGGCACGATGCCCAAGCTCGGCCCCGACCTGATCTTCTGCCTGGCGCACAAGGAGGTCGACACCACACGTTCGCTGGAGAACGCCGAAGCCGGTGACTGCCTGCGCCCGACCACGATCACCCCTAACCTCGAGATCGCCGACTGCGGCGGCCGTGACGCGAAGTACCGCATCCTGAAGGTCGCCGCGAGCTCCGCCCAGTGCGCGAACGTCGCGGGCGCGACCTCGTCGTTCACCTACACCCCCGGTGGCATCCCGATCCCCCGCGTCTTCTGCGTGGCCGACCTCTAGGGGCCCGCGCTGCCCCGACGCCGGGTGCTGCGGCCGGGGTCGACCAACAGAACCGACGGGTGACAGTGGCTAGAGACCGTGGGCGTCGAGCCAGGCGCGGGCGGCGATGGCCGGGTCGGTGCCCGTCCGAACCTGGTGGACGAGGTCGGTGAGCCCCTCGGTGGTCAGTTCGCCCGCCACGTAGTTGAGTTTCTTCAGCTGGACGCGGTCGAAGTGGCCGGAGCGGTAGAGAGCCAGGATGTTCTGGGCCCGCAGGGCGTATTTCGGGTCGTCCAGGACGACCAGACCGGCCGCGGCGTCGGCGGGCGGGCCGTTGACGATGCCCACCTGGATCTCGCCGTCGCGCAGGGCTTTTCCGAGCGCTTGCGGGTCCGGGTAGTGCCTGGTCGTGGCGAAGGCGCAGTCGGCGATCGTGGCGGGGGCCGGGGTGGTGTAGGTGAAGCCGGGAAGTTCGGTGTAGCCGGCGGTGAGGTCGGCGCAGCGCGGGGTCAGGGCAGCCAGCGTGCGGACGGTGTCGCGGGCGGCGAACTCCTCGGTGACCAGGAGGCGGGAGCGCAGGTCGGTGCCGTCGGCGGCGTCGGAGGCCGACAGGCCCTGCGGGAGCGCGGCGTTGACAGCGGCGACGACGTCCTCGGGGGTGCGGGCGGGGGCGGCCGGGTTCCAGCGGTCGAGCAGCGCGCCGTCGCGGGCGGGCAGGACCGCGATCCGGCCCGCGTCGAGGTCGGCTTGCGGATTCGCCGAGTCGCGGACGACGGCGGTCGGGGTGCCGGTGCGGGCCAGCGCCTGGGCATAGATCTGGGCGAGCACCAACGATTCCGCCGAGGAATCCGCACCCACCGCGACCACGTTCCGCGGCTCGTCGGCCCCACACGAAACGGTGGTGAAAGCCCAGGTGGTGACCAGTAGCGCAGCCAGCTTCCGGCGCACCGCTCCCGACACCATCCGGCGACACCAACTTCCTGTATTTGCGGTCAACCCACGCAATTCGGCGCGACGCGGGCAGTATGAACTACCAGAATGTACCTGCGGCCCCAGGGTCGCATGCACAGCGCACTGCCCGCCTTTGCCGGAAGGACACCAGTGAAAACCGCGTTCGCCTCCTCTTCGCACGGACAACGTCGACCGGCACGCCGCCTCGCGGTCCGGGCGGGCCGGGTGCTGGCAGCCGCAGTCGCGCTGGCCGCCGCCATGATCGTCTCCGCCTGCGGCAACTCCGACCCACTGGCCGCCAAGGGCGATTGCGCCAGCGACGCGCTGATCATCGGTTCGGCCAATTTCCCCGAGTCCGAGACCGTCGCCAACATCTACACCGAGGTCCTGCGGATCAACGGTTTCAAGGTCGACACGAAGTTCAACATCGGCAGCCGCGAGGCCTACATCCCCGCCTTACGCCAGTGCGCGATCTCGCTGATCCCGGAATACACCGGCAACCTGCTGCAGTATCTGGACAAGAACGCCACCGCCACCTCCGCGGCCGACGTGAACGCGGCCCTGACCACAGCGCTGGGCAGCGACCTGGCCATCGCGACGCCGGCCCCGGGGCAGGATTCCGATGCCGTGGTCGTCACCCGCGCGACCGCCGATCGGTGGAACCTGCAGAGCATCGCCGACCTCGCGCCGCATTCGGCCGAGGTGAAATTCGGCGCGCCCGCCGAATTCGCGCAGCGCCCCGGCGGGCTGCCCGGTCTGAAGAAGAACTACGGGCTCGACATCAGCGACGCGAATTTCGTGCCGATCGCCGACGGCGGCGGTCCGGCGACGGTGCGCGCGCTGGTCGACGGCCAGGTCACCGCGGCCGATATCTTCACCACCTCGCCGGCCATCGCCCAGAACAACCTGGTCGTGCTGGCCGATCCGAAGAGCAACTTCGCGGCCCAGAATGTGGTGCCGCTGTTCAACGCCGCCAAGAAGACCGACAAGGCGGTGGCCGTACTCGATGCCGTATCGGCGAAACTCACCACCACCGAACTGATCTCGCTCAACACCGCCGTCTCGGGCGATGCCAAGATCGAACCGAAGGCCGCCGCGCTCGCCTGGATCACCGCGCAGGGACTCAACTCCCCGATCGGCTAGGCGCGCGTCCACTAGGAGAATCCGTTGTCCGACATCGAATTCCGCGGTATCGACAAAACCTATCCGGACGGGACGCAGGCGGTTCGCGACCTCAATCTGCGGATCGAATCGGGCTCGTTCACCGTCTTCGTCGGTCCGTCCGGCTGCGGCAAGACGACCTCGATGCGGATGATCAACCGGATGGTGACGCCGAGCGCGGGCGCCATCAGCATCGACGGCCGCGACATCGCCACGGTCGATCCGGTGAAGCTGCGCCTCGGCATCGGCTACGTGATCCAGAGCGGTGGCCTGCTGCCCAACCGCAAGGTGATCGACAATGTGGCGACCGTGCCGATGCTGCTCGGCGCCTCCCGCAAGTCCGCGCGGGCCGCGGCGCTGGACGTCCTCGACCGGGTCGGCCTGGATCGCGCGCTGGCCGACCGGTATCCGGCCCAGCTCTCCGGCGGTCAGCAGCAGCGCGTTGGGGTGGCGCGGGCGCTGGCGGCCGACCCGCCGGTGCTGCTGATGGACGAGCCGTTCAGCGCCGTCGACCCGGTGGTGCGGGCGGAACTGCAAGTCGAGATGCAGCGGTTGCAGGCCGAACTGCACAAGACGATCGTGTTCGTCACCCACGACATCGACGAGGCGATCACCCTCGGCGACAAGATCGCGGTGTTCGGGCGCGGCGGGGTGCTGCAGCAGTTCGACGCGCCCGAGCGGGTCCTGGCCCAGCCCGCCACCGACTTCGTCGCCGGGTTCGTCGGACGTGATCGCGGCTATCGCGGGTTGTCGTTCCGCACCGCCGAGGCCGTGACGCTGGCGCCGATCCGGACCGTCGAGGCCGACGGGGTCGCCGGGTTGCGGCTGGCGCGCGGCGAGTGGGCGCTGGTGGTCGACGCCGACGGCAAGCCGGGCGGCTGGGTGGACGTGACCGGCGTGGAAGCGGTCCGCGCCGGAAAACCGTTGGCCGCCAGCGTGTCCGCGGGCGGCTCGCTGTTCACGCCGGACGGTGACCTGCGCCAGGCGCTGGACGCGGCGATCTCCTCGCCCTCGGGCATCGGGGTGGCCGTCGACGACGCCGGCGCGGTCCGCGGCGGCCTGCTGGCCACCGATGTGCTCACCCAGCTCGCCGAGCAGCGCGGCTTCGAGGACGCCGAACGGAACCGGGAGTTCTTCGACCAGGACGTCTCGTGAGGTACCTGATCGACAACTTCGCCGAGGTCATGGCGATCACCCGCACCCATCTGGTGCTCGCGCTGGTGCCGCTGCTGCTCGGCCTGCTCATCGCGATCCCGGTCGGCGCGCTGATCCGGGGCACCGGCTGGGCCAGGAAGATCACCACGACGGTGTCGAGCCTGGCCTACACGATTCCCTCGCTGGCGCTGTTCGTGATCATTCCGCCGCTGGTCGGGATCTCGGCCATCGATCCGCTCAATGTGATCATCGCGCTCACCGTGTATTCCACGGCGCTGCTGCTGATCGCGGTGCCGACCGCCCTGGACACCGTGCCCGCCGCGGTGCTCGACGCCGCCGACGCGATCGGGTTCGGCCGGCTGCGCCGGACCCTCACCGTCGACATGCCGCTGGCGCTGCCGGTATTCGTCTCCACGCTGCGCGTCGTGGTGGTCACCAATATCGCGATGGTGTCGGTGGGCGCGCTGATCGGGGTGGGCGGGCTCGGCAAGCTGTTCACCCAGGGCTACCAGCGCGACTATCCGGATCAGATCGTGGCGGGCATCATCGTCACGCTGGTGCTGGCGCTGGTCTTCGACCGGCTGGTGTTCCTGCTCGGCAAGCTCGCGACCCCGTGGACCCGCGCCGACACGCGCGTCGACCGGACAGGGGCACGCGCGTGAATCTGTTCGTCGACGCCTGGCAGTACCTGACCGACGGCGCCAACTGGGGCGGGTCGGCCGGGATCGACACCCGTCTGCTGCAACATCTCTGGTACAGCTTCCTCGCGGTCGCGCTGTCGGCGGTGATCGCGGTGCCGCTGGGTCTGGTCATCGGGCACACCCGGCGGGGCAGCGCGCTACTGGTCGGCTTCGCCAACGCCATGCGGGCGCTGCCGACGCTGGGCCTGCTCACCTTCCTGGTGCTGCTGCTCGGGCTCGGGCTGATCCCGCCGCTGCTGGCGCTGATCACCGTCGGTATCCCGCCGCTGCTGGCGGGCGCCTACGCGGGCATCGCGAACGTGCCCGCCGATGTCGTCGACGCCTCGCGCGCGATGGGGATGACCGAGCGCCAGATCCTGTTCCGGGCCGAACTGCCCAACGCGCTGCCGGTGCTCCTGGGCGGATTGCGGGCCGCGACCCTGCAGGTCGTCGCCACCGCGACCATCGCCGCCTACGTCAACCTGGGCGGGCTCGGCCGCTACATCTTCGACGGGATCGGTCTCTATCGCTACGACCTGGTCCTGGTCGGGGCGCTGCTGGTGGCGGTGCTCGCGCTGGTGCTCGACGCACTGCTGGCCGCGGCGGTGTGGGCCAGCGCGCCGGGCAGCGGGCGACTCGCGCGCGGGACGATCGTCGGCACCGACGTCTCGCCGGTCACGGAGTAGTTCGGCCGATCGGTGCGGGTCCGCCTGCTCGGCGAGGCCGCACCGCCGCTGTGCCGCAGCGGTGATCAGTCGTCGCCGAGCAGTGCCCGCAAGTGCGGATCGGCCGCCAGCACCTGCTGCATCCGGGCGCGCTCCTGGACCCGCTGGGCTCGCGACTGGATCCACTCCTGCACCGCCGTCACCACGGCCGCGTTCATCGACAGTCCATCGGCATCGGCGGCCGCGGCGAGCTGGGCGTGCACCTCGTCGGGGAGCTGCACGGAGATGGTGGTCATCTCCCGATGATCCCAGACAACGCGAGAGCGCCCCGTTCCGGGGAACGGGGCGCTCTCGGTCGATATCGCTGCGGATACTAGGCGACGCCCTCGGCGCGCGCGGCCTCGGCCACGGCCTCGGCGACGGCCGGAGCCACGCGCGGGTCCAGCGGGCTGGGGATGATCCGGTCGACGGCCAGCTCGTCGGCGACGACACCGAAGATGGCGTCGGCGGCGGCGACCTTCATGCCCTCGGTGATCCGGCGGGCACCGGCGTCGAGCGCGCCCTTGAACACGCCGGGGAAGGCGAGCACGTTGTTGATCTGGTTCGGGAAGTCGCTGCGGCCCGTCGCCACGATCGCGGCGTACTTGGCGGCCACCTCGGGGTGGATCTCCGGGTCCGGGTTCGACATGGCGAACACGATCGACTCCGGCGCCATCGAGGCGATGAGCTCCTCGGGGATCGTGCCCGCGGACAGACCGAGGAACACGTCGGCGCCGGCGAGGGCCTCCGCGGCGCCACCGGTCAGGCCGCGCGGGTTGCTGCGGGCGGCCAGCTCGGCCTTGACGCCGTTGAGGCCGTCGCGACCGGTGCTGACGATGCCCTTGGAGTCGAGCACGACCACATCGGGCACACCGGCGGCGAGCAGGATGTTGGCGCAGGCCACACCGGCCGCACCGGCACCGGACACCACGACCTTCAGCGCCGACATGTCGCGGCCCTGCTGCGCGGCCGCGCCCTTGAGGGCGGCCAGCACCACGATGGCGGTGCCGTGCTGGTCGTCGTGCATGACCGGGCAGTCCAGCGCCTCGATGACCCGCTGCTCGATCTCGAAGCAACGCGGCGCCGAGATGTCCTCGAGGTTGACCGCGCCGAAGCTCGGGCGCAGGTGGATCAGCGTCTGGACGATCTCGTCCGGATCGGTGGTGTCGAGCACCAGCGGGATCGAGTTCAGGCCGGCGAACTTCTTGAACAGCGCGGCCTTGCCCTCCATCACGGGCAGCGAAGCGCGCGGGCCGATGTCGCCGAGGCCGAGCACGGCGGTGCCGTCGCTGACCACGACCACGAGGCGGTCGGTCCAGGTGTAGGTCTTGGTGAGCGCCGCATCCTCCGCGATCGCCCGGCTGACCTGGGCGACGCCGGGGGTGTAGGCGATCGACAGATCACGCTGGGTCTCGAGCGGGGAGCTGAGCTCGACCGACAGCTTGCCGCCGAGGTGACCCGCGAAGATCTCGTCGTGGGTGATGGCAGCGAGGCTCGCTGCGTCATCGGCCTTGGGCGCCGCGGTGGCATTCGGTGCGTCAGTCACAGGTGACACGATTTCACTCCTGCTCGAGTCGGACTCAACCGGGGGACGGTTACCGCCGGGTATATCGGGATTACGGAATTGCATGACGCTCATAGGGTGCGCAGCCAGGGCGAATGCCGGAGAAAACCGGACGCGTGGCGCGGCACTGATCCGCCGAGCGGAGCCGGACGGGTGGTCCGGTCGGACAAACGGGTCGACCCTCGGCCGCGACGGTGCGTCGCGGGGCGGAAGGCCGCCATGGTTCCCGAACCCGGCGGTGGCAAGGGAAGGGAATCCGCAACATTCTGCCAGCACGGCCGACCAGTTGCCAAACCGGTTCCGTGTGTCACCCGGCCGCGCGTCATGGATCGAGGGTAGCCGCGCCGAATTGCCGTGGCGTTAGAGAAAACTCGCAGCTGAAGGGGAACATGCGGTGAACAATCACACCGCGGCGGGACGGCCCGCGGTGAGCTGACCGTCGAGCGGATCGTCCGCGACGGCCCGGCGGACCCACACCTCGTCCAGCCCACCACAGCGCAATCGCGACTGCCACTCCGGCACCGCCAGCGGGTGGTCGATGCGGCGGTGGATGCCGCGGCTCTCGGTCCGCACCAGCGCGCTGTACCCGGCCCAGCGCGCGACGGCGAGCAACGCCGCCGCCTGCCTGGCCCGCACCCGTTCGGCGCCGATGCCGCCCAGTTCGAACTGCGCGCCCGGCCACATGATGTCCAGCTCGGCGATGCTGTCGGCCAGGCTACCCGCACTGCGCCGGTAGCTGCGCCGCAGCGGCAGGGTGTGCTCCTGGACCAGTCCGATCACCGAGCGCGGATCGATGTGGGCGTGCAGGCCGAGACCGGCGCCCTCGACCGGACGCGCGCTGGTCGCCCGTTCGTTGGCCACCGCGAAGGCGGCGGCGCCCTCCCCCGCCCAGGTTCCCGAGGCCAGCGCCCACGCGCCGCTCAGACCACCGGTCGCGCCCGCGGCACCCGTCACGACCTCGCGTCCGGCGACGGCGCCTGCGGCGTACAGCCCGCGCACGGTGGTCGCGCAGTCCGGTCCGGTCAGGGCCACCCCGCCCGCGCCGAGGACGGTGCCCTCGAGGACCGCGCGCACCGGCACCCGGCCCGTCGCGTCGACCGCGCCGTGCCTGCTCAGCCAGTGCCGGACGGTGTCGGGCACCTCGTGCAGCGCCGCGAAGACCCGCCTGCCGTCGGCGAGCGCGGCCAGGGCCGCCGTGTGCCTGCCGGGGAGTTCGGCGCCCGCTTCGTCGTAGAGCGCGGCGAAACGCACCGAGAGTCCGGGGGCGACAGCCGGATTCGGATGCACCCGCGACAGCACCGGCGCCAACCCGTAGGCGCTGGAGAATTCCATCCCGGACAGCTCGGCGCCGGCCTCGGCCGCCATCAGCAGGCCCTCGCCGGTGTTCACCTCGGTCCCGGCGCCGCCGGACAGGAACGCGCAGCCACCGGTAGCCACCACCACCGCGCCCGCCCGGATGGTCCACGGCCGGAACCGGTTGTGCCGCTGGATGCCCGCGGCACCGACCACCGTGCCCGCCGGATCGACGAGCAGTTGCAGCGCCGGATGGTGATCGAGGATGCGCACGCCCGCCTCGAGCGCGCCCCGGCGCAGCCTGCGCAGGTAGCTCGCGCCGTCGAGGTGCACCACCGGCGGATCGACGCCCGCGGTGTCGGGCACCCGGTTCCTGGTGCCGGACCAGACCCGCAGGCGGCGGTGGGTCTCGTCGGCGACCCGGTGCAGCCAGTCGGCGTCACCCAGGCCACCGCCGCGGACCAGCGCCGTGTCCACCACGTCGGCACGGCTGTGACCAGGAGCGACGTCCCAGATCATGGTGCTGCCGTAGACCGAGGGCCCACTCGACCCGCACCTGCTCTTGTCGACGAGGACGACCCTGGCCCCCGCGGTCGCGGCCGAGACGGCGGCCCAGAGCCCGGCGGGCCCGCCGCCCAGGATCAGAACATCCGTCTCGATGTTGCTCACAAAGAGAAATATTCGGGGACAGTTCACCCGGGCGCAACCATTACGCGCTCGTCAACTCCACCATTGTGTCCAAAGCAGTACACCGGTCGTGATCATCACGACCGCCGAGGCGGTGAACGCGGCGACGCCCCGGCTCCGATCGGCGTAGAGCTGGGCGGCCACGACGACCACCGCCGCGAGCACATGCCAGGTCAGCGATTCGGCGCCCGGCCCGGGGAAGTCCCGGCGCGAACCCATCACCGCGGCCCCGATCACCACGCACAGCAACGCGACCACTCCGCCCGCGACCAGGCCGCTGAACCCGCGCACCAGCGTCACGGGGCGATCACCGGCACCCCGCTCGCCTTGCCGATCAGCGCCTCGAACTGTTCGGGATCGGTCCGGCAGGCGCCGATCTCGATGGTCTTGTTGCTGCCGTGGTAGTCCGACGACCCCGTGCGCAGCAGGCCGAGTTCGGCCGAGAGGTCGGTCAGGACCGCGCGATCGGCGGCGCTGTGGTCCGGGTGGTCGATCTCGAGACCGCCCAGGCCGAGGGCGGCCAGGTCGCGGATCTCGTCGAGGGCGAGCAGCCTGCCGCGCTTGCGCGCCCGCACATGGGCCAGCACGCTGACCCCGCCCGCGGCCGCGATCAGTCCGACCGCGCGGGTCAGCGGGGTGTCGGCCTTCTCGGCGTAGTACGGGCCGTGCGGGGCCAGCAGTTCCTGGAACGCGGCGTCGACGCTCTCGACCACCCCGGCCTCGACCAGCGCCCGCGCCAGATGCGGACGACCGGCCGCCGGGCCCGCGCCGGCCAGCACCGCGTCGGGATCGATGGGCAGCCCGTCGGCGACCATCTTGTCGGCCATCGCGCGCACCCGGGCCACCCGCTCGGCGCGCAGGCGTTCGCGTTCCTCGGCGAAGCCGGCGTCGGCGGGATCGAACAGGTAGGCCAGCAGATGCACCGGGACGGGCCAGCCGTCCTCGCCCATCCCCTGGCACGACATCTCCATGCCGCGCACCAGCGTCAGTCCCGGCGGGCGCGCCGCCTCGGCCTCGGCCCAGCCCGCGGTGGTGTCGTGATCGGTGATCGCGACGACGTCGAGGCCGGCCGCGGCGGCGTTGCGCACCAGCTCGGCCGGGCTGTCGGTGCCGTCGGACGCCGTCGAATGGGTATGCAGATCAATGCGCACACCCTCAGTCTTACAGTGCCGTCTCGACCGGCGCGCGGTCCTCCACCGAGACAGCGCGGGCCGTAGCATCCACCTCGTGCCTTCGCTACCGCAGATGCCGTCGTTCCGTGGGCCGAGCCGGGCCGGTCCGGCGCGGCCGCGGATTCCCGTGCCGACCGCGCGGGCCATCGTCGACTGCGGGGTCTACGTCGACGGGAAACGGCTACCGGGTCACTTCACGCCACAGCAGGCGCTGGCCGAGGCGAGCAAGACCGAGACCGGATTCGTCTGGCTCGGGCTGCACGACCCCGACGAGGGTCAGATGAACGAGGTCGCCGCGATCTTCGGCCTGCACCCGCTGGCGGTGGAGGACGCGGTGCAGGGCAGGCAGCGTCCCAAGCTCGAGCGCTACGACAACACGCTGTTCCTGGTGCTGCGCACCGTCAGCTATGTCGAGCACGACATCCACGCGATCAGCGAGATCGTCGAGACCGGCGACATCATGGTCTTCACCGGACCGCATTTCGCGATCACCGTGCGCCACGGCGAGCACACCGGGCTGGCCGGGGTGCGCCACGACCTGGAGGGCAAGCCCGACCAGCTGCGGCTGGGCCCGTGCTCGGTGCTGCACACCGTCGCCGACCACGTCGTCGATTCCTATGTCGACGTCTCGGAATCGGTCGAGTCCGACATCGACGAGATGGAGGAGGCCGTGTTCACCCCCGCCTCCAAGATCGGCATCGGGTCGATCTACCAGCTCAAGCGCGAAGTGGTCGAATTGCGCAGGGCCGTCTCACCGTTGGGGCAGCCGCTGCAGATGCTCGTGCACAGCCAGGACATTCCGGTGCCCAAGGAGATCCGCCGCTATCTGCGCGACGTCGCCGACCACCACACCACCGTCACCGAGCACATCACCTACTTCGACGAATCGCTGAGCGGCCTGGTCAACGCGGCGCTGGCCAAGATCAGCGTCCAGCAGAACACCGACATGCGCAAGATCGCCGCCTACGCCGCCATGGCCGCCGTGCCCACCATGATCGCCGGCGTCTACGGCATGAACTTCGACTACATGTGGGAACTGCACCAGCCGTGGGGCTATCCGGCGGTGCTGATCATCATGGTCGTCGTCTGCGGGGTGCTGTTCCGCAGTTTCCGCCGCAGCAAGTGGATCTAGAGGTTCACCGCACCGCGCGCGGGGTCGCGGATGTCGATGCCCGCTTCGGCCCACGCGTCGCGCAGGGCCTGGGCGCCGCGGACGCGGACCCAGGCGGCTTCGGTCGCGGTGATCGGGGTGACGCTGAGATACCGCACCGGCTCGGCGGGTTCGGGCAGGGCGATCTCGGTGATGTCGCTCTCGCCGAGCAGGACCGCGGTGAAGGTGGCGTTGTGCCACAGCGGTTCACCCAGGTCGAGCAGCGCGTCCGCCTGGAGCACAACGCCTTCCACCGACGGGGTCGCGACGAGCACGCCCAGCGAGCGCGCGACGCCCGCCTGCGGGCCCGCGCTCAGCAGCAGGGTCAGCACCAGTTCGGCGCGCGGGCCGCGGACGGGGTCGGCCAGCAGATCGGCGGGATCGCCCATCGGATGGCGTGATCCGCCCAGCGTCGCGTAATGCACCGCGTCGTCGCCGGGGATGCGCAGGATCTCGATCGGTTCCAGGCCGAGGAAGGTCACCGAGGCCGAGTCGACCCGGGCGCGCTCCACGCCGTAGTGGTCCAGCACCGCGGTGCGGACCGTGTCCACCACATCCATTGCGTCACAGGGCCAATCGGGCCAGCATGTCGCGGGCGCGCTCGGCGGTCTTCGGGTCGCACAGCACGTCGTAGCGGCCGGCCACCAGCTGCATGGTCGAGGCGAAATCGCGCTGGCCCTTGGTGGCCGCGTACGGGATCGAGGTGGTGATCACGCCGAACACGATGCCGCCCAGCAGGCCGACGACCAGCGGGCCGAGGGCGCCGCCGGTGGTGGTGAACAGACTCAGCAGCAGGCCGAGGAACAGGCCCAGCCACGCGCCCGAGACCACGCCGCCGCCGATGACCTTGCCCCAGGTCAGCCGGTACAGCACCCGCTCGACCTGCATGAGGTCGACGCCGACGATGGTCACGTCCTGCACCGGGAACTGTCCGTCGGCCAGGTAATCGACCGCGCGCTGCGCCTCGGCGTAGGTCGGATACGAGCCGACCGGCCAGCCCGACGGCGGCGTCGGCAACGCCTGCCGTCCGCGATTCGGGTTGCCCAAGGGATTCGTCATAGTCCCATTCTGCTAGTTCTGGACCGGCTGTGGCGGAGTGAAACGCGTTGTGCGCGTCATTCCCGCAGCTCGCCCCTTCTCCGCTATGACCTGCGCCATCTTCGCGCTGGCTTCGTCGATCATCTCATCCCCCAGCATGACGGCGCCACGAGCGCCGCCGGCGTCGGAGGTGTGGAAGGCGTAGGCCTCCAGGATCAGCTCGGCGCGGTCGTAGTCGCCCTGGCGCGGGCTGAAGATCTCGTTGCAGGCGTCGATCTGGTCGGGATGCAGCACCCACTTGCCGTCGAAGCCGAGCGCGGCGGTGCGTCCGGCCGCCCGGCGGAATCCGTCGACATCGCGGACCTGCAGGTAGGGACCGTCGATCGCCTGCAGGCCGTGCGCGCGGGCGGCGAGCAGGATGGTCATCAGGATGTGGTGGTAGGCGTCGCCGACGTCGTAACCGACCGGCTGCTCGCCCACCACCAGCGTGCGCATATTGATACTGGCCATGAAATCGGCCGGGCCGAACACCAGCGCCTGCACCCGTGGGCTGGCCGTGGCGATCGCGTCGATATTGCGCAGGCCGAGCGCGTTCTCGAGCTGCGGTTCGATCCCGATCCGGCCGACCTCGAGCCCGCTCGCCTTCTCCAGCTGGGTGAGCAGCAGGTCCAGCGCGTGAACCTGGCCCGCGTCGGTCACCTTGGGCAGCAGGATCGCGTCGATCGCCGCGCCCGCGCCCTCGACGACGCTGATCACGTCGGCGTAGGTCCACTCGGTCGACCAGTCGTTGACCCGGACCACCCGCAGCTGCGCGCCCCAGCCCGGTTCGTTGAGCGCGGCGACGATATTCGCCCTGGCCGCGGTCTTGGCGCCGGGCGCGACGGCGTCCTCGAGGTCGAGGAAGACCTCGTCCACCGGCAGGCCCTTGGCCTTGGCGATCATCTTCGGATTGCTGCCGGGTACGGCCAATACTGAGCGGCGGGGCTTCATGGGCCCTCCTCCTTCGTTCGTCACACCGGCCGTGGCGTGTGGTGACCGGCCGTTGTGGACCGCCTAGCCTGAGGGTCATGGCAACCACCAGGGTGTACGTCGCCCGGCTCGCCGGCCTGACGGTGCTGGGTCCGGACGGGGAGTCTATCGGCCGGGTCCGCGATGTCGTCGTGGCCGTGCGGCACGGACGGCAACAACCACGGGTGCACGGCCTGGTCGTCGAATTGGTCACCCGGCGGCGGATTTTCGTGCCGATGCTGCGCGTCACCGCGATCGAACCGGGCATCGTCACCCTCAACACCGGCACCGTCAGCCTGCGGCGATTCGCCCAGCGGCCCGGCGAGATGCTGGCGCTGGCCCAGATCGTGGACTCGCAGGTGCGGGTGAACGATCCCGGACTGCCGGATCTGGACGGCGTCGACGTCCATGTGGCCGACCTGGGCATCGAGCAGACCAGGACCAGGGATTGGGTGATCGGCCGGGTCGCGGTGCGCGGGCACCGGCGGATCGGGCGCAGGCGCACCGTGCACGTGGTGGACTGGTCGCAGGTCGAGGGCTTGACCCCGGCCGAGGTCGGCAGACCAGGCCAGGACGTCACGACGCTGCTCGAACAGTTCGAGGGGTTGCGCGCGGCCGACGTCGCGCACCGCCTGCGGGAGCTGCCGGAGAAACGCCGGGTCGAGGTGGCGATCGCCCTGGACGACGAACGCCTCGCCGACGTCGTCCAGGAACTGCCCGACGACGATCAGGTCGACCTGCTCGGCCACCTCGAGGTGCGCCGCGCGGCCGACGTGCTCGAGGCGATGGACCCCGACGACGCCGCCGACCTGCTGGGCGAGCTGCCCGAGAGCGAAGCCGAATCCCTGCTGGCCCTGATGGACCCGGAGGAATCCGAGCCGGTCCGCAGGCTGCTGGCGCACTCCCCCGATACCGCGGGCGGTCTGATGACGCCCAAACCGGTCGTGCTCAGCCCGTCGACCACCGTCGCCGAGGCGCTGGCCCGGGTCCGTGACCCCGACCTGACCCCGGCGCTGGCCTCGATGGTCTTCGTCGTTCGCCCACCCACGGCGACCCCCACCGGCCGCTACCTGGGCTGCGTGCACATCCAGCAGTTGCTGCGGGAACCGCCGGCGCACCTGGTCGGCGGAATCGTCGACACCGACCTGATGCCGCTGGCGCCGGAACTGCCGCTCTCGGCGGTGACCCGGTACTTCGCCACCTACAACCTGGTCAGCGGCCCGGTCGTCGACGCGGAGAATCATCTGCTCGGTGCGGTGACCGTCGACGACGTCCTCGATCACCTGCTGCCCGAGGACTGGCGCGAAGAAGAAGAGCAGACGTTCGCCCATGCCGAAAGGGTCCCGCGTGAGTGAGAAGAACCCGGCCCGTCAGCGGCTGGAAACCCCGGTCGGCTCCCGGTTCACCCTCGACTGGGACTCCGAGGCGTTCGCGCGCAGCAGTGAGCGCGTGGCACGGTTCCTCGGGACCGGGCGATACCTGGCGATCCAGACGATCATCGTCATCGTCTGGATCGTGCTCAATGTGTTCGTGGTCGCGCTGCGCTGGGACCCGTACCCGTTCATCCTGCTCAATCTGGCCTTCTCCACGCAGGCCGCCTACGCGGCGCCGCTGATCCTGCTGGCGCAGAACCGCCAGGACAACCGGGACAAGGTCTCGCTCGAGGAGGACCGCAGCCGGGCCGCGCAGACCAAGGCCGACACCGAGTTCCTCGCCCGCGAGCTGGCCGCGCTGCGGCTGGCCGTCGGCGATGTCGCCACCCGCGACTACCTGCGCCGCGAGCTCGAGGAGATCAAGGACGTGCTCGACCGGATCGACGCGGTCACCACGCCCGACGGCGCGCCGAAGCCGGAGAAGAAGCGAAAAGCCGTCCGCAAGAAAACCTCCGGTCAAACGCCCTCTGCTGCCCCGGTTTCGCCAGGTGGTTCAGACGAGTAACCGGAAATGCTCTACAACTTCCTGACCGGTAGGTAACCTGGATCACGTTGTTCCGGGCGGGCCGGAGGGGGACTCTGCGGTGCCGCTGCTTCGACGTAAAGGGTTGGTGTGGCCGTGCGAATCTCTGCTCCGATAACGATGTCGGCCCTTGTCGTCGCTGGACTCGTCGCCTCCGGGTCGGCCGTGCAGACCGCGACGCCGAGCACCGCCCCCACCGCGCCCGAGGCTCTGCTCGCCGCGACCGCGAGCACCACCGAGGACACCCCGGAGACCGATCCGTCCGAGATCGTCGGGCTGCTGCCGATCGCGCAGGAGGCGCCGCGCAAGCTGCGCGCGCTGTCCCCGTCCGCGAACAGTCTGGCCCCCTTCGCCGGGACGGTTCCGTTGCAGAGCATCTCGCTGCCCACCGGCAGTGGCGCGCTCGGCATCCCCGAGATCGTGCTCGCCGCCTACCGCAACGCGGAGCTGGCGCTCGAGACCGCCCAGCCCGGCTGCGGGCTCACCTGGAACCTGCTGGCCGGCATCGGCCGCATCGAGTCCGGGCACGCCAGCAGCGGCCGCACCGACGCCGCGGGCACCTCGACCACGCCGATCTTCGGCCCCGCGCTCGACGGCACCCTGCCGGGCAACGAAATCATCAAGGAAGCCGACGGCGGGTTCGTGCGGGCCGTCGGCCCGATGCAGTTCCTGCCGAGCACCTGGGCGCTCTACGCCGCCGACGGCAACGGCGACGGCACCGCCGACCCGCACAATGTCTTCGACGCCGCGCTGGCCGCGGGCAAGTACCTGTGCTCGGGCGGGCTGAACCTGCGCGACGCCTCGCAGGAACTGCGCGCGGTGCTGCGCTACAACAACTCGATGTCCTACGCGGCCAATGTGCTCAGCTGGTCGGCGGCCTACCGCACCGGTGGCGCGCCGAGCTCGGTCGCCATCTCCCCCGACATCGTGCCGCCGGGCAGCGCGCCGATGGTTTCGCCGAATGTGCTGGCCGCCTCGACCGACGCGCCGGTCACCGCGGCGCCGCCGTCGACGACCAACCAGCTGCCGCCGAACACGCCGAAGGTGACCACGCCAACCCAGGTGATGATCACCCTGCCCGGCCTGCCGCCGATCCCCTGCGGCATCTTCTGCCCGGCTCCGGTCGCACCGGCTCCCGAGGTGTGTGTGAGCGATCCGGCGCCGGCCCAGATGCCGAACCCGCTCGAGCCGGCCAAGCCCGTCGAGCAGACCTTCGGCGCTGCGGCGCCGAAGGATCCGGCGCAACCCGAGCAGACCGACCCCGCGCAGCAGGCGGCCGAGCAGCAGGCCACGGCGCCGGTGTGCACCCCGGCCCAGACCGCCGAGCCCGCGCCCGCCGAGTCGAAGGCCCCCGCCCCGGAGAAGACGCCGGAGCCCGGCATCGAGCCGACCGAGGCGCCCGCGCCCGTCGAGCAGGCGCCGGCGGCGCCCACGCCGCCGCCGGGGATCACGTTGCCGTTCAACATCGTCATCCCGCTGCCGCCCGGTCCGGCGGTCCCCTAGAAATCAAACCGAAATACAGGTCACGGAGGGGTAACAAAAAGGTCTCGGGTGCGGTAATCTCTTCTCATCCAACACGGTTGAGGAGGGCACCACACAGTGGGTCGTCATCGGAAACAGCCTGCTACGACGGTTCGACGTAGCTCGCTCATCGCACTGACCGGATTGGTCCCCGCCGGACTCGTGGCCGTTACCGCCGCCGCGACCGACGCGACCATCGCCAGCAACGCCGCTGTCGAGCACGACCTGCCCGGCGCCGACGCCGAGGCCGCGCCGGAGCTCGTGGCCGCACCGCAGGCCGATATCGCCGAGGTCGCCCACGCCGAGGCGCGCCAGTCGCCCTCGGCCGCGCCAGTCGTGAAAACCGTTGCGCTGCCGGATGATCGCGTGGCCGCCGATCTCCCGGCCGGCCCGCTGGGCATCCCGGGCATCGCGGTCGCCGCCTACCAGAGCGCCGAACAGCAACTGGCCGTGGAGAATCCGACCTGCGGGATGTCCTGGTCGCTGCTGGCCGGCATCGGCCGGGTGGAGTCCACCCACGCGTACGGCAAGGCCGACGCGGACGGCAACCCGATCAAGGCCGTCTACGGTCCGGTCCTGGACGGCAGCCTGTACGGCAACAACGTCATCCACGACAGCGACGGCGGTGAACTCGACGGCCTCGGCGGCTACGACCGCGCCATCGGCCCCATGCAGTTCCTGCCCGAGACCTGGCACCGCTACGCCGCCGACGGCAACGCCGACGGCATCGCAGACCCGCAGAACCTGTTCGACGCCGCCCTCACCGCGGGCCGCTACCTCTGCGACGGCGGCCTCAACATGCGCGACCTCTCCCAGCAGTCCAAGGCGATCCTGCGCTACAACAACTCCATGGCCTATGTAGCCAACGTCATGGCCTGGTCGACCTCCTACTCCAGCGGCATGGCCCCCAAGCCCTCCGACCTCCCCCGCATCTGACCTGAGAGGACATGGCCCCGCCGAGGGCGCTCGAATGAGCAGCAGCATAAAATCGGGCATATGCCAGTGATTACGGAAGCGGATGTGCGGGCCGCGCTCGCGAAGGTCGACGACCCGGAGATCCGCAAGCCGATCACCGAGTTGGGCATGGTCAAGAGCATCGCCATCGCCGACAGCGGTGACGTGCACGTCGAGGTGTATCTGACGACGTCGGGCTGCCCGCTGCGGACCGAGATCGTCCAGCGGGTGACCAAGGCCGTCGCCGATGTGCCCGGCGCCGGTGCGGTGACCGTGGATCTCGACGTGATGAGCGACGAGCAGCGCACCGAGCTGCGCAAGTCGCTGCGCGGCGACTCGGCCGAACCGGTGATCCCGTTCGCCCAGCCCGGATCGCTGACCCGCGTCTACGCCGTCGCTTCCGGCAAGGGCGGCGTCGGCAAGTCCAGCGTCACCGCCAACCTGGCCGTCGCGCTGGCCCAGCGTGGCCTGTCGGTCGGCGTGCTCGACGCCGACATCTACGGCCACTCGATCCCGCGCATGCTCGGCACCGACGCCCGCCCGACCCAGGTCGAGCGGATGATCATGCCGCCGATGGCCTACGACGTGAAGATGATCTCGATCGCGCAGTTCACCCAGGGCAACACGCCCGTGGTGTGGCGCGGTCCGATGCTGCACCGCGCGCTGCAGCAGTTCCTCGCCGACGTGTTCTGGGGCGACTTGGACGTGCTGCTGCTCGACCTGCCGCCCGGCACCGGCGACGTCGCGATCTCCATCGCGCAGCTGATCCCCAGCGCCGAGATCCTGGTCGTCACCACCCCGCAGATCGCCGCCGCCGAGGTGGCCGAGCGCGCGGGCGCGATCGCCCTGCAGACCCGTCAGCGAATCGCCGGCGTGGTGGAGAACATGTCCTGGCTGGACCTGCCCGACGGCACCCGGATGGAGCTCTACGGCTCCGGCGGCGGCCAGGTCGTGGCCGATCGGCTGACCCGCGCGGTGGGCTCGACGGTGCCGCTGCTCGGCCAGATCCCGATCGAGCAGGCCCTGCGCGAGGGCGGCGACGCCGGTACCCCGATCGTCCTCGGCGACCCGGACAACCCGGCCGCCAAGGCCCTGCGCGAGGTCGCCGACAAGCTGGCCGTCCGCAAGCGCGGCCTGGCGGGCATGTCACTGGGCATCGATACGACCCGGCACCTCTGAGCCTGGGGTTGTCGGTGGGGGTGCTTAGGCTGTCTACATGCTGACGCTGCTGCTCTATGTGCTGATCGTCGGACTGGTCGCGGCCATGTTGTTCCTCGTGGCGAGCGCGGTGTTCGGCCGGTCCGAGGAACTCGGGCCGCTGCCCGAGGGCACGACGGCCACGGTGCTGCCCGCCCACGGCGTCACCGGCGCCGACGTGCGCGCGTTGCGGTTCCAGCAGGTCGTGCGCGGCTACAAGGCCGGCGAGGTCGACTGGGCGCTGGGCAGGCTGGCCGAGCGGATCGACGAACTCGAACTCGAGCTGGCGCAGGTGCGGCAGTGGCAGGCGCAGGTCGCCGCGGGCCAGGACCGCCCGTGACCGAGCTCGCCGACGACGGGTACGAGCGCTGCCCCTGGTCGACCGGCTCGGCGCTGTATCGCGACTACCACGACACCGAGTGGGGCAAGCCCCTGCACGGCGACGACGCGCTGTTCGAACGGCTGTGCCTCGAGGCCTTCCAGTCCGGCCTGGCCTGGATCACCATCTTGCGGAAGCGGCCCGCGTTCCGCGCGGCGTTCGCCGACTTCGAGATCGCGAAGGTCGCCGAGTTCGGCGACGCCGACCGCGAGCGACTGCTGGCCGACGCGGGCATCGTCCGCAACCGCGCCAAGATCGACGCGGTGATCGCCAACGCTCGGGTTGCTCGGGACCTGCCGGTGGGCTTGGACGAGCTGCTGTGGTCCTTCGCCCCCGCGCCACGCCCGCGGCCGGCGACGATCGCGGATGTGCCCGCCACCACACCCGAATCCATTGCTCTGGCAAAGGAATTGAAGCGCCGAGGCTTCGTCTTCGTCGGCCCGACGACGGCGTATGCCCTCATGCAGGCGACCGGGATGGTCGACGATCACCTGGAGGTTTGCTGGGTGCGCCAGGCCGCGAACGGAACCGACTCGCGAGTCACATTTCGTACTCAGGTGTCCGTCCGAGACGGCAATAGGGAAGAATAGGACCGGTGTGGCCCGCCGAACACCCGGCGAGCCCGCTGGTTGGCGACAACCGGCAGACGAGAATCAGTGCGCAGACAGACCGCGCAGATCTGGAGGGAGCAGAGGATGGCGGCCATGAAGCCCCGTACCGGGGACGGTCCCCTCGAGGCAACCAAGGAAGGTCGTGGAATCGTCATGCGGGTTCCACTCGAGGGTGGCGGGCGTCTGGTCGTCGAACTCACACCGGACGAGGCTGCGGCGCTCGGTGACGAATTGAAGAGCGTCACCAGCTGACGGCACTCACCGAGGTGGCCGCACTCCTGGCCTGCCCGGAGTGCGGTGACGAACTGCAACCGCGCGATCGCGCGCTGCGCTGCGGTACCGGCCACAGCTTCGACATCGCCCGACAGGGCTATGTCGGGCTGCTGACCGGCGCAGCGACGAAGATGACCGGCGACACCGCCGATATGCTCGACGCCCGCGCCGCTTTCCAGGGCGCGGGACACTTCGCCCCCATCGCCGCGGCCGCGACGCACGCTTTCACCGCGGCACCCGCGCCCGACCTGCCCGACGCCCAGGTGATCCTCGAGGTCGGCGCCGGCACCGGCTACTACCTCGCCACGATCCTGGCCGCCGAGCCCGGGTTCGCCGGCATCGCGCTCGATGTCGCCAAGCCCGCCGCGCGCCGGGCCGCTCGCGCGCACCCGCGCCTGGCCTCGGTGCTGGCCGACGCCTGGCGCGGTCTGCCGATCCGCGACCACTCCCTGGCCGGCGTGCTGTCGGTGTTCGCCCCGCGCAACCCCACCGAGGTCGCCCGGGTGCTCGCGCCCGGTGGCAGCTTCGTGGTGGTCACGCCCACCGTCGACCACCTGAACGAGCTCGTCGGCCCGCTCGGCATGGTCCGCGTCGACCCCGACAAGGAGCGCAGGCTCGCCGATTCGCTCGCGGGGCTGTTCACCCGCTCCGCGCACACCCGGGTCGAGTTCGGGATGAAGCTGTCCCGGCGCGACGTCACCGACGTCATCGCGATGGGCCCCTCGGCCTTCCACGGCACCCCGGCCGACGATCCCCGCATCGCGGCGCTCCCCGACGTCACCGAGGTCACCGCCGCGGTCACGGTCTCGACCTACCGTCCGGCGAGCTGACCTTGCTCGACGGGCCGACCGCCCGGGATCGCGACCGCTGCGCGACGAACCGCGCCGCGGCTACCTCAGCACGCTGCGATACACCTCGACGGTCTGCTCGGCGATTCGCGCCCAATCGAATTCCGCGATGGCGCGCGCCCGCCCGGCGTCACCGTAGCGCCGCGCCAACTCCGGATCGCCCGCCACCGCGTTGACGGCGGCGGCCAGTCCGCGTTCGTACTCCGCCGTCGACCCCGCGTCGTAGTGCACGAGCCGACCGGTGACCCCGTCGTCGACGACCTCCGGGATGCCGCCCACATCGGAGGCGACGACCGCGGTGGCACAGGCCATGGCCTCCAGGTTGACGATGCCGAGCGGTTCGTAGACCGAGGGACAGACGAACACCGCGGAGGCGGTGAGGATCTGGCGGACCTGCTCGGTCGGCAGCATCTCCTTGACCCAGAACACGTTGCCGCGTTCGCGCTGCAACCCGTCGACGGCGGCGGCGATCTCGAGTTCGAGTTCCCTGGTATCGGCCGCACCGGCGCACAGGACCAGCTGGATGTCGGGATCGAAATCGGCGGCCGCGGCGAGCAGGTGGCCGACCCCCTTCTGCCGGGTGATCCGCCCGACGAAGGACACGATCGGCAGCTCGGCACGCACCCCGAGCCGTTCCAGCACGGGGGCCTCGTCGCCGGCGGGTGCGCCCGGATGCCAGACCGTGGCGTCGATGCCGTTGTGCACCACGTGGACCCGGCCCGGGTCGATCGCCGAATAGGCGTCGAGCACGTCGTGGCGCATGCCCTCGCTCACCGCGATCACGGCGTCGGCGTACTCCATCGCGTTGCGTTCCGACCAGGACGAGAGCCGGTACCCGCCGCCGAGCTGCTCGGCCTTCCACGGCCTGCGCGGTTCCAGCGAATGCGCGGTGAGGATGTGCGGAATGCCATAGAGCGCGCCGGCGAGATGGCCCGCGAGCCCCGCGTACCAGGTGTGCGAGTGGACCACGTCGACGGCGCCGACCGCGTCGGCCATCCGCAGCTGCGCCGACATCATCTGCAACGCGGCGTTGGCGGCGTAGAGCTCGGGGTCGGGCCGATGCACGACGGCGCCGGTGCGCGGCGCGCCCATACAGTGCACGGTCACCTCGGCCAGCGCGCGCAGCCGGGCGGTGAGTTCGGTGACATGAACTCCCGCACCGCCGTAGACCTCGGGCGGGTATTCCCGGGTCAGCATGGCGACCCGCAGCTGTTGCGCCGGCTCCTGGTCGCTGTCGGTGCCATAACTCACTGGTCCAAATTAGACCCTCGGGTCGACATGAGCCACCGTTGTGCCGCCCAGCCTGTACTTTGAGCAGGGTGAGGAGCCAGCCGCACGTACTCGGGATCGTGCTCGCCGGTGGCGAGGGCAAACGACTGTTTCCGCTCACCGCAGACAGGGCCAAGCCCGCGGTTCCGTTCGGCGGCGCGTACCGGCTGATCGATTTCGTCCTGAGCAATCTCGTCAACGCGGGATACCTGCGCCTGTGCGTGCTCACCCAGTACAAGTCGCATTCGCTGGATCGCCACATCTCGCAGACCTGGCGGCTGTCCGGTTTCACCGGCGAGTACATCACCCCGGTGCCTGCCCAGCAGCGCCTCGGGCCGCGCTGGTACACCGGCAGCGCCGACGCGATCATGCAGTCGCTCAACCTGATCTACGACGAGGACCCCGACTACATCGTCGTCTTCGGCGCCGACCACGTGTACCGGATGGACCCGGAGCAGATGGTCGCCAGCCACATCGCCTCCGGCGCCGGGGTGACCGTCGCGGGCATCCGGGTGCCGCGCAGCGAGGCGAGCGCGTTCGGCTGCATCGACTCCGACGAGTCCGGCCGGATCACCCAGTTCCTGGAGAAGCCCGCGCATCCGCCCGGTACCCCCGACGACCCGAACGTGACGTTCGCGTCGATGGGCAACTACGTGTTCACCACCCGGGTGCTGGTCGACGCGATCCGCGCCGACGCCGAGAACTCCGACTCCGACCACGACATGGGCGGCGACATCATTCCCGCGCTGGTCGCCGCGGGGAAGGCCGCGGTCTACGACTTCGCCGACAACGAGGTGCCCGGCGCCACCGAGCGCGACCGCGGGTACTGGCGTGACGTCGGGACCATCGACGCCTTTTACGACGCGCACATGGACCTGGTCTCGGTGCACCCGGTGTTCAACCTCTACAACAAGCACTGGCCGATCCGCGGCGCCGCCGAGAACCTGCCGCCCGCCAAGTTCGCCAGGGGCGGGCTGGCGCAGGAGTCGATCGTGGGGGCCGGCTCGATCCTGTCGGCGGCCACCGTCCGCAATTCGGTGCTCAGTTCGAACGTGATGATCGACGACGGCGCCACCGTCGAGGGCAGCGTGCTGATGCCGGGGGTGCGGATCGGGAAGGGCGCGGTCGTGCGGCACGCGATCCTGGACAAGAACGTCGTGGTCGGCGAGGGCGAGATCATCGGTGTCGACCTGGATCGCGACCGGGAGCGGTTCGCGGTCAGCCACGGCGGGGTGGTCACCGTCGGCAAGGGGATCTGGGTCGGCTAGCAGCGCGAAGCGCAGAGCAGCCCGTCACCGATCGGGATCAGCACGCTGGTGAGGTCGGGGTTCTCCGCGATGGCCCTGGTGGCCGCCCGCACCGCCTGCGTGGCCGGGTCACGCTGGGATTGGTCGGGCACGCGACCGCCGAGCAACGCGTTGTGCAGGATGAACGCGCCGCCTTCGCGCAGCAGCCGGACGCCCTGTTCGACGTAGTGCGGGTGTTCCATGGGGGCCGCGTCGACGAAGACGAGGTCGTAGGCGCCGTCGGCGAGCCGAGGTAGGACGTCGAGAGCGCGGCCGTTGATCAGCCGGGTGCGCGCGGGCGGGATCTCCGCGGTGCGGAAGGCCTCCTTGGCCGCGCGCTGATGCTCGGGCTCGGAGTCGATCGTGGTGAGCGTGCCGTCCTCGCGCATGCCGTCGAGCAGCCATAATCCGCTCACCCCGGCGCCGGTGCCCACCTCGACGACCGCGCGGGCGCCCAACATCTGCGCGTACATGCTCAGCAGGGCGCCGACGGAGGCGGGCACGGGCACCGCGCCCAGCTCGGTGGCCCGCTCGCGCGCGTCGAGGAGGATTTCGTCCTCGACGACGGACTCCTCCACATAGGCCAGGTTCCGCTCCACGTTCGATGCCACAGCTATGAGGCTAGGGCACCGGAGGGGTCCGTGTATTCAGCGAATGCGCCGATCGCCCCGAGTGTCGCGCACCGATCGAACAATTGCCACAAGTTTGCGGAAAGGTCACGAAGGGGCTGGAACTGCTGCTTTCCGCGTGCCGGCGGGACTAGGGTCGGCATCGATAAGGATTCTCAGGACACACTCAGGATCTCCACATCTGACCCATATCGGGGCAGGAAATAGTTGCCCTACGCAAGACCAGCCGATCGCGGCGGGTACGAGACGCGGGAACAACCTCACACAGTTGCTGGTTGATTCCGATAGCAAGGTTCGCTGACCCGGACCGGCGCGGTTTCGTGCCAGCGGTCCCGAGTAGGAGGTGTCCCATCCCGATGGTAGACACGGCGCGTCACGCCACACCGACCGATCAGACTCTCCCCGCCGATCTCCTCGCCGCCGACGGCGAGCAGCTCGACGCCGAACTCACCGGCACCGCCGCCTTCGACGCGACCGGTGACCGCACGGTCATGCCCTCCTGGGACGAACTCGTCCGCGAACACGCCGACCGGGTGTATCGCCTGGCCTACCGCCTCTCCGGCGACGCCCAGGACGCCGAGGACCTCACCCAGGAGACCTTCATCCGGGTGTTCCGCTCGCTGCAGAACTATCAGCCGGGCACCTTCGAGGGCTGGTTACACCGCATCACCACGAACCTGTTCCTGGACATGGTCCGCCGCCGCAACCGCATCCGCATGGAGGCGCTGCCGGAGGACTACGACCGGGTCCCCGCCGAGGGCCCGACGCCCGAGGAGTCCTACCACGACGCCCGTCTGGATCCCGACCTGCAGAAAGCCCTGGACTCACTGGCGCCGGAGTTCCGTGCCGCCGTGGTCCTGTGTGACATCGAGGGCCTGTCCTACGAGGAGATCGGCGCGACGCTCGGCGTGAAACTGGGCACCGTGCGCAGCCGGATCCATCGTGGGCGGCAGGCACTGCGCGAATACCTTGCGCATAATGGAACTGAGCAGCGGTACTCCGCTGACGCCTACGCAGGGTGACGCAGTTGTCGGCGTCACCGGGCCTCTCGGTTGATGTCGGTCGGAAGGAAGAACTCCGCATGAGCGTGGACCCCAGTGCCTCAGGTCGTACCCCGCGCTTTCAGCCCACCGAGCACCTGGCCAGCGAGGCGATCGCGGCCTATGTCGACGGCGAGCTGCGCATGAACGCGTACCTGCGCGCCGCCCAGCATCTTTCGGTGTGCCCGGAATGCGCGGCCGAGGTCGATGCCCAGCAGCAGGCGCGCATCGCGCTGCGCCGGGCCGCCGAGGTGGCCGTGCCGCGCAGCCTGCACGACAGCCTGACCAGGATCCCGCTGGCCGAACTGCCCGGCACCACAGCCGAGCCGCCGCGCCGTAACGAGGCATTTCTCGGATTCATCACCGATTCCTTCACCGCGACCCGGTGGACAACCTGGCGGCGCAAGTAGAGTCACGGGCGTGACAGGCGAATCGACGAATTCCGGATCGACCGAACACGCGGATTCGGCGGCCGACCGGGGGAACCTGCGGCCGTCGGACGCGCCGAACCTCGGCCCGCGCCCGGTGTACCGGCCGCACATCGACAGTCATACCGCGCGCGCGTTCCGTCGCCCGAACGGTCAGACCGGCTCGTTCGCGCCGCACGACCCGCAGCGGCCCGGCCCGGCCGCAGGCGCCGATCAGCTCGTCAGCCAGCGCCCGCCGGACGGCGTGCTGGCCGAGGCATTCTCCCGCCCCGAAGGTTCCGACGAGCTGCTGCAGCGCGAACCGGGCTCCGAGGAGCCGCGCACCGTCGTCGCGGGCCCCGTCGATCCCTGGCGCGATCCCGCCGCCACCGCGCGCCTCGGCGCGCCTGCTGTCGAGACGCCCGCGCCCGAGCGCCTCCCCGCCGCCCCCAAGCTGACCGCCCGCGAGGTGCTGTTCGGCTCCCGCGTCGCGCCCAAGGCGCTGGCGCTGCTGGCCGTGCTCGCGCTCGGGATCGCCGTGCTCGGCGGCCTGGTCGGGCGGATCACCGCCGAGACCGCCTCCACCCTCACCTCCCGCAAGGTCACCCTGGACCAGACCGCGGGCATCGAGGAACCGCACAGCCGCATCGCCGCGGTGGCCAACGCCGTGCTGCCCTCGGTGGTCTCCATCCGGGTCACCGTCGGCGACAACGGCGCGACCGGTTCGGGCGTCGTCATCGACGGCGCGGGCTACGTCGTCACCAACAATCACGTCATCTCGATGGCCGCGACCGACAAGTCCGATCGCGCCGCCATCCAGGTGCAGTTCTCCGACGGCACCCGGGTGCCCGCCGAGATCGTCGGCCGCGATCCCAAGACCGACCTCGCCGTGCTGAAGGTCGAGGCCAAGAACCTGACCGTGGCCAACCTCGGCAAGTCCTCCGACGTGCAGGTCGGCGACGACGTGCTGGCGGTCGGTTCGCCGCTGGGCCTGAGCAAGACCGTCACCTCCGGCATCGTCAGCGCCCAGCACCGCCCGGTGAAGCTGGCCGGTGAGGGCAGCGACACCAACGCCGTCATCGACGCCGTGCAGACCGACGCCGCGATCAACCCCGGTAACTCCGGCGGCGCGCTGGTCGACATGCAGGGCCGGGTGATCGGCATCAACACCGCGATCCGCAGCGAGACCGGCGGTTCGGTGGGCCTCGGCTTCGCCATCCCGGTCGACGTCATGCAGACCGTCGCCCAGACCTTGATCCGCGACGGCCAGATGCACCACCCGGTGATCGGCCTGAGCGCGCGCACCAAGACTGTCGCCAACGAGGTGATGAGCGGTGCCGCCGTCGCCGATGTGAGCCCAGGCAGCCCCGCTGCCAAGGCCGGCATCGTCGAGGGGGATGTCATCGTGAAGATCGGCGACCGCGAGGTCACCGGACCGGACGAGCTGGTCGTCGCGGTGCAGGCGCGCAAGATCGGCGAGACGGTGAACGTGCAGTTGATCCGCGATGGCAGGCAGGTGGACGTCCCGGTCACGCTCGAATCCGACTGAGCCGCGACCGCGCCGTCCAGGTAGCCTGGACTGCGTGTTCAGCAACATCGGGTGGAGCGAGATGATGATCCTGCTCGTCGCCGCCCTCGTGATCCTCGGCCCGGAGCGCCTCCCCGGCGCGGTCCGCTGGACCACGCGTTCCCTGCGCCAGGTGCGCGACTACGCCAGCGGCGCCACCTCGCAACTCAAGCAGGAGCTGGGGCCGGAGTTCGACGAGCTGCGCAAGCCGCTGGCCGAGCTGAACGAGCTGCGCAACATGAGTCCGCGCGCCGCGGTCACCAAGCACCTGCTGGGCGGTGACGATTCGGTGCTGCGCGGCCTGGAGAGCGCGGTGCCCGACAAGCAGCAATTGTTCGGCACGAGCAGTGGGATGCCGGGCGGATCGGGGTCGTCCTCGCCCTCGCTGTCGAAGCCGCTGGGCCACAACGAGCGCCCGCCGATCGACTTCGACGCGACCTAGACCCCCGGATAACACCGCACGGTCGGCATTTGCCACGAGGTCGCGCGCCCCGGACACAGCCGCGGCTACCTCGAAAGATTGTGATAGCCGACAAGTCGGACATGATACGCGTTGTGCCGCAATACAGTTCGATGTCAACCGATATAGACACGGAATGCTGTCGAGCTGTCTAGACTTCGCACATGTCGGCCGATGACGTGGCACGAGTCTTCGCGATCGAGGACAAGGTCGAGAGACTCAAAGCAGCCACCGACGGGGTGGCGGCTGCCCAGCAGACCATCAACGAACTCACCAGGATCAGGCGCGCCGTGATCCGCGAACTCCACGCCGAGGGCTGGACGTTCGCCCGGATCGGGGCCGCCGCCGGCCTCTCGCGTGCGCGCATCCACCAGGTGAGCACCCAGGGACCGGTCCCCGAGGGCCTGTTCTTCGGGCACGGCACGCTGACCGTGCTCGCGCCCGAGGTCCGCGCCGGGCGGCTACTGGGCGCCCCGGACCCGGCCGCGGCCCAGCGGCTGGCCGAGCTCCTGCGTCAGCTGGGTTTCGTGGCGAATGTGGAGACCTTCCTGCCCGGCAGGCCGGTCGACCTCAACCGCGACGGCCTGGTGATCCTCGGCGGCCCCGAGCTCTCCCCCAGCCTGCGCCAGCTGGTGGTCGCCGATCCACGCCTGCGCCGGACCGTCACCCGCGCCGGCGACACCCGTCGCGGCATCGAGGACCGGGCCGCGCGGCGCGTCTACCGACCCGGCGGCACAGAGCCGCACGACATCGCCTACCTGGCCCGGCTGCCCCGCCCCGACCGGCGCGGCAGCGTCATGCTGATCGACGGACTGCACCCGCCGGGGTCCCTGGGTGCGATCCGATTGCTGGCCACCCGGCTCGCCACCCTGCACGAACGCGCGAGCAGTCACTTGTTTTCGGTACTCATCGCGGTCCGTTACGACCGCACGTCGGGCGAGCCCGTAGATGCCGACCTTCTCACCCCGGTTTATCGGCACGAAACCGACCCAAGGTTGGCTACGACCCGGGTTCGTCCATAGTTAGATCTAAACTGAGCTCACTTTGTGATCTGCATCACGCTATTGTTATGCAGCACAGAATACCGACGATGTTTAGATTGCTAGCGAGTAACCGAATGTGAGTAGGTGAGCGTCACATGTTCTCGTCTCCCGAGGCCAGCGCGTGCCGGGTCCTGCCCGTGCGGGCGGCAGGCACCCAGGATCCCCGACCCGTGCCCCCGTTCGAGGCCGAGTCGACCGCCGCCGACGTGATCGTCGCGACCCATCGCCTCACCTACAGCGACCGCCTGAAGGTCTTCATCGGCCCGCACGAGGACGTGGACAGCTTCCTGCGCCCCCTGCGCCGGATGGACGGCAGGCAGCGTTACGCGCTCGATCTGACCGTGCTGCCCGAGCCGATGCCCGCCACGGAGGTCACCACGGCGGTGAGTGGCGCCCGTGGCGATCTCGCGCTGCGCTGCGCGGGCTCGGCCGACGCGATGACCCTCCAGCTACGGGTGACGATCGACCACATCACCCGCCGCTACACCCTCGGGTTCCCCGGCGGCAGGCTGGGCCTGCCGACGGTCTACCTGCCGCACGGCGACGACGACACCTACGTCTACCCCGAAGAGGTGTTCACCGCCGAGCGCGCGGCCGCGGTCTTCCGTGGCTTCTTCCACGACGGCGCGATCGGCGCCGATCTGCAGCACCGCGAGATCCTCGACTGACCGGCGCTCACCGCGCGCCGATGCTGCGCGATAGCTAGGCTGGTCACAACGGTCACAACGCCTCGGTGACCGTGGAGAGGCCGGTGGGCGATGCGGGAGCTGTTCGACGAGATCCTCGCGCTACTGGCCGTCCAGCCGGTGGCGCTGGCCAGAATCGTCGACCGGACCGGCACCGGACCGCGCGACACCGGCGCCGCGATGGCGGTGGCCGCCGACGGGCGGGTCGTCGGGTCGCTGTCGGGCGGATGTGTCGAGGCGGCCGTCGTCACCACCGCGAGCCAGGTCCTGCGTGACGGGCACGCGAGTACCGAACGCTTCGCCGCGGCCGACGAGTTCGCGGTCGGCCTGCCCTGTGGCGGCGAGATCGAGGTCTTCGTCGAACGCCTCGACGCCACCGATGCCCCGCTGTTCGGCGCGCTCGTCGCCGCGCTCGCGGCGCACGAGCCGGTCGCCTACGCGACCACCCTCGAATCCGCCCCGGATCGCCGGCTGCTGCGGCCCGGGCGCGTGGAGCCGTGGCGCGAGCTCGACCGGGACGCGGCCGCGCTCCTCGCCGCGGGCCGCAGCGGCCTCATCGGCGCGCAGGACTGCACCCCGGCCGCCGCCGACAGGCCACGCACCTTCGTCCAGGTCTTCCGCTCCCCCGCGCGCCTGATCCTGGCCGGGGCCAACGACTACACCCGCGCGCTCGGCGTGGCGGCGGCCCAGCTCGGCTACCACGTCACCGTCGTCGACGCCCGCGAAACCTTCACCACCCCGGCCCGTTTCCCCGCGGCCGACGCGGTGGTCCTCGACTGGCCGCACCGGTACCTGGAGGCGGAGCGGCGGGCGGGCCGGATCGACGAACGCACCGTCGTCTGCGTCCTCACCCACGACGCCAAGTTCGACGTCCCGATGCTGGCGAGCGCGCTGAGCCTGCCCGCCGTCGCCTTCGTCGGCGCGCTCGGCTCCCGCCGCGCCCACGCCGACCGCATCGCGCGCCTGCGCGACGCGGGGCTCACCGAGGCCGAGATCGCCCGCGTCCGTAGCCCGCTCGGCCTCGACCTGGCCGCGCACACGCCCGAGGAGACCGCGATCTCCGTCCTCGCGCAGATCCTCGCCGAGCGCGGTGGCGCGTCGGCGCGCCCGCTCGCCGACCTCGACGGGCCGATCCACCGCCCCTGACTCGAATCGGGTCGCCCCTCTTGTTCTTGCCGCGCCAATTTCGATACAGTTTGTTTCATAGATTCGAAACAAGCTGTCTCGCAAGGAGGTTCTGTGCGACCACCCGATCCCCGTACCGTGCGCAGTCGTGAGGCCGCGCTCGTCACGGCCAGGCAGCTACTGGTCGAGCAGGGCCTGGCCGGGCTGACGCACGGCGCGATCGCGGCACGCAGCGGAATCAGCCGGGCCACGCTGTACCGCCTCTGGCCGGAGCCGACCGATCTGGTGCGCGCCACCATCACCTGGCACATCGCCCTCGCCCAGGCACCGCCCACCGGGAACCTACGCGCCGACCTGCTGACCGCGCTGGCGGGCACCCACGCGATGTTGCACGAGCCTGCCAGCGAACAGGCGATACGGGTGCTGATCGAAAGAGCCGCTGTGGACCCGCAATTCGCGGCCGTCAAGGAGTCGGCATACCGGTCGGGAACCCGGGTGGTGCGCACAATCCTCACCGCCGCGGTCGAGCGCGGCGAGCTGCCCGCCGATCTCGATGTCGACCTCGCCGTCGACCAGCTGCACGGCCCCCTGTTCTTCCGCAGGCTGGTCGCCCACCGCACCTTCGACCTCGACTACGTCCAGGCGGTCGCCGACGACTTCCTGCGCCATCGCCCGACGAATCCGCCCTCCCGGCAAGGACCTTCGTGACATGACGAGCACCACCCCCGTAACCCGCTCCGCCCCACGCCTGCTCGCCGCCTCGATCGCCCTCGTCACCGTCTTCGGTGCGCTCCTGGCCGATGTCGTCATCCCCGCGAGCGCCGACCAGCACCTGGCCAACGACGCCTGGCCGCCACACGCGAAATTCCATGACGCCCAGTACATCGTGATGTCGATCCTGCTCGGCGTGCTCGCCCTCTACCTCCTGCGCGGCGACGTCACCCGCTCCCGCCTCCGCACCGCCTGCGCCCTGCTCGCCACCCCCTGGCTGGGCCTGCTCGGCGCCTTTCTGTTCCCCGGCACCGCCGTTCAAGACCCCGAATTCCACAATCCCGCGCCCCTGGGCCTGCACCCCCAGGCCCTGCTGGCCGTGGTCGCGCTGATCGTCCTGGCCGTCGCCACCACGCTCGTCGCCCGCGAGGACTCGCCCGGTTGCGCGGGCCGACGCAGCGGGTGACGACGAAAGGCGGACGAAGCCGCAGAACGGTCCCTCGGTGGTCTCTACCGCGCTCGCAACCCGGACAGTGGACGGGCGCCCCGTCGACGTGACGAGGCGCCCGGTGGGTGGGAGACTACGCGGCGACCTGTTCGGGGCGCAGGGTTTTCATCGGGGGGCGGTCTTCGAGGGAGACCTCGGTGGAGTGGGCGATGAATTCGCCGCCGATCATCGGGAACTGGGTGAGCGCGGCGCCGGAGTCGATGACGCCGCTGCGGCCCAGGGCGGTGCCGAGGATCTGGCGGCTCATCACGCCGAGATCGGCCAGCGGGCGATTGCGGTGGGTGCGCACGCCCAAGTTGACCTGGGTGATGGCGTCCATGCCCATCTGGTCGTAGGTGTCGAGCAGCAAGCCGATCTCGACACCGTAGCCGGGGGCGAAGGGAACGGCGGTGAGCAGTTCGCGGGTGCCCGCGTACTCCCCACCGAGTGGCTGCAAGACCTGGGACAGTTCGGGCCGCAGGGCCGCCAGCAGCGGCCGGGCGACGAGCTCGGTGACCCGGCCGCCGCCGTTGGCGTCGACGGACTCGCCCTGGCGCAGCGGACGGCGGTAGTAGGCCTTGGACAGATGCGTGCCCGGCATGGTCAGCAGCGGGCCCAGCAGCTTGGGCACGAAGTCGGGATCGGGGTCGATCAGATCGGAGTCGACGAAGGCGATGAGATCGCCGGCGGTACAGGCCAGCGAGCGCCACAGCACCTCGCCCTTGCCGGGGACCGGTTCGAGCTCGGGAACGGCTTCCTCACGGGTGATCACCTCGGCGCCCGCCGCGCGAGCGCGTTCGGCGGTGGCGTCGGTGGAGCCGGAGTCGAGCACGATCAGTTCGTCGACCAGTGTGCCGAGCAGCGGCCGGATGCTGGCCACCACCGCGGCGACGGTGTCTTCCTCGTTCAGCGCGGGCAGCACCACCGAGACGGTGCGACCCGCCTTGGCGGCGACCAGTTCGCCGACCGTCCAGTCAGGGGTGTCCCAGGTATGGGTAGTGGCCCAGGCGGGCTCGCGGTGTTGGATTTTCATGCCAGACCTCGCAGAGTTCGTGCGGGGGGCCGGATGCCCTGGATCGCGGCGATCATGTCCACCACCCGCCGGGTTTCGGCGACCTCGTGGACCCGGAAGATTCGAGCGCCCGCGGCGGCCGACCACGCGGTCGCCGCCAATGTGCCCTCGACCCTTTCGGTCAGACCGACACCTAAAGTCTCCCCGATAAAATCCTTGTTGCTCAGTGCCATCAAGACTGGCCATCCGGTTTTTACAAGACCGTCGATTCCGCGCAACAACTCGAGCCCGTGATAGGTGTTTTTCCCGAAATCATGGGTGGGATCGATCACGATGCCATCGCGGCGCACCCCCGCGGCCGCCGCGTTGTCGGCCGCGGCGACAACGGTCGCGGTCACCTCGGCGACCACATCGGCATAGCGGACCCGGTGCGGGCGGGTGCGCGGAATCGCGCCGCCGGTGTGGCTGCAGACGATGCCCGCGCCCGTCTCGGCGGCCACGTGCACCAGCTCGGGGTCGGCTCCGGCCCAGGTGTCGTTGACGAGGTCGGCCCCGGCCGCGACCGCGCTGCGGGCGACATCGCCGCGCCAGGTGTCCACACTGATCAACAGGTCGGGATACTTCGCGCGGATCGCCGCCACGAACGGCACCACCCGCCGCGTTTCCTCGGCGGCGTCGACCGTGGCGCCAGGCCCGGCCTTGACCCCGCCGATATCGACCAGGTCGGCGCCCTCGTCGACCGCGCGGGCCACCCGGTCCATGGCGGCCTCGTCGCTGAACGTCGCGCCGCGATCGTAGAAGGAATCGGGCGTGCGATTCACGATCGCCATGACCAGGGCCCGATCCGTCTCCACCGGCCGCCCGCACAAGGTGGGGCCGGGCCGCCCCCGCGCGATTTCCGCCGACGGGTCGGAACCGCTACTGCTGGCGCTGCGGGCAGGCGGTTGTTCGTGTGGTCGGGGTTCGGGCGTGCCCGACGAGGTACCCATGTTCATGCGAGCTCAGACGTTACCTTGCTAGCGCGGGGCCTGACCGGCCGCGACGTCGGCCGCGTAGCCGTCGTAGGCGGGGACGTAGCCGGTGGCCGGGCCGGACAGGACGTAGAGCCGACTGTCCGGGTCCGGGGTGTAGCCCTGTTTGCGCAGCTCCACTTTGCGGCTCTTGAACGTCGAGGTCTGCTCCAGTTCGGCCACCACCCGGACGAACAGCGGGATCGCGTAGATCGGCAGACGCTGGTAGACCGTCGCGGCCAGCGACTTGCCGTCGAATTCCGCGCCGGGGCGCAGGGTGACCGCGGCCATGCCCGCCTTGCCGTCGGTGCCGGGGATGTCGACGCCGTAGACGACGGCCTGCTCGATGTTCTCGTCGTGGTCGAGCGCGCCCTCGACCTCGGTGGTCGCGACGTTCTCGCCCTTCCAGCGGAAGGTGTCGCCGAGCCGGTCGACGAAGGCGATGTGCCAGAAATGCTGGTCGCGGACCAGGTCGCCGGTGTCGAACCAGCAGTCGCCCTTCTTGAAGCCGTCGCGGACCAGCTTGGACTCCGAGGCCCGCTTGTCGGTGTAGCCGTCGAAGGGCTGACGATCGTTCACCTTCGCCAGCAGCAGGCCGACGCCGCCCGAGCGCACCCGGCGCAGCTTCCCGTCGCGCCCGCGCTTGGCCTTGCCGGTCTCGTCGTCGTACTCGACGACGGCGTAGGGCAGCGGGCACAGACCGGCGGTGCGATCGAGGCCGAAGGCGTTGACGAAGGCCAGCGGCGCCTCGCTGGACCCGTAGAACTCGACCACCCGGCCGATCCCGAACCGGCTGCGGAACTCGTCCCACAGTTCCGGGCGCAGGCCGTTGCCGACGGCCAGGCGCACCCGGTTGTCGCGCTCGGCCTGCCGCACCGGCTGGTTGAGCAGGTAGCGGCACAGTTCGCCGATGTAGATGAACGCGGTCGCGCGCTCGCGGGCGATCTCGTCCCAGAAGCCCGAGGCCGAGAACTTGCGGCTGAGCACGTAGGTCGACTCGCCCGCCAGCACCGCCGACAGCGCGACCGTCAGCGCGTTGTTGTGATAGAGCGGCAGACAGCAGTACAGACCGTCGTCGGCACGCAGCCGGACCCCGAGGCCGCCGAGCCCGGCCATGCTCTTGGTCCAGCGGTGGTGGGTCATCACGCTGGCCTTGGGCAGGCCGGTGGTGCCGGAGGTGAAGATCAGGAACGCGCGTTCGCCGGCGGTCACCCGCGCGCACACCGCCGGGTCGGCATCCGGTGCGGTGCGGGCGGATTCGGCCAGTTCCTCGGCGGCGAGGACGTGCTCGGCGGGCGCGGGCAGCGAGGCCAGCGCCTCCCCGCATTCGGCGCCGACCACGGTGAGCACGCTGTCGAGCAGGCCGATGCTGTGCGCGAGCACCTGATCGCGCTGGTTGTAGTTGAGCAGGCCGACGGTGCCGCCGAGCTTGAGCACCGCGAGCACGGTGAACAGCGTCTCGGGACGGTTGGTCATCAGCACGCCGACCACGTCGCCGCGGCGCACCCCGCGCCCCGACAGCACCGACGCGTACCGGTTGACCTCGCTGTTGGCCGCGCGATAGGTGTAGGAGCGGCCCTCGAACCGCAGGAACACCCGATCGGGCCGCCGGTGCGCGACGCGCTGGAAGTACAGGCCGATGGAGGCTTTGTCCTTGGGCCCCACCAGCATTCCGCGCGCGTTGCGCAGCATGCCGGGCGCGTCGAGCGCCATGGCGGGCAACGCCTTGGCGAGATCGAACACGCTGACGGTCGAGCGGGCGTCGTTGCTCACGTCGAATTCTCCTAGCCCTGAGCCGGTTCCAGCGCAGCGAAGGCGGCGGGCAGATCGGCGACCACGGTGATGCGGTCGCGCGCCTGCCGCGTCACGATTCTGCGTTCGTACAGTTCATCGATCCAGCGGAAGA
The DNA here is from genome assembly GCF_019266065.1 of Nocardia sp. MH4. Classification (GTDB taxonomy): domain Bacteria; phylum Actinomycetota; class Actinomycetes; order Mycobacteriales; family Mycobacteriaceae; genus Nocardia; species Nocardia canadensis. The sequence goes on along the minus strand of NZ_LPNR01000111.1, from coordinate 74,687 downwards.
GCCCGCCGTAGAAGCCGTCGGCGTCCAGCACCACCACCGGTTTGGCGTGTTCGCCGAGGTAGCCGCCGGTCCAGGTCTCGAACAGTTCCTCGAGCGTGCCGACCCCGCCGGGCAGGGTGAGGAAGGCGTCGGCGCGGGCCTCCATCAGCTGCTTGCGCTGACGCATGGTGTCGGTGACCAGCAGTTCGTCGGCGTCGACATCGGCGACTTCCTTGTGCACCAGGTGTTTCGGGATCACCCCGATGGTGTGCGCCCCGCCCGCGCGGGCGGCGGTGGCGACCGCGCCCATCATCGACACATGGCCACCGCCGGAGACCAGTTGCCAACCGCGCCGGGCGATCTCGGTGCCGACGCGGGCGGCCAGGCTGATCAGGTCGGGATCGGTGGTACTGGCCGAGCAGTAGACGCAGATCGAGTACGGCGCGCTCACCACTCGTCCTCGGTGCCGAGCCGCTCGATGTTCGCGTGATCGCCGGTCTCGCCCTGGATGATCCGCACGACCTCCTCGACGCTGTCGGTGAGCTGGATCAGGTCGAGGTCTTCCGCGGCGATCTTGCCCGAGCCGGCCAGCGACTCGCGCAGCCAGTCGACCAGGCCGGACCAGTACGCGGTGCCGAACAGGATGATCGGGAAACGGGTGATCTTGCGGGTCTGCACCAGGGTCAGCGCCTCGAACAGCTCGTCGAGGGTGCCGAACCCGCCGGGCAGGCAGACGAAGGCCTGCGAGTACTTCACGAACATGGTCTTGCGGACGAAGAAGTACCGGAAGTTGATACCGAGATCGACCCACTCGTTGAGGCCCTGCTCGAACGGCAGCTCGATGCCGAGCCCGATCGAGTAGCCGCCCGCCTCCGAAGACCCGCGGTTGGCGGCCTCCATCGCGCCGGGCCCGCCGCCGGTGATCACCGCGAAACCGGCCTTGGTGAGCGCGGCGCCGATCGCCATGCCCGCCGCGTATTCGGGATGGTCCTTGGACGTGCGCGCCGAACCGAACACGGTCACCGCGGGCGGCACCTCGGCGAGCGCGCCGAAACCCTCGACGAACTCGGCCTGGATCCGCAGCACCCGCCACGGATCGGTATGCACCCAATCGCTGTCCTGGCGGGTGTCGAGCAGATTCCGGTCGGCGGTCCGCACACCCTGCTTGCGTTCGCGGCGAAACATCACCGGCCCACGGAACTTCGCCGTCGATTTGACCTTCCCAGCCTGATCAGCGGAATCGGTAGACATGCCCCCACGCTACTGGGTCGGGTCGAACACCAGTCGTCAGCGGGCTGACAGGTAGGTGCGCAGCATCGCGGTGACGGCGGTGATCTGGCTCAGCGGCACGTGCTCGTCGCGCTTGTGCGCGAGGTTGGGATCGCCGGGGCCGAAGTTGACCGCGGGGATGCCGCGCGCCGCGAAGCGGGAGACGTCGGTCCAGCCGTACTTGGCCCGGACACCGCCGCCGCCGTGGGCGTTGACCGAGTCGATCAGGGTGCGCGCGGCGGGCGCGGTGAGGCCGGGCAGGGCGCCGGGCGAGGAGTCGGTCACCACGAACTCGACGTCGAGCCCGGCGACGACCTCGCGCACGTGCGCAACGGCCTGCTCGACGGTCCGGTCGGGCGCGAAACGGAAGTTCACATCCACCTCGGCGACATCGGGCACCACATTGCCCGCGACCCCACCGGAGACCCGCACGGCCGACAGCCCCTCGCGGTACACGCAGCCGTCGATGTCGACCTCGCGCGCCTCGTAGGCCGACAACCGCGCCAGTACCGGCGCCAGCCCGTGGATGGCGTTCTCGCCCAGCCAGGCCCTGGCCGAGTGCGCGCGCACGCCGGAGGTCGTCAGCCGGACCCGCAGCGTGCCCTGGCAGCCCGCCTCGATCCAGCCGCCGGAGGGCTCACCCAGAATCGCGAGGTCGCCGTCGAGCCACTCGGGCAGCTCGCGCTCGATCTGGCCGAGGCCGTTGAATTCCGCGGCGATCTCCTCGCCGTCGTAGAAGATCAGCGTCAGATCGTGGGCCGGGTCGGCAATAGTGGCCGCCAGATGCAGGAACACCGCGTCGCCGGACTTCATGTCGACGGTGCCGCAACCGAACAGCACCGGCTCCCCACCGACCTCGTCGGGCCGGCTCGGCACGTTGTCGGCGATCGGCACGGTGTCGAGATGACCGGCCAGGATCACCCGCGTCGGCAGCCCGCGGTTTGTGCGCGCCAGCACCACGTTCCCGTGCCGCAGCACCTCGAACCCGGTGGTCTGCTCCCGCAATGCCTGCTCCACCAGATCCGCGATCTTGGCCTCGTCGCGCGACACACTGGGAATGTCGACCAGGGCGGCGGTCAGCTGGACGGGATCGGCACGCAAATCGAGAGTCACATCTCGACAGTAGTACGGACGCCGCCCCGGCTCGCCGCGTTCACCGGGCGGCGCGTTCGCACGAAGCGGCCACTCGACGTCGGGCAGCCGAGAACGCGGCCACTGCCGACGCTCTGCCCTGAACCGGTGGACGCCCGGGTCTGCGGACGATCGCCGTCCGCACACCCGGGTTCGGTGTCCGGCCCGGGGGTGGCCGACACAAAGCGTCGCGGACCCGGCAAAATGAACTCCGTGAGCATTCAGGGAGCAACCGCAGTCGGTATCGCCAACGTGACCTCGGACGGCACCGTCCTCGACACCTGGTACCCCAGCCCCGAGCTGGGCGAATTCACCGAGACCGGCTCCAAGCGCGTCGACGCCGCCGAGGCGGGCGAGTTCGCCGAGCTGCTCGGTGTCGACGCGGCGCGCGGCGTCGAGGTGATCGCGGTGCGCACCACGATCGCCGACCTGTCGGCCGCCCCGGTCGACGCGCACGACGTCTACCTGCGCCTGCACCTGCTCTCGCACCGCCTCGTGCAGCCGCACGGCCTGAGCCTCGACGGCCAGTTCGGCCTGCTCAGCAATGTGGTGTGGACCAACCACGGCCCGTGCGCGGTGGACGGCTTCGAGCAGACCCGGCTGAAGCTGCGCGCCCGCGGCCCGGTCACCGTGCTCAGCGTCGACAAGTTCCCCCGCCTGGTCGACTACGTGGTGCCCTCGGGCGTCCGCATCGGCGACGCCGACCGGGTCCGCCTCGGCGCGCACCTGGCCCCGGGCACCACCGTCATGCACGAGGGCTTCGTCAACTTCAACGCGGGCACCCTGGGCAATTCGATGGTCGAGGGCCGCATCTCGGCCGGTGTCGTGGTCGGCGACGGCACCGACGTCGGCGGCGGCGCGTCGATCATGGGCACCCTGTCCGGCGGCGGCACCCAGGTGATCTCGGTGGGCGAGCGCTCGCTGCTCGGCGCCAACTCCGGCCTGGGCATCTCGCTGGGCGACGACTGCGTGATCGAGGCGGGCCTCTACGTCACCGCGGGCACCAAGGTCACCGGCCCGGACGGCACCGTGGTCAAGGCCGCGACCCTGTCCGGCCAGAACAACCTGCTGTTCCGCCGCAACTCCACCACCGGCGCGGTCGAGGTCGTCCCGCGCAAGGGCACCGGGATCGAGCTCAACGCCGCGCTGCACGCGAACGACTGAGCCAGGCTTTCCGGCGGCCCCGCACTCGCGCGAGTGCGGGGCCGCTGCTGTTTCCGGACCCACGTCCGCGACCGCCCGATCGACAGTGACGAGCGTCACCATCACAACCGGGCGTCCACCCGCATCCCATGGTCGACCCAGTTCTTTCCGGCAGGAGGCAGACGATGGACATCGTGGTGATCGGCGCAGGGTACGCGGGCACAGGGGCGGCGAACCGGCTGGCGAAGAAGGTGCCGACAGCCCGGATCACCGTGGTCAATCCACGGCCCGATTTCGTTGAACGGGTGCGGCTGCACGAGCACCTGGCCGGCACGGGCACGGCCGCGACTCCCCTCGCCGAGATGCTCGTGCCCACCATCGCGACCCGGGTGGCGGGCGCGGACAAGATCGGCGACGGGACCGTGACCCTCGACGACGGGACCGAGCTCGATTTCGACTACCTGTTCGTCGCCGTCGGCAGCACGGCCGCGCCGCTGCCCGGCGCGATTCCGGTCGGCACGTGGGAGGGCGCCGAACAGGCCCGCACGGCGCTGGCGGCGCTGCCCGCCGACCGGACCGTCACCGTCGTCGGGGGTGGGCTCACCGGCATCGAGACCGCGGCCGAGCTCGGACAGGCCCGACCGGATCTGCGCATCCGGCTGGTGGGGGCCGAGATCGGCGCGAGCTTGTCGGCGGGCGGACAGCGGCGGGTGCGGCGCGGATTGGCCAGGCTGGGCGTCGAGGTCGTCACCGGCGCGGTCGAGCGCGTCGGCGACGGCACGATCGAGCTGAGCTCGGGCGCCGCGCTCGCGTCGGACCTGACGCTGTGGGCGGTGGTGTCGGCCGTGCCCGACCTGGCCGCGCGCAGCGGGCTCGCGGTGAACGCGGGCGGTAGGGCGCTGGTGGATCCGTACCTGCGCAGCGTGACCGATCCGCGGGTGTTCGTCGTCGGTGACTGCGCCGCGGTGCCCGGCGCGCGCATGGCCTGCGCGACCGCGGCGCCGCAGGGCGCGCACGCGGTGGATACGCTCGCCCGGATGATCGAAGAACGCGAGCCGCAGCCGTATTCGATGGGATACGGCGGCCAGGCGCTGAGTATCGGCAGGCGCGACGCCGTCGTCCAGGCCTCGCGCCGCGACGACAGCCCGCTGCCGGTCTCGTTCGACGGTCGCGGCGCGGCGTTCGCCAAGGAGCGCATCGTCCGCTACGCCGCGTGGGCCGCGCGCACCGGCAACAGCGTGTGGTTGAGCGGCCCGAAACAGTGACCACCGAGCCCGAGCGGGTGTTCGCCGAGAACCGCAGACTGCTGTTCTCCATCGCCTACGAGATCCTCGGCTCGGTCGTCGACGCCGAGGACGTGCTGCACGACAGCTACCTGCGCTGGCGCGAGGCCGACCACGCGAGCGTCGAGAATCCGCGCGCCTACCTGGCCCAGATCGTCACCAGGCAGGCGATCGGCGTGCTGCGCTCGGCCGCGCGCAGGCGCGAGGAGTACATCGGGCCGTGGCTGCCCGAGCCGCTGGCGGCGGCGTCCGAGGGTGGGGTCGAGCATGTACTGACCGGCGAGGCGGTGACCACCGCGATGCTGCTCGTGCTGGAGACGCTGACGCCGGTACAGCGCGCGGTCTTCGTGCTCCGCGAGGTCTTCGCGTTCAGCTACGCCGAGATCGCCGCGGCGGTCGGCAAGTCCGAAACCGCGGTGCGGCAACTGAATCAGCGGGCCAGGGATCGCGTGCACGAGAAGCGGCACACCGCGATCGCGACCCCGGCCGAGGCGCAGTCGGTGGTGGAACGGTTCTCGATCGCGGCGGCCACCGGCGATGTGCAGGCGCTGATGGACGTGCTCGCGCCCGATGTGGTCTATATCGGCGACGGCGGCGGCGTGGTCAACGCGGTGCGCAGGCCGGTCCTCGGCCCGGACAAGGTGGCGCGCTTGGTCATCGGCCTGCTCGCCAAGGGCGACCGAATGGGCGAGGTGGGCGTGCGCGTCGGCGTCTTCAACGCGATGCCCGGCGTGGCCGTGACGATCGACGGCGTCCTGGACCAGGTGACCTCCATCGAGGTCACCGACGGCGTCGTCACGGCGGTGTACTGCGTGCGCAACCCCGAAAAGCTCAGCGCGGTACGGATTCCGGGGTGAGACCGAAGGCGATGACCCTGGTCGGGTGGATTCGGATGAGCGCGTCGGGGCGCTCGGTGATGTAGGACTCGACCTCGGTCAGCGCCTCGGCGGTGCCGCGGATCTCCAGACAGCGCACCCGCCACGGCCGCACCGAGGCGATGTCGTCGACGACGAACGCGACGTGCTCGTTGTCGGCGAGATTGCGGAACTTCTTGGAGGCGGCCATGTTCCAGCCCGCGATGTCGATGGTCCCGAGCTCGGCGTTGTAGCGGAAGCCGACGGGGTTGTTCTGCGGGGTCCCGTCGGCCCGCACGGTCGCCAGCCTGCCCAATTTCTGGGTGGCCAGGTAGTCGAGATGCTCGGGCGTCAGCGTTGCGCTCATGCCCCGACCGTAGGACCTGAACCGCACTCGAGGTCAATCCCCGGCTCTCGACGACGGCGCCGACCCGCGCTAGGCTGCCAGTTATACGGAACCGTATAACTGGAGGATCGTCATGGCACTTCCCCCTGGTCAACGCGCGGTCGAGGGCTTCCCGCGCTTCGGCACCCACCTCCACCACCCGCCGCCACCGATCCCCGCCGATCCGGGAATCGAGCTCGGCGGAGCGCTCACCGACACCGTCACGCTGTCGCCGGCCGCACTCGCGGAGCTCCCCCGAACGCGGATGCTGGCCGACTTCCACTGCGTCGCCGGATGGTCGGCGACCGGGCTGCGCTGGGAGGGCATCCCCTTCGAGACCTTCTACCGGCTGCGGGTCGAACCACTGCTGCGCCCGGACGCGCGGATCAGCCACGTCGTCTTCGCGGGGCTCGACGGATACCAGTCGATCGTGCTGCTCGACGACGTCCTGACCGGCGACGTCCTGCTCGCCGACCGGCTCGACGGACAACCGCTCGACAGCGACCACGGCGCGCCGATCCGGCTGGTGAGCCCGAGCCAGTACGGCTTCGTCAATACGAAACACCTGTGCCGCATCGAGTTCCACGTCAGCGAGCCGCCCGATCCCGAACGGTTCTCCCCGCTCGCGGCCCACCGCAGGGCGCGGGTGTGGGCGGAGGAACGGCATCGCTATCTGCCCGGCCGCGCGGTACGGCCCATCTATCACGCGCTGATCGGACCGATCCGGAAACTCAGCGCGCGCGGGAGCACCACACGGCCCCGCTGAGTCAGCCGAGCAGCTTCTTCTGCACCTTGCCCATGGCGTTGCGCGGCAGCGCGTCGACGAACCGGACCTCGCGGGGCCGCTTGTGCGCCGAGACCTGGGCGCCCACATGGGCGATCAGCTCGGTGCCGAGCTCGGCGGAACCGCCGTCGCGCGGCACCACGAAGGCGACGATGCGCTGGCCCAGGTCGTCGTCGGGCAGGCCGACCACCGCGACCTCGGCGACCGCCGGATGGCCGAGCAGCGCGGTCTCGATCTCGCCGGCGCCGATCCGGTAGCCGCCGGACTTGATCAGGTCGATGGACTCGCGTCCGACGATGCGGTGGAATCCGTCGGCGTCGATGACGGCCACGTCACCGGTGCGGAACCAGCCGTCCTCGGTCCAGTCCGCCGCGGTGGCGTCGGGACGGTTGAGGTAACCGTCGAACAGCATCGGGCCGCGCACCTGGAGCGCGCCGATGCTCTCGCCGTCATGCGGGACCGCGGCGTCGGATTCGTCGCGCAGCCGGGTTTCCACGCCGCGCACGGGCGTGCCGACCCAGCCCGGCCTGCGCTCGCCGTCGGCGCGGGTGGACAGGGTGATCATGGTTTCGCTCATGCCGTAGCGCTCCACCGGCGGCTGCCCGGTGAGCTCGGCCAGCTTCTCGAACACCGGCACCGGCAGTGGCGCGCTCCCCGACACCAGTAGTCGCGCCTTGCCCAATTGCCGTGCCGAATCGGGCTTTTCGACGATCCGTGACCACACCGTCGGCACCCCGAAGTACAGGCTGCCGCCCGCCGCCGCGTAGGCCTCGGGCGTCGGCTTGCCGGTGTGGATCACCGGGCTGCCGACCCGCAGCGGCCCGAGCAGGCCCAGGATCAGCCCGTGCACGTGGAACAGCGGAAGCCCGTGCACGAGGGTGTCTTTCCAGGTCCAGCCCCACGCCTCGGCGAGCGCGTCGAGGCCGGCCGCGATGGCAGCGCGGCTGAGCATCACGCCCTTGGGCGCGCCGGTGGTCCCGGAGGTGTAGAGGATGAAGGCCGTCGACGCGGGATCGGGTTCGGGGTAGGTGTGCCAGGACCGCGCGTGCAGCCGCACCGGCACCACCGGCAGCCCGGTGCCCTCCGCCGCCGCGCCGAGCCAGGCCTGCGCACCGGAATCGCGCAGGATGTGCTCGAGTTCGGCCGCACCGGAATCGGGCGGCACCGGCACCACCGTCACGCCGGCGATCAGACAGCCGACCACGGCCAGCACGGTGCGCACGGTCGGTTCGGCCAGCACCGCGACCCGGTCGGCGCGCGCGATCCGCTCGGCCACCGAGGTCGCCGCACCCAGCAGATCGGAGCGCGACAGAGTGGCATCATCGATGGTGACGGCGTCGGGAATGTCGGCACCGGCGGCGACGGCGACCGGATCGAGCGAGGCGAGCAGCAGCGGCGGACCGTAGGGCATCCGTCCACGCTAACGCGGCGCGGTTCGGCCCGCGCGCGCCGCCGTCCGTTGACTCCCCGACGACATGATGAGACATTCATCATATAGTTCTCTCACCGATGAAGGGGTCAACGATGACCATCCTTGCTCGCGCACGTTCGGGTCGCACCGAACCGGCCGAATTCGACATCCGGGACTACGTGGACGGTTCGACCGCCTTCTGGGGCGCGACCGCGAACGTGATCATGCAACTCAGCCTGGCGCCCGTCGGCTACGGCGTCGCGGAATCCCGAGTCCACAGCGGCAGCATCATGCGGCATCCGGTGAAACGAACACGCACCACCCTGACCTATCTCTCGGTGGCCCTGATGGGCGATGACGCCGATCGCGCCGCCTATCGGACCGCGATCAACGGCGCGCACAAGTACGTCCGCTCGACCGCGGACAGCCCGGTGCAGTACAACGCCTTCGACAAGAACCTGCAGCTGTGGGTGGCTGCGTGCCTGTACTGGGGCGCGGTCGACGTGATGGCCCGCATCTACGGCCCCGCCGACGACGACATCGCCGACACCTTCTACGAATACGCCCACCGCCTGGGCACTACTTTGCAGGTCCCGAGGCAGATGTGGCCGGCCGATCGCGCCGCCTTCGACGCCTACTGGACCGAACATCTGCCGCAGGCGCACATCGACGCCACCATCAAGGCCTACTTCGACGACCTGCTCGATCTGAAGATGATCAGCCCGGCCCTGCGGCTGCCGTTCGCCCGGTTCCACCGCTGGTTCACCACCGGCCTGCTCCCCGCCCACCTGCGCGACGAGATGGGTATGACCTGGACCGACCGCGACGAACGCACGCTCAACCGGCTGATGCGGGCGAGCGGCAGGGTGACGGGCCGGCTGCCGCGGGTGATCCGCAACTTTCCGTTCAACCTGACTCTGGCCGACATGCGCCGCAGACAGCGCCGGGGCAAGCCACTGATCTGACCGGTCCTGCCGCGCGCCTTCCGCGCCGACCTGCGACGTTCGGGTTTCATACCCACGATCGGTCCGTCGCACAGAACCGGAGGACGCTCATGAGCAGGCGAACAGTCATGTGGTGCGTGGCGGCGGCCGCCACCGGTCTGCTGATCGGCGCGCCCGCCGCCAACGCCGACGAGGACCCGGCCACCGTGCCGTCGCGGACGGCGCTGTCGGTGCGGACGCCCGGCGGATTCTCCTGGGGCACCGCCAACGAGCACGAATCGCGGTCGGCGCTGTCGATGTCGAAGCTCTACATCGTCGACTACGCCCTGCGCCACGGCGACGGCGCGCCGGAGGACCGCGCGCTGGCGGAACGGATGATCCGCGACTCCGACGACGGCGCGGCCACCCAGCTGGCGAACAAGTATCCCCAGGCCATCGAAGCCACCGCGAGCGAATACGGGCTGCGCGCGACGCATGGCAGCGCCGACTGGGGCCGGTCCAGCACGAGCACCGCCGATCTCACCGAGTTCCTGGTCACCAAGCAGCGCACCGATCCGGGCTCGCCGATCTTCGGCTGGATGGCGGACGCGAGCAACACCGCCGCCGACGGCACGCCCCAGAACTGGGGCACCGCCCAGCTGCCCGGGGTGCAGGGCAGCAAGTGGGGCTGGTCGGACCTGGACACCCCCGAGGTGGCCTCCGCGTCCTTCGGCACCGGGTTCTCGGTCGCCGCCCACACCTACGGCACCCCGGCCGAGCAGTCCGCCGATGTGCTCGACGCGCTGCCCGCGGTGCTCCTGCGGCTGGTCAGCGGGCGCTAGTCCATGTGCGGATAGCGGTAGCCGGTCGGCGGGACGAAGGTCTCCTTGAGCACGCGCGGGGCGACCCAGCGCAGCAGGTTCAGCGGAGAGCCCGCCTTGTCGTCGGTGCCGGAGGCCCTGGCGCCACCGAACGGCTGCTGACCGACCACCGCGCCCGTGGGCTTGTCGTTGATGTAGAAGTTGCCCGCCGCGTAGCGCAGTGCGGCGGCGGCCTTCTCGATCACCGCGCGGTCGCGGGCGAAGACCGCGCCGGTGAGCGCGTAGGGCGAGGTCGAATCCACCTCGGCCAGCAGCACCTCGAAGGCGTCGGGCGCGTCGTCGTCGTAGACGTACACCGAGAGGATCGGCGCGAAGTACTCGGTCCGGAAGGCCTCGTCGTGCGGATCGTCGGCGAGCAGCACCGTCGGCCGGACGAACCACCCCACGCTGTCGTCGTAGGTGCCGCCCGCGGCGATGGTGATTCCCGCGTCCCTGGCGCGCTCGATGGCGGCCACCGACTTGTCGTAGGCGCGCTGATCGATCAGCGCCCCACCGAAATTCGCGAGATCGGCGACATCGCCGTAGGTCAGCTCCCCCACCGTGGCCAGGAACTTCTCGCCCATCGTCCGCCACAGCGATCGCGGCACGTAGGCGCGCGAGGCGGCCGAGCACTTCTGGCCCTGATACTCGAAGGCGCCGCGAATCATGGCCGTGGACAACGCCTCCGGATCGGCGGAGGGGTGCGCCAGGATGAAGTCCTTGCCGCCGGTCTCCCCGACCAGGCGCGGATAGCTGTGGTAGCCACCGATATTCGCGCCGACCTGCTGCCACAGGTGCTGGAAGGTGCGGGTCGAGCCGGTGAAATGAATACCGGCCAGGCGCGGATCGGACAGCGCGATCTCGGAGAGGTTCCTGCCGTCGCCGGTGACCAGATTGATCACCCCGGGCGGCAGGCCCGCCGCGATCAAGATCCGCATCGTGACCCACGCCGCCAAGGTCTGGGTGGGTGCGGGCTTCCAGATCACGGTATTGCCCATCAGCGCGGGCGCGGTGGGCAGATTGCCCGCGATGGCGCTGAAGTTGAACGGGGTAATCGCGTAGACGAAGCCCTCCAGCGGCCGGTAGTCCATCCGGTTCCAGACGCCGGGCCCCGATCGCGGCTGCTCCTCGAGGATCTGCCGCGCGTAGGCGACATTGAACCGCCAGAAGTCGACCAGCTCGCACGGCGCGTCGATCTCGGCCTGCACCGCCGACTTGGACTGCCCGAGCATGGTCGCCGCCGCCACGGTCTCACGCCACGGTCCCGACATCAGATCGGCCGCGCGCAGGAAGACCGCGGCCCGCTCGTCGAAGGACAGGTCGCGCCACTGCGGCGCCGCCAGCACCGCCGCCTCGATCGCGTCGCTCGCCTCCTCGTGCGTGGTGTCGGTGTAGGTCCCCAGCACCAGCGATCGCCGGTGCGGCGCCACGATCCCGTGCCGCTCACCGTCGCCGCCCCGCTCCTGTCCCCCGATCACCAGCGGCACGTCGACGCACTCCCCCGCGATCTCGGCCAGCCGCGCCCGCAGCCGCTCCCGCCCCGCCGTCCCCGGCGCGTACGACTGCGCTGGCTCGTTCGCGGGCACCGGAACCACCGTGACAGCGTCCATACTCCGAGGCTATCGCCGCGGCCCCGAGATCGCCCGGATCGAGATGTCGCTCGGCGCGTGGCGGATGGCTACAGCGGCGCCCACAGGTACCAGTTGAGCTGGGTCGATTCGAACGAGCCGCCGGGCGCGGCGACCTCGACGATGACCGGCTGGCCGACGCCGTCGACGGCACGGCGCACCGCGAGGGTGAACGGCTCACCGGCGCGGGGACGCCAGGCCGTGACGGTGGCGTTGGCGCCGACGGCGGCGCCACGGGTGGTCGTGGGGTCCGCCGTGGCGTGCCGGTCGAGATAGGCGTCCGCGTCGGCGGACGTGGCGTACTGGGTGTACCAGGAGGTGACGCCCTGGGAGTCGGTGCAGGTGATCTGCCGGATCGGCACCGGATCACCGGTGTGCACGACCAGCGCGCCCGTGGCGAAACACGTCGATTCCGACCAGCCGGTGGCGGTCGGGTCCTTCGGCAGGATCTGGGAGAAGTCGTAGAGCAGCGAGCGGTGCTCGCCCCACGACGCCACCGGCGGCGGCGCGATCCGGCCGGGTCGCACGAACTTCCAGTAGATCGCGCCGATCCCGACCACGCCGATACCGGCGACCATGGCCAGGACCAGCAGGGCGACCGCGAGCGCGCGCCAGCGCGACGACACCGCCTTGCGCGGTGAGGCGGATCGCGCGGCCGGATACGAGCCGTAGCCGGGCGGTCCCGCGCTCCAGCCGGGGCCACCGGCGATCGGCGGCCGGGCTCCAGAAGGTGGCGCCGTCACCAGGGTCGCCGTCGAGCTCGACGTCGGCAATGCGCCGGCTCGCTGCGGCGCCGAACCTCCCGGACCGGGAGCGCGCACCCCCTGCGATGCCGGCGCATGCGCCGCCGGCGCAAGGGCCGACAGCACTGGATGATTCGGCGCGGACGTGGCCGACGGCTGTGCCGACGCGCCGGTCACGCCACCCAGCGCATCCACCGCCGCCTGCGCGAACTCCGCACAGCTGCCGAACCTTTCGGCCGGGTCCTTGGCGAGCGCCCGGGCGATCACGGCATCGATCCCGGGCGGCAGGGTCGGCACCGTCGCGGACGCGCGCGGCACCGGCTTGCTCAGGTGCGCGGCCACCACCGCGCCGGGATTGTCGGCGGGGAACGGACTTTCGCCGGTCAGCAGGGTGAACAGGGTGCAGCCCAGGGAGTACTGGTCGGAGCGGTGGTCCACCGGCGCGCCGGAGAGCTGCTCCGGGGAGGCATAGGCGAGGGTGGCCAGGAAGGCCCCGGTGCGGGTCAGCTGGCGAGCGTCACCGCGCAGGCGGGCGATGCCGAAGTCGGTGAGCAGCACACGGTCGCCGGTGCGGGCGGCGGCCAGCAAGATGTTGGCGGGCTTCACATCCCGGTGCAGAACCCCGCGCTCGTGGGCGTAGTCCAGCGCCTCGGCGGTCTGGGCGACGATGTCGATCGCGCGCGCGGGTGCCACCGGCGAATTCCGGAACACCGACGCGTCGGTGCCGTCGACGTACTGCATGGAGATCCACATCAGCCCGTCCTCGACGCCGCGGTCGAGCACCGACACGATGCCGGGATGGTCCAGGTGCGCCGACACATCGGCCTCGCGTTCGAACCGCCCGCGCACCTCCGGGTCCGACGACAGTTCGCGATTCAGTAGTTTCAGCGCCACCTGACGCGGCAGCCGCGGATGCGCCGCCAGGTAGACGGTTCCCATCCCACCCCGGCCGAGCAGCCGTTCGATCCGATACCCGGCGAAGACCGTACCCGCGCCGAATTCCACCCCGTGCATCCGTGACGAGCCTTTCGATCCCATACCGCTCCGACTGCCGGACCCTAGCCGATCCGGCAGCCGGAACGCGAGATCAGCGCAGATCGTCGGCGATGATCCGCTCGATATTGCGCTCGGCCAGCGCGGTGATGGTGACGAACGGATTCACGCTGGTATTGCCGGGAATCAACGCGCCGTCGATGACGTAGAGGCCCGGATAGCCGTGCAGGCGACCGTAATTGTCGGTGGCCTCGTTGAGCACGCAACCGCCCAGCGGGTGATAGGTGAAGTCGTCACCCCAGGTCTTGTAGACGCCGAACAGATCGGTCCGGTAGATCGTGCCCTCCTTCTTGTTGATCTTGTCGAAGATCCGCTTGGCCGCGTCGATCGAGGACTGGTTCCAGGCGGTCTGCCAGTTCAGATCCACCTTGCCGGTGCCGGAGTTGAAGGTGAATTTGCCCCGGTTCGGGTTCTTCGTGATCGCCAGGTACAGGCTGACATAGGTCTCGATGCCGGACGGGAACGGCGCGACCTCGGCGAAGGCCGGACCGCCCGCGTCGGCCCAGTTGTCGATGCCGAGGCAGGGCATGGCCGACTGCAGACTGCCGGTGGCGTCCCACATGTGGTTGGCCCGGCCGACCATGACATTGCCGTTGTTGCCCCACTTCTGCCCCACCGCGTCGGACAGATTGCGCAGCTGCCCTTTGGCTTTCAGCGCGACCAGCAGCTTGCTGGTACCGACGCTGCCCGCCGCGAAGAACACGCGGTCCGCGACGACCTTCTTGGTCGAGGTGGTCCGGCCCTGGGTGTCGATCACGGCCATCTCCACCTCGTAGCCGCTGCCGCTGGGCGTCACCGAGGTGACCATGTGCTGGGCGGCGATGGTCACCTTGCCGGTGCCGGTGGCCGCCGCCAGGTAGGTCTTGTCCAGCGAGCGCTTGCCCGCGTTGTTGCCGTAGATCACCTCACCCGCCAGCGCGGAGCGGCGCACCGTGTTCGCCTGTTCCTTCTTCATGTACTCGAAGTCGTAGACGTTGGGCACGAAAGTCCAGCCGAAACCGGATCTTTCGGCATGTTTGCGGCCGACCCGCGCGAACTGGTAGCACTCGGCCGACTCGAACCAGTTCTGGTCGATGGTGTTGACTCCGAGCGCGCTGTTGGCGCGTGGGTAGTAGGTGGCGTACATCTCGTCGGCATTCACCGAGGGCAGGATGGCGCCGAAGTTCTCCCGCTTGGGCGTCACCGCCATGCCGCCGTTGACCAGCGAGCCGCCGCCGACGCCGCGGCCCTGGTAGACCCGGATGCCACCGAAGCCCTCGGAGTCGAGCACGCCGGTGTAGCGGTCGATGTCCTTGTTGTAGGACCCGCCCATGAAGTACCCCACCGGCTGATCGGTGGTCTCGCGCAGCCAGTAGGACCGGCCGTCGGGCTTCAGGACCGGACAGAAGATGTCGCCGTCGGGCCCGGGTTTCGTCCAGGACATGCCCATCTCGGCGACGAGGACGTCGACGCCTGCCTGGGCCAGGCGCAGCGCGGCGACCGATCCGCCGTACCCGCTGCCGATCACCAGGGCGGGTACCTTGTCACCGTCGGCCGCGGGCGCCGCCGCGGCGACCGCGCGACTCGCCAGCACGGCCGCCCCTAGCGTGAAACCTGTTGCAGCTAGGAACCCGCGGCGCGAAATACCCCCGGTGTATTGGTACTGACCTGGCTTTTCATACAAGAATTCACGCACCGAGCGGCTCCTCATCGAGACTGCAATGAGAACCTGTTATACCGAGACTTTCAGTGAAACAACCGCGTTTCGAACAAACGAAACCCCGGGCACGCGGGTGCCCGGGGTTTGCGGAAGCGGTGGGTCAGGCCAGCCGTTCGGCCGCGGCGGCCACCCGTTCGTCGGTCGCGGTGAGCGCGATGCGCACATGTTCCGGCGAGCGCGGGCCGTAGAAATCACCGGGCGCGGCGAGGATTCCACGCTCGGCGAGCCAGTCCAGGGTGCGCCGGCACGACTCCCCGCGGGTGACCCACAGGTACAGCCCGGCGTCGGAGAAGTCGATGCGGAAACCGGCCTCCTGCAATGCCTTTCGCAGGATCTCGCGACGGGCGCGGTAGCGCTCGCGCTGGCGCGCCTCGTGCTCGTCGTCGCTCAGCGCGGCGGTCATCGCCGCCTGGATCGGGAACGGCAGCATCATGCCCGAGTGCTTGCGCACCTCGAGCAGTTCGGCGACCAGCTCCGGATCGCCCGCGACGAAGCCGGCGCGGTAGCTGGCGAGATTCGAGGTCTTCGACAGCGAGTGGATCGCCAGCAGACCGGTGTGGTCGCCGTCGCACACGCGCGGGTCGAGAATCGAGACCGCCTCGCCCTCCCAGGTCAGACCCAGGTAGCACTCGTCGGAGGCGACGATCGCGCCGCGCTCGCGGGCGAACGCGACCACCTTGCGCAGATGCTCGATCCCGAGCACCTTGCCGGTCGGGTTCGACGGCGAGTTCACGAAGATCAGCGCGGGCTTCTGCGGGCCGATCTGGGTGAGCCCGTCCGCGCGCCACGGCTTCGCCCCCGCCAGCAGCACGCCGACCTCGTAGGTCGGGTACGCGATCTCGGGAATCACGACCAGATCCTCCGAGCCCAGCCCGAGCAGACGCGGCAGACCGGCGATGAGCTCCTTGGTGCCGATCACCGGCAGCACGGCGCCCGGATCGACGCCGGTGATCCCGAACCGGCGCGCCAGCGCCGCCACGGCGGCGGCGCGCAGCTCAGGGGTGCCGTGCGTGGTCGGGTATCCGGGTACCTCGGCCACCGACCCCAGCGCCGCCTGGATCAGCGGATCGACCGGGTCGACCGGCGTGCCGACCGAGAGGTCGACGAGCCCGCCGGGATGCGTGGCCGCCTTCTCCTTGACCGCGGCGATCGTGTCCCAGGGAAAATCGGGCAGCAGGCTGCTGACCCTCATTCTTCTGCCATGGGGGGCAGCGCCTTGATGAAGGCCGGGTCGAAGTCGACCTTGCCCACTTTGGTGGCGCCGCCGGGGGAACCGAGCTCGTCGAAGAAGTCGACATTGGCGTTGATGTAGCCGCTCCACTGGTCCGGGGTGTCGTCCTCGTAGAAGATCGCCTCCACCGGGCAGACCGGCTCACACGCACCACAGTCAACGCACTCGTCGGGTTGGATGTAGAGCATGCGGCCACCCTCGTAGATGCAATCCACGGGGCATTCCTCGATGCACGCCTTGTCCTTCACGTCAACGCACGGTTCAGCGATGATGTACGGCACTGCCGTTCTCCTAGTCTGTCCTCACCTGCGGTGGTACTCCGCCACCGAAACCCTATCCCGAGACCGCACCTCAGTCCCAGGTCAGCCTGCCCTAACTCACACTCTCGATCAGCCGATCACTCTTTCCCTCCGGCGTATCGGGCCCTGGATTCGGGATCAGCCGATCGACAGCGGCAGCGCCACCGGCTTGGGTGGCACCTGTCCGTAGACGGTGGTGCGTTCGCGCACCGGCCGGTCGATGCCCGCGGCGATCTCGGTGAGTTCGGCCACAGTCTTGGCCGAGCCGTGCTGGGAGCCGGCCATCCGGGAGATGGTCTCCTCCATCAGGGTGCCGCCGAGGTCGTTGGCGCCGCCGGTGAGCATCACCTGGGTGCCGACGGTGCCGAGCTTGACCCAGCTGGTCTGGATGTTGTCGATACGGCCGTGCAGCATGATCCGGGCCAGGGCGTGCACCGCGCGGTTGTCGCGGTTGGTCGGGCCCGGCCTGGCCGCGCCCGCCAGGTAGAGCGGGGCGCTCTGGTGCACGAACGGCAGCGGGACGAACTCGGTGAAGCCGCCGGTCTCGTCCTGGATGCCGCGCAGCACCCGCAGGTGCCCCACCCAGTGCTTCGGGTTGTCGACGTGGCCGTACATCATCGTCGAGCTGGACCGGATGCCCAGCTGGTGCGCGGTGGTGATCACCTCGATCCAGGCCGAGGTGGGCAGCTTGCCCTTGGTGAGGACCCAGCGCACCTCGTCGTCGAGGATCTCGGCCGCGGTGCCCGGAATCGAGTCGAGCCCGGCCTCTTTCAGCGCCGCGAGCCAGTCGCGGATGCTCTGGCCGCCGCGGGAGGCGCCGTTGACGATCTCCATCGGGCTGAACGCGTGCACGTGCATCGACGGGACGCGGGCCTTGATCGCGCGGACCAGATCGGCGTACCCGGTGACCGGCAGCTCGGGATCGATGCCGCCCTGCATGCAGATCTCGGTGGCCCCGTCGACGTGCGCTTCCCAGGCGCGGTCGGCGACCTCGTCGGTGCTCAGCGTGAACGCGTCGGCATCGCCCTTGCGCTGGGCGAACGCGCAGAACCGGCAGCCGGTGTAGCAGATGTTGGTGAAGTTGATGTTCCGGTTCACCACGTAGGTGACGTCGTCGCCGTTGACCGTGCGGCGCAGCGAATCGGCCAGTGCGGCAATGGCGTCCATGTTCACGCCGTCGGCGGTGGCCAGCGCGAGATACTGATCGTCGGTCAGGCCGGCCGGATCCCGCTCGGCGGCGCGCAGGGCGGCCAGGACGTCGGAATCGAGCCGCTCGGGCGCGGTGACGGCCAGGTCGCGGGCGTGTTCGCGGATGGTCTCCCAGTCGCCGAAGGCGCCGACGACTTCCTGACCGAGGCCGGAATCGCTGCGGCTCTCGGTGTTTCGGCCCTCGGTGTCGATGGCGGTGTTCAGGTCGACGCGCCCGACCGAGTCCCACGATTCGTCCGGCTCCTGCCACGGCAGGCCGACCGGCAGCGCGTCGGGCCTGGCGAGCCCCGTCGCCGGGTCGGTGAGCGCGGCGACGTGCGCGCCGATGCGCGGATCGATCCACGGGTGCCCGGCGCGCACGTATTTCGGGTGCGCGGAGGTGCGCTCCACCAGCGTGAAGCCGGCCGCCTCGGTGATCTCGCGCAGGGTGTCCAGGTTCGGCCACGGGCGTTCGGGATTCACGTGGTCGACCGTCACCGGCGACACCCCGCCCCAGTCGTCGATGCCCGCGTCGATCAGGGCGCGGCAATCGCTGTGCGAGACCAGGTTCGGCGGCGCCTGTACCGGAACATCCGGTCCCAGCAGCAGTCTCGTGACCGCGACGGTGGCCAGGAACTCGGCGACATCGGCGTCGGGGACATCGCGCATGGCGGTGTCGTCCTTGGCCCGGAAGTTCTGCACGATCACTTCCTGGATGTGCCCGAACTCGCGGTGCTGCTTGCGAATCGCCATGATCGACTCGGCGCGCTCGGTGAGCGTCTCGCCGATGCCGACCAGGATGCCGGTGGTGTAGGGCACCGAGAGCCTGCCCGCGTCGGTGATCGAGCGCAGCCGCACGGCCGGGTCCTTGTCGGGGCTGCCGTAGTGGCACTGGCCCTTCTCGGTGAACAGCCGCGTCGAAGTGGTCTCGAGCATCATCCCCATCGACTGCGCGACCGGCTTGAGCCGGGCGATCTCGGCCCAGCTCATCACGCCGGGGTTCAGATGCGGCAGCAGGCCGGTCTCCTCGAGCACCAGGATGGAGACGGCGCGCAGGTAGTCCAGGGTGGAGTCGTAGCCGCGCTCGTCGAGCCACTGCGCGGCCTCGGGCCAGCGGTCCTCGGGCCGGTCGCCCAGGGTGAACAGGGCTTCCTTGCAGCCGAGCGCGGCGCCCTCGCGGGCGATCGCGAGCACCTCGTCCGGTTCCAGGAACATGCCGTGGCCCTCGGCGCGCAGCTTGCCCGGCACCGTCACGAACGTGCAGTAGTGGCACTTGTCCCGGCACAACTTGGTGAGCGGGATGAAGACGTTGCGCGAATAGCTGATCGTGCGCGGCCTGCCCGCCGACTCCAGGCCGGCGTCGCGGACCCTGGCCGCGCTGGCGCACAGATCGGCGAGATCGTCGCCGGTCGCGTGCAGCAGGACGGTGGCCTCGTCGACATTGAGGGTGACACCGTCGCGTGCCCGGCGCAGCGCCCGGCGCATGGCGGCGGGACTCGGCGGCGGCAGGGGAACGCTCGGGTTCGGAAGCTCGGTCACCCCGTCGATCATGCGCTACTTCTTTCCCGAACGTGCGGTCGGCTGGTCACGAGCCCGGACGGGCACGAGTTTGTCGTCCTCGTCGCACGACAACCCTCCGCACGACCCCGCGTATTCCCGAGGGGGTGAACTCACCGGCCGCGCATGCAACCATGGCCTCATGTCGCTGCCGCGTTCCACCATTCTGGCCGAACCGGCCTGGCGTCCGAGTGCCAAGGCCAAGCTGCTGTGGGCGCTGGAGAACGCGATCGCGGTCGCGGTGCTGTGCGTGGTGCTCGTCGGGTGGGCGCTGCTCGACGCCGACCGGCGCGGGTGGCAGCTGGTCGCGGCCGTGCTCGTCGTCGCGTGCGCGGTGCTCGGGGTGGTCGTGGTGCCACTGTGGCGCTACGCGGTACATCGCTGGGAGGTCACCGACGAGGCCGTGTACACCCGGGTCGGGTGGCTGGACCAGGAGTCGCGGGTCGCGCCGATCTCGCGGGTGCAGACCGTCGACACCGAGCGCGGGCCGCTGGAGCGGATGCTCGGGCTGGCCACGGTCACCGTGACCACGGCGTCCTCGGCGGGCGCGGTGAAGATCAGCGCGCTGGATCTCCCGGTCGCCGAACAGACCGTGGCCCGGCTGGCCGCCATCGCCGCCCAGCACCGCGGGGATGCCACGTGAGCACCCCGCCCGCGCCGCAGGCCGAGTGGCAGCGGCTCGACCCGCGCATGCTCATGGTCTATCCGATCAACGAGATCATGAAATACATTCCGGTGCTGCTCGGTTCGATCATCGTCGGCACCACCAGCGGCAATCCGCTCTGGAGCCTGATCCCGGTGACCCTGGTCGCGGGGTTCGGCGTCGCGCGCTGGTTCACCACCTCCTACCGCATCGACGCCGATCACGTGCAGCTGCGCAGCGGGATCGTGCAGCGCCGGACCCTGTCGGTGCCGCGCCCGCGGATCCGTTCGGTGGACGTGGAAGCGCCGCTGCTGCACCGCGCGCTCGGGCTGGCGGTGCTGGCGATCGGCACCGGCAAGCAGACCGACAAGGGCGAGGAGTTCAAGCTCGACGCGCTCGACACCAGCCGTATCCCCGCGCTGCGGGCCGAATTGCTCTCGCACACCGGGCAATTCCCCACCGACCAGCCGGAGTCACCGGGCGTCCCGCATGTCGCACCGCACGACGCCGCCGCCGAATCGGGGGTCGAGATCGGGCACTGGCGGGCCGCGTGGGTGCGCTACGCGCCGCTGTCGCTGACCGGGCTGGCCGTCGTCGCGCCGATCGCGGGCCTCGGCGCGCAGTACGGGCTCATCGACATCCTGTCGGAATCACCCGCCGTGCAGCACCTCGACGACGACAGCCCGCCCATCGTCGCGATCGTCATCACCGGACTGACGCTGCTGTCGGTGGCGCTGGTGAGCCTGGCCGCCTGCGCCCAGTACCTCGCGACCTGGTTCGGGCTCAGGGTCATCGACAACGGCGCCACCCTGCACCTGCGCCACGGCCTGTTCACCACCCGCCAGATCACCCTGGACCTGGCCCGGTTCCGCGGCGCGACGCTCAACGATCCGCTGCTGCTGCGCGCCGCCAAGGCCGCGCAGCTGGAGATGATCATGACCGGGGAGAACCCACGACAGAAGATCCTGCCGCAGGCGCCGCGGACCGCGGTCGAACGCACCCTCGACGAACTGCTGCGCACCCGCCGCAAGCCCGACGGGCCGCTCGACGCCGACCCGGCACCACCGGATTCCGGTGCCGAGCCGTCCCGGCCCACGTCAGCCGCGTCGCCGTCGTCGACGACACAGGCGGCACCGCAACCGATCACCGGCACCGCCCTGGGCACGATCGAGCTGATGCGGCACGGTCCGGCGGCGCGGCGGCGCCGCTACACCAAGGCGGCGTGGCCGGTCGGCGGGCTGGTCGTCGTGCTGCTCGCCATCGCCCTGAGCTTCGGCCCGCTGCCGGGCTGGCTCTGGGGCCTGCCGGTGGTGTTCGCCGCGATCATGGCCGCGCTCGCCGAGGACCGCTACCGCAGCCTCGGCCATCGGGTGCTGCCCGGCAGCACCGGACCGACCTGGCTGATCACCCGGCGCGGCAGCCTCGACCGCAATCGCGACTGTCTGGAGGCACCGGGCATCATCGGCTGGACCATCCGCCGGACCTACTGGCAGCGGCGGGCCGGGCTGGCGACCGTCGTCGCGGCGACCGCGGCGGGCAAGAAGGCCTACCTGGTGGACGACATCCCGTTCGACCAGGCCGTCGCCCTCATCGAGGCCGTCACGCCCGGGGTGCAGGGCAGCCGCTGACCGGCGCGGCGCTGCCGCCGACCCTGGGCGGCACCGAGTGTCGGCCCCCGCGCACGCCCGCGCGCGGCGTAGCGTTTCCTCTGGAGCCGTAGTGCGGACGGAGGGTGGTTGGTGTGGAGTTCACCGAGATCATCGAGACCGCGGGTCAGGCGCTCGACGGCGCCGGCGTGGCGGCGATCGTCATCGGCGGGCTCGTCGGGACCGTCAAGTTCCTCCGTGCGCTGGCCGGGCACACGGAGTTCGACCTCGCCTACCGGGTCTACCGGCGCGGCCTCGGCCGAGCCATCCTGCTCGGGCTGGAATTCCTGGTCGCCGCCGACATCATCCGAACCGTCGCCATCGCACCCACGTTCACCAGTGTGGGGGTCTTGGCGCTGATCGTGCTGGTCCGGACGTTCCTGAGCTATTCGCTGGAGCTCGAGCTCACCGGCCGCTGGCCGTGGCAGCAACCGCAACCCGAGGACGCGCCGACTCCGCGCCCGGTGACCTAGACGGCCGCCGCCTCGAGCTCCGGCTTCGGCTCCCCCGCATCGGCTTTCGCATCCCGCATCAGGAGGACCGCGAGCACGGCGGCGGCGACCGAGGCCAGCGCACCGACGCCGAAGGTGACCTGCATGGCGGTGCAGAAGGCATCGCGGGCCAGCCCGATGACGGTGCCGTCACCGGTGCCGAGCGCACCCGCGATCGACTCCTCGGCCACAGCGGGCACCGAATCCGGCATGGCGCCGGCGAAGGTGCCTGCCAGCACCGCGCCGAGCACCGCGACACCCAGCGCCGCACCGGCCTGCTGAATCGTGTCGTTGAGCGCCGAGCCGACGCCGGCGTGGTCCTCGGGCACCGCGCTCATCAGCGCGCCGATCGCGGCGGGCATCGCCAGGCCGCCGCCCGCGCCGAGCAAAGCCATCGCGACGGCGGGCAGGGTGAAGCTCGCCCCGGCGTCGAGGGTGGCCAGCACCGCGAAGCCCGCAGCGACGACGATCAGACCCGCGATGGTGACGATCCGCGCGCCCAGCTTCCCGACCAGCACCGCGCCGATGCCGTTGGCCGCCAGCAGGGTGACCGCCATCGGGGTGAAGGCCAGCGCGGTCCGCATCGGCGAGTAGTCGAGCACGAACTGCAGGTACTGGGTGAGTACCAGGACCAGACCGCCGTTGGCGAAGGTCACCAGGACCAGCGAGAAGCTGGAACCGGTGAAGGTGCGGTTGCCGAACAGCTGCAGCGGCACCATCGGTTCGTCGGTGCGCAGTTCGCGAATCACGAAGGCGCCCAGGGCCAGGACCGTGACGGCGAAGCCGACCAGCACGTCGCGATCGGTCCAGCCCGCGTGCGGCACCGAGATGATGGTCCACACCAGCGCGGTCATGCCGATGATCGAGGTCAGCATGCCGGGCAGGTCGGGCCTGCGCCACGGCCCCTTGGACTCGGGCATCAGCACCAGCGCGGCCACGATGGCGACCGCCGCGATCGGCACATTCATCACGAACACCGAACCCCACCAGAAATGATCGAGCAGCACGCCGCCGACGATCGGGCCGCCGACCATGCCGACCGTGGCCACCGCGCTCCACGCGCCGATCGCCTTGGGTCGTTCGTCGTCGTCGAAGACGGTGATCAGGATCGACAGCGTGCTGGGCATGATCAGCACACCACCGATGCCCATCAGCGCCCGGCCCGCGATCAGCAGTTCGGCGCTGCCCGCGTAGGCGGCCAGCAGTGACGCGCCGCCGAAGAGGACCAGGCCGATCACCATCACCAGCTTGCGGCCGAACCGATCCGACAGGCTGCCCGAGGTGAGCAGCAGGCCGGCGAACACCAGCAGGTAGGCGTCGATGATCCACTGGATCTGCTGGGCGCTCGCGTCGAGATCGGTGGCGATCTGCGGGATGGCGACGGTGAGGACCATGTTGTCCACCACCAGCACCAGCGAGCTCAGGCACAGCACGATCAGGATCAGCCACCGGCGGGGGTTGCGGACCACCGGGTCCGCCGAAGGTGTTGCGAGCGTGTCCATCCTGCTCTCCTCTCGACTATCGTCGCACACTGTGCGGTCATGTCGAACACCGTACGAGAACTGAACGTCGTACGCAATAGGGACAGCGTTCGATGTCCGAACAGTGTTCACAGGGAGCTATGCTGTGCGGACACGCGACGTGGAGACCGACACATCACCAGCACAGGAGGCAGCGATGGCCGCGGGCAGCACGAACTCGACCGAGATCGCATCGGTGTGGACCAGGCCGACCCGCGAACGCCGAGATCAGCCCGCGCTGAGCCGAGATCAGATCGTCGCCGAGGCGATCGCGCTGCTCGACGAAGAAGGCTTCGACGCGCTGAGCATGCGCAAGCTGGGCGCCCGGCTCGGCGCGGGCGCGACCTCGCTCTACACCCATGTCGCGAACAAGGACGAGCTACTCGAACTGGTCGTCGACCAGGTCATCGGAGAGGTCCCGTTCCCGGAGCCGGACCCGGCGAACTGGCGGGCCACGGTGCACGAACAGGCCGACGGCCTGCGCGCGACCCTGCTGGCCCACCCGTGGGTCACCATCGTGTTCGGCAACGCGGCGCTGACCTACCTCGGCCCCAACATGATGCGGCTGACCGACTCGATGCTGTCGCTCGTGGAGGCGGGCGGCTTCCCCGACGACGTCGTCGACGTCACCACCAACACGGCCTTCCGATTCATCGTCGGCTCGTGCGCGAACGAGGCCGTGATGCTGACGACCATCGCCCGCAGCGGACTGCCGCCGCAGCAGTGGGTCGACCGGGTGATGGCGGCCAGCGCCGCCGCGTCGCAGCGGTACCCGCGCCTGCACCGGCGCTATGTCGCCCAGCGCGAGCAGGTCGTCGCCGAGGCGGCGGGCGGGAAGGTGAGTCAGTTCTCCGAGGCGATCGATCTGATCCTGGACGGCGCCGAGACCCGGCGCCGCTGACGTCTCAGCTCCGGAACAGGCCCACGTTGGAGCGGTAGTAGAGGTAGGCGGCCGGCGCGAGCACCCCGCAGGCGAGCAACAGCAGGGTGCGACCGTCGCTGCCGAGCAGCACGTCGCCGCCGGGACCCCGCGAGGCCGCCACCAGGAATCCGAAGACCCACACCACGATCGGCGCGAAGGCGAAACCGAGCCGGGAGGTCACCGATTCCATCCCGTAGACCAGCGCCACATTGATCGGGGCGGCCAGCAGCGCCGCCACCGGCAGCGCGACGGCACCGACGTAGAGCGGCAGGAACAGCACCTCGACGGCCAGCGTGATCAGCGCGTCGACGAGCAGCAGCACCACGATCAACCCCGAGATCACCGGGTCGAACCGGGCGGGCAGACGCACCGACCGCAGCACGGCGGTCGGCGTGCCTGCGGGCTGAGCGGAGTCGGTCACCATGGGGGCGAGTCTATTCGGCCGAACCGGTCGACCGGGCCGCCCGCACGCGTGGCCCGGCGATGCGCCAGCCGATCAGCAACGCGGGCACGATGAGCACCAGGCTCGCCACCGTCCAGGTGCCCACCGGCCGGTCGATCGCCATCAGGACCAGCACGGTGAACAGGAACGCCAACGTCAGCAGGCCGGTGTAGGGCGCGCCCATCATCCGGAACGCGGGGCGCTCGATCCGGCCCTGTCGCCACAGCCGCCACATCTGCAACTGACACAGCACGATGGTGCCCCAGGAGGCCAGGATGCCCAGCGAGGCCAGGTTCAGCACGATCTCGAACGCCTGATCGGGGACGACGCCGTTGAGCACCACGCCGAGCAGGGCGATGCCGAAGGTGAGCAGGATGCCGCCGTAGGGCACGCCGTGGCTGCTCATCACGGCCGTGAACCGGGGCGCGCTGCCGCGCACCGACATCGAGCGCAGGATTCGGCCGGTCGAGTACAGCCCGGCGTTGAGGCTGGAGAAGGCGGCGGTAAGCACCACGATGTTCATCAGCGAACCGATTCCCGGCACGCCGAGCGCGGCGAAGAAGGTGACGAACGGGCTCTCGCCCGCGTGATAGGCGGTGTAGGGCAACAGGAGTCCGAGCAGCAGCAGCGACCCCACGTAGAACACCGCGATCCGCAGGATCACCGAATTGATCGCCCGCGGCATCAGCTTCTCGGCGTCCTTGGTCTCTCCCGCCGCCGTGCCGACCAGCTCGACGGCCGCGTAGGCGAACACGACCCCCGAGGTGACGGTGACCAGCGGCAGGATGCCGGTCGGGAACAGCCCGCCGTACTCGGCGATCATCGGCGGCCCGGTCGGCTCGCCGCGGACGGTGAACCGGCCGAGC
Organism: Nocardia sp. MH4; assembly: GCF_019266065.1. Classification (GTDB taxonomy): domain Bacteria; phylum Actinomycetota; class Actinomycetes; order Mycobacteriales; family Mycobacteriaceae; genus Nocardia; species Nocardia canadensis. Next base: position 48,737 of record NZ_LPNR01000111.1, on the reverse strand, counting down.
AGGAACACCGTGCCGACGACCAGGAACGCGCACAACGCCGTCACCTTCACCAGCGCCGCCCAGAACTCCATCTCCCCGAAGGCCTTGACGCTCACCAGGTTCACGATGAGCACGATCACCAGCGCGATCAGCGCCAGCAGCCACTGCGGCACCACCGTCAGCGGCGACCAGTAGTGGAAGTACAACGCGATCGCGGTGGAGTCGGCGATGCCGGTCATCGACCAGTTCAGGAAGTACATCCAGCCGGCCACGAAAGCCGCCTTCTCCCCGAGGAATTCGCGGGCATAGGAGACGAAGGAGCCCGAGGTCGGCCGGTGCAGCACCAATTCGCCCAGCGCCCGCAGGATGAAGAACACGAACACACCGCAGACGGCGTAGACGATCCACAGCGACGGCCCCGCACTGGCCAGCCTGCCACCGGAACTCAGGAACAACCCGGTCCCGATCGCGCCGCCGATGGCGATCATCATCAGCTGCCGTTTGCCCAGGGACTTGTGGTAACCCGCGTCCTCGTCTTCGAGTTCCGGCCGATCACCCACTGTGGTCATGACGCCACCCCTTGTGCTGAGAACACCCGGATACGCGGACATCGGAAACCTACCGGTCGTCCCACCCGGCAGGCACGGCAACCCCGTGGCTAGCGACTCAGTCGAGGCCGGCGAACAGGTCGTGCTCGAAGCCGTCGGCGCCCACCTGGCCGCGCGTACCGCGCACGAGCGTGAAGTGTTCCTCCGGCAGCACCGGCAACGCGATGTTGTTGGACAGGGCGAACTCCCGGCCACTGGGCGCGACGGTCACCTGGGTGGCGTGCGCGCGCATCGCGGCGCGCTTGGCCGAGACGGCGTCGGAGACGTCGACCACGGTGGTCACGCCCGTCGTCGACATGGCGGCCAGCTCGGCCTCCACCGGCAACCGCCAACCGGCGGGCAGCGCGCCGGGCAACTCGTCGACGGTGCGGCGGGCCAGCGCGGCGGTGTGCTGGCGCAGCAGGTCGCCGTCGGTGACGGTCCAGTAGAACTTGGGCACGTCCCAGCCCCGCTCGGCCGCCGCCGCGACGGCCGCGGTGGTGATCTCGTGCGCGCGGATGTGGTCGGGGTGGCCGTAGCCGCCGCGCGGATCGTAGGTCACCACGACCTTCGGCTTCAGCTCCAGCAGCACCTCGACGAGCGCCTCGACCGCGGCGTCGCCGGAGTTCACGAAGGCCCGTGGATGCGCGGCCGACGGCGTGCCCGCCATGCCGGAATCGCGCCAGCGGCCCGCGCCGCCGAGGAACCACGGCGCGCCCGCGTCCAGCGCGTCCAGCGCCGCGGTGAGTTCGGCGATGCGGTAGCCGCCGAGCTGGTCGGCCTCGGCGGCGATCAGGCCCGCCCAGCGCGCACCGATGACCTCGCCCTCCTCGCCGAGGGTGCAGGTCACCACCGTCACCGGACGGCCGCGCTTGCGATAGTGCGCGATCGTGCCACCGGTGGTGAGGGTTTCGTCGTCGGGGTGGGCGTGCACCAGCAGCAGGCCGCCGGTCTCGCGGGTCGAATGCGTCACGGGATCCTCCGCCATTGCGCCGTGTCTGCGAAGATGCCGACCTGGATCGCACCGGCCAGCGAGACGCCGTCCACCCGCGGGCCCGCCGCGGCGACGACGTTGTCCTGCACGATCGGCAGCACCGTCGACAGTTCCCACAGCTTGGGCTCTGCCTCGGCCAGCACGCGCGGCACCTCGACCCCGCGCAACGCCTCGTCGATCGAGGGTTGCAGGGTCGGGTCGCACACGCCGCCGATGTTGCTGGGCGCCTTGCGGTAGGCCTCGGCCGCCGCCAGCGCCTTGCTGTCGGCGCCGGGAAGCTCCGGCGGGGCGCAACCGTAGCGCGAGGCCAGCACCGTCGCGGGGTCGTCCCCGGCCAGCTCCCAGCCGACGATGGCGTCGATCGCGGATTCGGTGAGGTCCTTGCCGTACAGCTCGTCAGCGGGCACGCCGCGCACGGTGGCATCGATGCCCGCGCTGCGCAATTGGTCGGCGGCGGTATTGGCCACGGCCAGCGCGGCCGCGTCCTCGTTGACGGCGCCGATCCGCACCGACAGACCCTTGCCGTTGCGCGCCACCGAGCGCGGGCGCGGCGCGGGCGAGGTCGGCGAGCCGGTCTGCGGCGTCTCCGGCGCGCGGCCGAAACCGGCCTCGGCCAGCAGCGCGAACGCTTCCTCGGTGCTCAGCCGGGGCGGCGCGGTCGGGACGTAGCCGGGACTCGACGGCGGGAGCACCTGGGCGCGTGCGGGTTCCACCCAGCCGCCGGTCTGCGCGCCGACGGTGGCCAGCAGCGCGGGATCGAGCAGCGCGAGCACCGCCTTGCGCACGCGCACGTCGGTGAGGTCACCCGAGCGGCCGTTGAGCGCCAGTTGCAGCTCGCGGGCCTGCGGCATGATCGTGGTCCGCACCGACGGGATCGCGGCGAGCTGGGCCTGGGTCGCGACGCCGCCGTGCACCAGCGCCATCTGCGCGTCGCCGGTGCGCAGCGACTCGGCCAGCTGTGAAGGCGTACCGCCGCGGCGGAACAGGATCTGGTCCGGCGCGGCCGGGGTGCCCCAGAAGCGGTCGTTGCGCTCGAGCAGTATCTCGTCGCGCCCGCGGTCGACCGACTTGATCGTGAAATTGCCGCCCGAGACCGGAATCCGGTCGACCAGGCCGCTGGTGAACCCGCCCGGCGAGTCCTTCACCAGGTGCGAGGGCAGCAGGTTCGAGAACAGTTCGCGCCAGGCCGGATACGGCTGGGTCAACGTCACGGTGACCGTCTTGCCGCCCCCGGAGGACGCCACGTCCGAGATCAGCCGGTAGCCGGCCGGGTCGACCACGCCGGGCTGGGTCGTCATCTGCTGCCACAGGAACCGGAAGTCCTCGGCCGCGATCGGGGCGCCGTCGGACCAGTTGGCCTGGTTGCGCAGCGTGTAGGTGATCGTGAACGGCTCCTGCGCGGTGACATCGGCCGACTCGATGAGCGAGGCGTCGGGCACCCAGTCGACCACGGCCGGATGCGCCTGCGCCGCCACCGGCCGGAACGGGCTCGGCAGCACCATCGAACTCACCGCGTTGGTGGCGGGCGACTGATCCGAGCGCAGATGCGGATTGAACCCGATCCCGATGTCGTCGATCGCGACCACGACCGTGTTCTTTCCCGGCTTGGCCTGGGTGGTCTTGGGCGAATCGGTGCTCTCGATCGGCGGCGGTGGATTCGCGGTGCAACCGGCGAGGACCGCCGTCGAGGCCGTCATCACCATCACCGCCACGCGCCACCTCGCGCGTCTGACCCCCGAACTCACTCTGGCACCCTACCTCGCCCATCTGTCCGGATCACGGCACCGGTCTCTGCGGAAACGACAGTGGGACGGTACCGAAGTACCGTCCCACTGTCAGAACCTGATCAGGAGTTGCTCACCGCGCGGTCGCGGGCCTTGCGGCGCGACAGGTCGCGCGCACGCTCGTTGGCGCCGAGCACCACCTTGCGCACGCGGACGACCTCGGGGGTGACCTCCACGCACTCGTCGCCGGCGCAGAACTCCATCGCCAGCTCCAGGTCGAGCTGCAACGGCTTGGCCATGGTCTCGAACGTGTCCGCGGTCGCGCTGCGCATGTTGGTCAGCTTCTTCTCGCGGGTGACGTTGATGTCGAGATCCTCGGCACGCGGGTTGATGCCGACGACCATGCCCTCGTAGGTGTCCGAGCCCGGCTCGACGAAGAACTGACCACGGTCGGCCAGCTGGATCATCGCGAACGGGGTGACGGTGCCCGCGCGGTCCGACACCAGCGAACCGGTGTGGCGGGCGCGGATCTCACCTGCCCACGGCGCGTAGCCGTGGGAGACGGCGTTGGCGATGCCGGTGCCGCGGGTCTCGGTGAGGAACACGGTCCGGAAGCCGATGAGGCCACGCGACGGGACGATGAACTCCATGCGCACCCAGCCGGCGGCGTGGTTGCTCATCTGCACCATCTTGCCCTTGCGGGCGGCCAGCAGCTGGGTGATGGCGCCCAGGTACTCGTCGGGGCAGTCGATGGTCAGCTCTTCGAACGGCTCGTGCACCTTGCCGTCGACGGTCTTGGTGACCACCTGCGGCTTGCCGACGGTCAGCTCGAAGCCCTCGCGGCGCATCTGCTCGACCAGGATGGCCAGCGCCAGCTCACCACGGCCCTGCACCTCCCAGGCGTCGGGACGGCCGATGTCGAGCACGCGCAGCGACACGTTGCCGATCAGTTCCTGGTCCAGGCGCGACTTCACCATGCGGGCGGTCAGCTTGTGGCCCTGCACCCGGCCGACCAGCGGCGAGGTGTTGGTGCCGATGACCACCGAGATGGCGGGCTCGTCGACGGAGATACGCGGCAGCGCGACCGGGTTCTCGGTGTCGGCGAGGGTGTCGCCGATCATGATGTCCGGGATACCGGCGATCGCGACGATGTCACCGGCGACGGCGACCTCGCCCGGCTGACGCTCGACACCGATGGTCTGCAGCAGCTCGGTGATCTTGACCTGCTTGGCGCCCTCGGCGTTGATCCAGGTGACGTTCTGACCCTTGCGCAGCTCACCGTTGTGCACGCGAACCAGGGCGAGACGGCCGAGGAAGGCCGAGGCGTCGAGGTTGGTGACGTGGGCCTGCAGCGGCGCCTCCGGGTTGCCCTTGGGCGCCGGGATGTTCTCCATGAGCACGTCGAACAGGGCGTCGAGGTTCTCGGCGTCGGGCGCCGAGCCGTTCTCGGGACGCTCCTTGGAGGCCTTGCCCTCGCGGCCGGAGGCGTACAGGACCGGCAGGTCCAGCGCCAGCTCGGCGGCTTCGGCGGCCTCGTCGTCGAGGTCGGAGGCCAGGTCGAGCAGCAGGTCGTGCGACTCCTCGACGACCTCCTCGATCCGAGCGTCGGGGCGGTCGGTCTTGTTGACGACCAGGATCACCGGCAGCTTGGCCGCGAGCGCCTTGCGCAGCACGAACCGGGTCTGCGGCAGCGGGCCCTCGGACGCGTCGACGAGCAGCACGACACCGTCGACCATGGACAGGCCGCGCTCGACCTCACCGCCGAAGTCGGCGTGGCCGGGGGTGTCGATCACGTTGATGACGGTGACGGAGCCGTCGGGGTGATGGCGGTGGACCGCCGTGTTCTTGGCGAGAATGGTGATGCCCTTCTCGCGCTCCAGATCTCCGGAGTCCATGACCCGGTCGACCAGTTCGGCTCGCTCAGCGAACGCGCCCGACTGACGAAGCATGGCGTCGACCAGCGTCGTCTTGCCGTGGTCGACGTGGGCCACGATGGCGACGTTGCGAAAATCGCGTGTAGACGACACGCCTCAATCCTCCTGCTGTTGGTGTATTGGCGCGCATTCATCTGGCATCGCGGCCTGTTACACCCTACCGGTACCGGAGTGGCACGCACGTGTCAGGCTTTGTACTTAGGGTACGCTAACCCTCATGGGCAAGGTGAAGGCGAAGAAGGTGTCGAGCCTGAAGCCGAAGAAAAAGTGCTGCAGAAAGAAGACGCGCTGCTTCAAATGCCCCGTCGTCATCATGCGCATGAAGAAGGCCGAGGCCGCCGGAGTGTGCGGTAAAGATCTCAAAAAGGCGCTCAAACACGCGCGTGCGGCCTGAGGCGGATGACCACGGGCGATGCGTGCCGCCCGAAGCAGGCGTAGAACTGCAGGTATGGGTACTCCGAAACCGGCGTTGCTCTCCGATCCCGAGATCACCATCGCCCTGGCCACCCTCCCGGAGTGGTCACGCGACGGCGACGCGATCACCCGCACGGTGCAGGCGGAGTCGTTTCCGGCCGGCATCGAACTGGTCCGCAAGGTCGCCACGGCGGCCGAGGCGGCCGATCATCATCCCGACATCGATATCCGATGGCGCACACTGCGATTCACCCTGAGTACACACTCGGCCGGCGGCCTCACCGCCAACGACACGACCATGGCGCACACCATCGACGACCTCGTCGGCGGCTGAATCCTCAGCTCGCGGCGGGCACTTCGGCCCGGCGACCCAGCCCACGCGCCTGCGCGCGCAGGGTGTCGCGGCCGTGCCAGATCAGCCAGCCGAGCAGCACGAACACCCCGATCACGTCGACCGCGCCGAGCCAGGCCAGCGGCCACGGCCGGGGGATCGTCCAGATGGTCGGCTGCGCGAACGACAGCACCCAGGGCACGCCGATCAGCATCGTCAGCACCCAGAATCCGGCGATGATCCGCGCGACGCGCTGCTCCCGCAGCGGGCCGTAGAGCAGCCACAGCACCGTCGGGATCAGCCAGACCCAGTGGTGCGACCAGGAGATCGGCGAGATCATCAGGCCGAACAGCTGCACCAGCACCAGGGTGCCGAGCCGGTCGTCGGGGCCCAGCGTGCGCCAGGCGAGGACCGCCAGCACCCCCGTGACCAGGACCGCGGCGAGCCACCACGGCCCGGACTGCACGTCGTAGCCGAGGATCCGGCTCAGCGCGCCACGCAGCGACTGATTCCACACCGACCCCACCGGCCCGATCCGGTCCGCGTCCCCGAGCAGCGTGCCGAAGTACCGCTTCGCCTCGTGCGCGTTGATGAGAAAGCTCACAGCGACGGTCAGCCCGAAGGCCGCCGCCGACCACAGCACCGTCGCCCAGCGGCGGCGGGCCACGAAATACAGCCCGGTGATCGCGGGCGTCAGCTTGATGCCGGCGATCACGCCGACCAGCGTGCCCGAGATCCACCACCGCGCACTGCGCACCGCCAGCATCGCGCCGAACACCAGGAACACATTGACCTGGCCGTAGTCGATGGTCGTGCGCACCGGCTCCAGCCAGACGCCCAGCGCCGTCCAGCCGACCGCGGCCGTGATCCACCGCGTCCGCTTGGCCCGCTCCGGGCCGAGCAGCAGTTCGAAGCTGATCCGGATCACGCCGTAGAGCGCGGCGACGGTGGCCAGCATCCAGCCGACGGCGACCGCCGCGAACGGCAGATAGTGCAGCGGGAAGAAGACCAGCGCGGCGAACGGCGGATAGGTGAACGGCAGCGGGAAGTCCGGCGTCTTCTCCGCGTAGGTGAAGTCGTAGAGGCGATCGGTGAGCAGCGCGGCCGAGCCGTCCACATACACGTGCAGATCGACGACATTGAGGCCGTTCTTCGCGAACAGCATCCAGCCCAGCCTGGCGAGCACGGACAATCCGAGCAGCGCGAGAGCCCATCGGAGGTGTCGGTTCAATGCCAGGCTTTCGGTCGAGTGGGCGGCGTCGCGGTGCTTTCCTCACCTTAACCGGGCGACCACGGACAGCCGCGCGCACGGGTTCGCGCGAGGGCGCGCGACACCATCGGTAACATTTGCATCAACATCCCCAGCTGTAACACCAACGGGGGTTAGCGTCGATGAACACGGCCGCCGGTTCGCCGCCAGCGGCCGGGCGGCTGTACAACACGGCAGCGATGTCCTTAGAGTGACCCCGACATCGAAGGGCTCGATACCCCTCGCCCCATCGCAACACCGAGGTAAGGACGGCTGGACAAGTGCTTCGTAGCCGAGGATCGCGGATCGCATCGACCGCATTCGCCATTGCGGCAAGCGCCATGCTCGCCGCGCCGGCGTCGACCATCGCCGCTCCGGCACCTGCTCCGCAGGCCGCGCCGATCAGCGTTCCGATGGTGCCCGAGGGCGTCCCGGTCGACGCGCTGGCCGCCTTCGCCCCCGCCGTCGCGGGCCTGATCGCCGGCCCCGCCGACGTCGCCAGCCCGCAGACCGCGCTGCTCGATCAGGCGCGCGCCCTGCTGGCCACCCTGAACCTGCCGCCGGCCATCAAGTCCACGCTCGAGCGGATCATCACCTTCCTCGACGGCAGCGGCGGCGGTGGCCCGGAGATCCCGCAGGACGGCCCGGTCATCGCGCAGTTCCTGTACCCGACGATCGGCAAGGGCTGCATCGGCGACGGCGCCGACTCGGTCGGCACCGCGCTCGCGGTCGCGGGCCCGGCCCAGCTGCCCCCGCCCGGCGTCGCCGCCGGTCAGGCCGGTTTCGTGTTCACCGCGCTCGGCACCAAGGCGCCGACCGCCGAGCAGAACCCGCCGATGACGGTGCAGTGGCTCAACCTCGACACCCGCCAGTCCGCGATCCAGACGCTGACCGACGAGGCCAAGATCAACCCCGGCGGCCCGGCCACCCTCTCGGCCATCGCCAGCACCGGCCACGGTCGCGTCGTCGCCGTCGTCTCCGGCTCGCTGACCACGCAGGCCGAGGGCGCCGCCCCGCGCACCTGCACCTTCATGCCGACCCTGGGCTTCTTCACCGTCTAGGTCCGCGACGCACCGAGCCCGGTCCGTTCCCTCGGGAACCGGCCGGGCTCTGTCGTTGTCGGCGGGTTCCCGCGAGCATCGCGATGTGGTAGACCGAGAACCATGGCGACCACGCAAGGTTCATCCCGCGCCGCTCGGTCGATCCGCAGCAGGCGGTCCAGCCGTTCCATCCTGTCCTACCGATCCGAGGGTTCGATCCTGTCGATCGGCTCGGCCTATTCGATCCTGTCGATCGGCAGCGTCGGCTCGGTGCTCTCGATCGGCTCGGTCGGCTCGTTCGGGTCGGCGATCTCCTCGGGCTCGTTCGCGAGCCTGGGTTCGGCGCTGTCGGGTCTGTCGCGCTGGTCGTTACTGTCGTGGCGCGGCGTGCTCGCCGAACCCGAAGGCCGGGCCGCGCTGCGGGTCATCCCCGACGACGAGCCGGATCTCCGGCTCGCGCCGACCTGCCACTGCCAGACCTAGCTCACCACTGGCCGTAGTCGGTGGCCAGCACCCGGTTCAGATCGACGCCGATGCCGTCGATATCGCGCTTGTCGATCTCGAACTGGTGCAGCTGGGCGGCCGGGTGCACATAGCCCTTCGGCGTGCCCCAATTGTGCTGCCAGAACCAGGAACCCAGCCCGGCGTCGAGCGCGCGGTCGATGGTGGGGGTGTTGGCGTAGATGCCGACGAGATCGGCGCCGAGCACCGACTGCCACCCTTCGATGTAGGGCGCGATCATCTCGTCGAACTCCTCCTCGGAGGGGTTGTCGTCGATCGAGGCGTAGATCGGCGCGGTGTCGGGACCACCGGCGGCGGTGTGCAATTCCCAGCCGCGCTCGGCGTGCTGCTTGCCCGCTTCCAGGCCGCCGCGCCAGTCGGCCGTCGGGCCCTTGCCGAACTGATAGTTCGACACGATCGACAACCCGGCCGCCCACAATTGCTCGACCTCGGCCGCCAGCAGCGGCTTGCCCGCCATCCACTCCGCGCCGGGCCTGCGGTCGGAGACGTAGCGGATCACGCCGATGTGCCCCGCGTCCCTGATCGCCTCGGCCGAGGGCACGCCCGCGGCGTAATCGACCAGGGTGCCGAAGGATTGGGCGGCCGCGGGTGCGGCGGAGGTGGCGGCCAAGCCGAGCCCGACCGTGGTCGCGGCGGCGGCGAAGCCGAAGAACTCCCGCCGGGTCACCGGAACAGAACGCATCGCAGAGCTCCTTCGCGCAACCCGACCTTCAACCGGCAGCGTGCCCGGCGCGCCTTCCCCGAATCCCGCGCGCCGGGAGCCTCGAACGTGCACTCATTTCACCACAACCACAGGGGAACCGCCAGAACCAAAGGTCACTTTCGTCCCAGCTGTCACACAGGTCAGGTGGCGCTGTCGATGGCCGCGCCCACGTCGATGGTGCGGCCCGACGGATCGGCCAGCTCGGTGCTGACCACGGCGACGACCTGTGCCATCACCTGCTTCTTGATCCCGGCCAGCCGGGCCAGGGTGGCCGCGCGCAGCCCCTTGGCGGTGAATTCCATCGAGATGTCCTCGAGCGCGGGCGGCGGCACGTCGATGACGATCTGCAGCGGCTCGGCGGCCCTGGCCGTGAGGACCAGCGGAATCTCCAGGTCGGCGCGGTAGTGATTGGCCTTGAGCACGTCGACGGTGATGTCGAGGCCGACGGGCAGCGTCATGTCGAACACCCGGGGATCGCCCGGGGCGCCCATCCCGCGGTCGATCACGCGCGCCTGCTCGATCGCGCCGCGCACGGTCACCGTGGCCGCGCCGCGCGGACCCTCCGAGAGCGGGCCGACCACGATCTCGCTGCCCGCCATCTGCGCGACCACGTCGTGCACGCGTTCCCTGGTGACGATGTGGGTGAAGAAGCGCAGGCCGAACTCGCGGAAGTCGATCCACTCGAAGACGGTGTCGTTGCGATGCGGCGAGCGGTAGCCGTCGAGGATGGCCTCGATGTCGAAGACCCGCTCGGAGCGGACCTTCGGGTCGCCGACGATGGCGTTCACCCGGTTCGCGACCTCGCGCTGCACCAGGCCCGCGATCGGGTCGAGCAGCATCTCCCAGGCGGTGTCGATGGCCTCAGCGCGCAGCGTGAAGCTCACGTCCTTGGCGGTCACGGGGGCCACGTCGATCACCACCAGCAGCGGTTGCGCGGTGCGCGCGTGCAGCGTCAGCCCGATCTCGACGACGGCGGCCAGGCGTAGCTTGCGTCCGCCGAGCACCAGGTTCACCGCCAGCGTCAGCGGTATCCGGACACCGAAGGCCAGCGCGTCACCGGGATTGCGGGTGACCACGGGTGTCCCGAGGGTGCCCTCGGCGACGAAGCCGGCGAGTCCGGCGGGGCCGAGGGAGAACGGGCCGATCGTCACGCCGCGGCCGGTCATGCCCGCCACCGCGGCGGCGATGCGCTCCTCGGTCACCGCGTAGGTGACGAAGCGCTCGCCGAAATCGGCGTACTCGATCCACTTCGGGTCTCGTCGAGCCTGCTCGGTCACCTTCGCGCGCACATCGGACACCGTACGTGACGCAGGGAAACCCCCGGTTGATGGCACAACACCCCCGTCCTGCCGATGAGGGGGAAGCAGGACGGAGGGGTCGGCCGGGGCGCTGCCGGGCGCCACCGCTTCCATCGTACGGGTACCCGCGTGGTACCGCCGTCCAGCTTCATGGCAGTTGTCTTGAGCGACAATCGATTTCAGAAACGTCCATAACCGACCAGATCAGCGGTTTCGGCCGGTCGGATGGTGCGCACCCGTACCCCGCCCAGCTCGTTGCCGCCGATCGTGGTGATCGTGTCGCCCTCGGCTTTCAGCACGATGTTGGTGTGCTGGCCGAGCGGGCTGGCCGGGCCGTAGAGCACCACGTCGCCCGTGCGGGGCCGGTAGCCGACGTCACCGGGGGTGAACCGACCGACCTGCTGGTAGTACTCGGTCAGGGTGTAGACGCCGGGGATACGCCAGGAGCCGGAATTCGGATTGGCCAGCGGTCTGCCCGCCGCGCGCATCGTCCAGCTGACGAAATCGGCGCACCAGGCCTCCTCGACGCCCTCGGCGTACTTCGTTCCGGCGCCGGGGCGGTCGTATTCGCGACGCAGCACGTCGACCAGGGCGATCTGCTGTTCGTCGAGGTGTTCGCTGTCGAGCGCGGGGAACTGCTCGCCCCAGTCGTGCTGCCACCACACCCATCCGACGACGACCACGGCCGTCACCGCGAGCAATCCCGAGATGCCGAGCGCCCAGCGCCCCCGGCGACCGGTACGTTCGGCTTGCACTAGCGTCATCGCCCCCCGCTTTCGATCTGTCTTCTGATCTCTAAGACGAACCGGAGACGGCCGCGGTTCCCGAAACGGGCCGCGAATATTGCGTGCTCCGGAGCGGGCCGGGTGGGAGACGATCACCGGGTGGACCCCTGCGCCACCCGGGTATCGGCTCGCTACCGCGCTCTCGGCGCGCATCCAGCGTGCGTGCCGTCCCCTCCGGCGACGTCCACGCGCGGGGCGCGGACGTGGTTTCGAACACGTACCGCTCCGGAACACACAGTCTTGACCAGCGCGTACTCCGGCCTGGATCACCGTGCCGCGATGGACTGACAGCCGGGCGCTGTCCCGTCCGGCTGTGAGAATTTTTGCGAACGCTTTACTGTCGGTCAAGCTAGACGACTGTCCCAGTTTGTCCCAGTACGGCCAGAAAGGCGGGATCGCCCAGGTGGAGGACGCCCACGTCTCGATCGCCCGATATCTCCGCGAACGTCGCGAATCGTCGGGCCTGACCAGGGCGGCATTGAGCCAGGCCGCGGGCATCTCCCCCGCCCTGATCCAGAAGATCGAACAGGGCACCCGCACGCCGACCCTGGAGGCCCTCGCGGCGCTGTTCGACGCGCTCGACGTCCCCGAGCTGTTCCGCAGCCACATCATCATGATGTCGCTGTCGCATCGCTTCGACAGCCCGCTGCCCGCCACCGCCCCGGCGGTCCCGGCGGCGGACCGGCTGCTGATCGACAGCCTGCCCTATCCGGCCAGCCTGCAGGAGTATCCGGCGTTCGACGTGCTGGCCGTGAACGAGGCGTGGCGCAAGCAGTTCCCCGGCCTGCTGCCGGGCATCACCGTGCTCGAGTGGATGCTGCTGCACCCGACGTCGCGCGCGGTGATCCACGACTGGGAGCGCCACATCCACCTGAGCGTCTACGCCTTCCGGCTGATGGGCCCCAGCTCGATGCCGCAGGCGCGAATCGACGAATTGATCGCGATCCTGTCCGCGGCGCCGGAATGGGAGTATTTCTGGACCACCGAGCCGCCGGGGCCGCACGCCCTCGACGACCCGGAAGTGACGGTGGTGCACGCCGAGACCGGCGAGCCGACCACCCTGGCCATGCACAATCTCGATTTCGCGCTGCCCCGGCGGAACTGGTCGATGATCACGTTCACGCCGAAGGCGACCGACTAGCCGAAAGAGCACCCGACGTGGAGAACCCGCATCCGCCGATCGCTCGGTACCTGCGCGAACGCCGCGAATCGGCGGGACTGACCCGGGCGGCGCTCAGCGCCGTCGCCGGCATCTCGCCCGCGCTCATCCAGAAGATCGAACAGGGCACCCGGCCGCCGACGCTCGAGGCGCTGACCGCGCTGTTCGACGCGCTCACCGTCCCGGACGTGATGCGCGATCACCTGATCTCGCTGGCGATCGCCGCGCGCTACGAATCCGTGCCGCTGCCGCTGGTTCGACCGACCGACCTGGTCCTGCTCGACGGGATCACCCATCCGGCCAGCCTGCAGATGCACCCGACGTTCGACGTGGTGGCCACCAACGCCGCGTGGCGGCAGTGGTTCCCCGGCCTGGAGGCGGGCGCCTCGATGCTGGAGTGGATGCTGCTCGACCCGCGCGCCAGGACCGCGCTCGTCGACTGGGACACCCAGACGCACCTGTGCGTGTACGGGTTCCGGCTGATGGGGCCGGGCCTGGCCCCGCAGCAGCGGATCGATGAGATCGTCGAGACCTGCGCGCAGGCGCCCGAGTGGACGAAGTTCTGGACCAGCGACCCGGCCGGGGCGCACAGCCTCGACGGGCCGCGCATGTATCTGCGCGATCCGGCGACCGGCGCGACGATCGCGATGACCGTGCATTCGCTCGGCTCGTCGCTGGTGCCGCGCCGGGACTGGTCGCTGGTGGTCTACGCGCCGATCCCGGCGGACTGAGCCCTCAGTCGGCCTTGCGGATCGGGATGAGCGCGGTCAGCACGATCGCGACCGCCGCGCCCGCCATCGCGATGAAGAAGGCGGTGTGGAAACCCTCGCGCGAGGGCAGCACGTGCGGGCCGAGCTGCATGGTCATGTGCGCGAGCACCACGCTCATCACGGCCGCGGAGGTGGAGGTGCCGATCGAGCGCATGAGCGAGTTCAGGCCGTTGGCCGCGGCGGTCTCGCTGATCGGCACCGCGCCCATGATCAGCGCGGGCATGGCGGCGTAGGCCAGGCCGACACCACCGGCGACGATCACCGCCGACAGCACGATCTGCCAGACGCTGTCCATCATCACCACCGCGCACAGGTAGCCGATACCGATCACCGCCGAGCCGAGGGCCAGCGTCAGCTTGGGGCCCTTCTTCGCCGACAGCCGCGCCGAGACCGGCGAGAGCAGCATCATGACCAGACCGGTCGGCGCCATCGCCAGACCGGCGACCACCATCGACAGGCCGAAGCCGTAGCCGGTCGCCTCGGGCGCCATCAGCAACTGCGGGAAGGTCAGCGACATGCCGTAGAGCGCGAAACCGACCGCGATCGAGGCCAGGTTGGTGAACAGCACCCGCGGTCGCGCCGAGACCCGCAGGTCGACCAGCGGCGCGGACTGACGCAGTTCGTAGACACCCCAGAGCAGGAAGCTCGCCAGCGAGACGGCGAACAGGATCAGGATGGAGGCGCTGGCCCAGCCCCAGTCGGCGCCCTTGGTGATGCCGATCAGCAGCGTCAGCAGCGCGATCGACAGGCCCACCGCACCGCCGAAGTCGAACCGCGACGGCGTGCGCACCGGCGATTCCGGCACGAAGACGAACACCAGCACCGCGCACACCGCGCCGAGTCCGGCGGCGGTCCAGAACAGCACGTGCCAGTTCGCGTTCTGCGCGATCACGGCCGCGAACGGCAGGCCGATCGCGCCGCCGACGCCGAGGGTTGCGCTCATCACGGCCATCGCGCCGCCGACCTTCTCGGCGGGCAGTTCGTCGCGCATGATGCTGATCCCCAGCGGGATCGCGCCCACCGCGGCGCCCTGCAGCGAGCGGCCGACGATCTCGGGCAGCAGCGAGGAGAAGCTCGCGCAGATCACCGAGCCGACGATCATGAAGCCGAGATTGACGACGAGCACCAGCCGCTTGCCGAACATGTCGCCGAGCTTGCCCGAGATGGGCGTGGAGACCGCGCCGGCCAGCAGCGTGGCGGTGACCACCCAGGAGGCGTTGGACGCCGAGGTGTTCAGCAGGCCGGGCAGCGACGGGATGATCGGGATGACGAGCGTCTGCATGAGCGAGACGACGACGCCGACAGTACTGAGCACAGCGATGAGCACGGCCGGCGTGACGCCGCGGGTTTCGGGAGAGGCCGGCGTGACGTCGGCCGCGGTAACAGACACATTATGCACCGTACACAGCATGTGTATAGTACACAATTTTGATTCGCGGTGATCCACGCGACATAGTTGGCATATGTCCGATTCCGGCCCCGCCGACGACACCCCGTTCACCCGCCTGGTGTTCGAGCTGAACCTGATCTCGCGCCACTTCCCCACCACGACGCGGCGCAGGCCCGGGTTCGCGCTGGACCGCTCCGCGTTCCTCATCCTCACCCGCCTGGACCTGGGCGAACCGCTGAGCCTGCGCGAACTGTCGGAAGCGTTCCAGCTGGACATCTCCACCATCAACCGCCAGGTCGGCGCGATGCTGAAGCAGAACCTGGTGGAGCGGGTGCCCGATCCGGACGGCGGCGTCGCCAGGAAGGTGCGCGCGACCGCCGAGGGCAAGGCCGCGCTGGCCGCCGATCAGAAGCACCGGGCCGCGGGCATCGGCGTCGTCGTCGCCGACTGGGATCCCGACGACGTGGCCGAATTGAGCAGGCTCATGCAGAAGTTCAACCACTCGGTCGAACGGATCGAGGAAAACCCGTGGCCCAGACCTCCGCGCGCGCACGACTGAGCGCGCTAAGCTCCGCCGCGTGGTCACTCAACGGTCTGCCCGCCCGAGCTGGCTCGCCTGGGACAACTACTTCGTCGGCGTCGGCGGCTTGGTCCTCGGCCTGTGCTTCGGCACCTGCGCCGCGCTGATCGCCGGCCCCGGCCGCAATCTCGCGGCCGTCGTCCTGGTCGTCCTCGCCGCGATCTGCGTGCTGCCCGCGCTGCTGCGCGCCGTCGCCGAACTCAGCGTCTGGGTCCGGCTCGCCGTGCTCGTCATCGGCTTCGCGCTGCTGCTACCCGCGATCGCGCTCAGCCCCGACGTGCGGGACTGGGCGGCGGAACGCTGGGAACGGGCCTGGAAGTAACCGCCCTACAGCTGATTACGCGGGACGGCGAGCAGCATCTGGATCGCCTTCTGGATGAACTGCGCCGACTGCCAGGTCAGGTAGGCGCCGGCGGCGCCCGCGGCACCCGCGCTCGAGGACCCGGAGGCCGAGCCCGAGGCCAGATCCGCTGACCCGGTGGCCGATCCGGTCGCCGAGCCCGAGCCCGGCAGCGCCGACGCGGGCGCGGCGGGACCGAGCAGCCCGATCGTCATCGCGACGCCGACCACCGCGGCGCGCACTGCGTACTTGGACGTTTCACGACCGGACACCATCAGCTGAATCCCACTCTCCGAAAAGCACTGCGAACATGCAGTATTCACGCCGAATGCGCCCGCCAAACCCGATTCGCGTGGATTGCCCACTTCGCGCGGTTCTCGGCGTGCATTTTTCGGCGATACGGCCCGACCCGTGTTCATTCTCCGCCGGGTCGGGCACCGGTGACAGACCACGGATCTCGGGGCAGCCCCGGCACCGTGGTCCGGCCGTCAGTGGGTCGCGGCCCGGCGTTCCCGCGCCGCCTCCTCGAATCGCTCCGCCCGCTCACGCACGACGTCGGCCGCGTGCGCACCCCGGGTCAGGGCGACATCGAGCAGGTGCGCGCCGCGCTCCTTGGCGGCTTCGGCCAGCACCGGCCCCCGCTCCCTGGCCACCTCGGCCAGCTGCGTTCCCCGTTCCTTCGCGGCTTCGGCCAGCACCGGCCCCCGGTCCTTGGCGACCTCGGCCAGCTGCGCGCCGCGCTCCTTGGCGACCTCGGCCAGCACCGGGCCGCGTTCCTTGGCGACCTCGGCGAGCTGCACGCCGCGCTCGCGCGCCGCCTCCGCGATCTGCGGGCCCCGATCGCGGGCGATCTCGGCCAGCTGCGCGCCCTGCTCGTTGGCGACCTCGGCGAGGTGCGCGCCGCGCACCTTGGCCGCGCCGACGAGGGCCGCGCTCTCCGCCGCCACCCGCGATTCCCGGCGCGACAGCGCCTGCCTGGCCCGCCAGCCCAGTGACGGCTTGCCCGCGGTATCGGACGCGGCGATCAGCAATCCACCGAGCAGCCCCAGATCCTTGAGGAACCCCGCCAGCTTGGCCGCGCGGCGATCCGGGTCAGGCTCGGCCCAGAAGTCCTGTTCGGTGACGGTGCCGGGGACCACGGTCGCGGCCAGCACCAGGGCGGCCGGTCGCGGCGCGCGGCCGCTGGCCAGCAGCACACCACCCGCGATCTGGGCCACGGCGTTGACCTTGACCAGGCGGCCCGGGTCGTCGGGTATCCGCGCAGCCAGCGAATCGGGCAGCGTCGCCCTGCTCTGGTCGGCGAGTGCGGTCGCCGCGGCGGCACGCGGTTTCGGGTGCATCAACGCGTTGACACCACCGGCGACGAATGTGGTCGCCAACAGAGTGCGGGCAACACGGCGGACTGGCTTCATCGGCATCGTCTGATCCCTTCGTCTACGACTGGGGAGAACGGCTCCTCCCCATTCGACTACCCGGGACCCCACACCACAAACGATCCACACAACGATCCGGTCACACCCGCCCGCTACCGTCGACGCCGTGTCCGACACCACCGTCCGCACGGCCTACGCCGCGATCCACGAGCTCTACATCGACCTGGTCGGCAGCCCCGACGACCTGCATCCCGACGACGCCGACCTGGTCCTGCGCCACCTCGGCGACGTGCCAGGTCCGGTCCTCGACCTCGGGTGCGGCCCCGGCCACTTCACCCAGCTCTTGCACGCCGCCGGCGTCACCGTCACCGGCGTCGACCTGGTCCCCGAATTCATCGCCCACGCCCGCTCGCACTACCCCGACGTGGCGTTCCGCGTCGGCTCCTTGCGCGCGATCGACGTGCCCACCGCCTCGGTCGGCGGCATCCTCGCATGGTTCTCCCTGATCCACTTCACGCCGGCCGAGTTGCCCGCCGTCCTGGCGGAATTCGCCCGGGTGTTGAGGCCCGGCGGCCGGCTGGTGCTCGGCTTCTTCGACAGCGCCGAACAGGTCGAGATGTTCCCGCACAAGGTGACCGCGGCCTATCGCTGGCCGGTCGACGAGCTGGCCGAGGTGCTTCGCGCGGCCGGCTTCACCGAACTCGAACGGCGGCAGCGTCCGGCCGAGGGTGACATCCGCCCGGTGGCCGCCCTCGCCTGCTCACGCGCTCATCGGTAGTTCGGGTGGGGCGGGCAGTCGCACCGAGGTCGCCCGCACCACGCGGAACTGCCCCGGTGTCATGCCGGTCTCGTGCTGGAAGACCCGGTAGAACTGCCGCGTCGAGGAGAACCCGCTGGCCTCGGCGATCCTGGCCACCGACCGCGCCCGGTCGCGCAACAGCAGCTGACGGGCATGGCGGACCCGCATCCGGCGCAGCATGGCGGCCGGACTGGTGCCCAGCAGGGTCTCGAAGGCGCGGTGCAGGGTGCGCCGGGAGACCAGGCACCCGCGCGCGATGCCGTCGACGGTCAGCCGCGGATCGGTGAAGTGCCTGCGCAGGAACACCAGCAGCTGTCCACGCGAGAGCGCCCGCGCCTGTGTGACGACCGTCCGGCGCGCCGAGGCGGCGACGATCGAACGCACCAGGTCCAGACCGCCCGCCGCCAGCGGCCCGGCCTGATCGGGCCGCGGCAGCGCCGCGACACCCGCGAAGAACCGGGCGATCACCTCGCCCGCGCCCGCGGCCGGGACGTGCAGCGGCAGCGCCGCCCAGAACGCCGGACTGGCGGCGAACACCTCGACCGGCAGCCGCAGCACGACCTGGGCCCAGTCGCCGTGCATCGCCCACCGGAACGACTCGCTCGCCCGGTAGACGACGAGATCGCCGGGGCCGAACGCGATCCTGCGCCCGGATTGCTGGATCTCCCCGGTCCCGTCGAGCTGAATGCTCACCAGCAGCTCGTCGCCCCGCGCGGCCGACTCGCGCCGCCGCAGCGTCTGGCGTCCCGCCCGCAGGATCGTCAGCTCGAAGCCGGTGAATCGATGTGATTCGATCCGCCCCGGCGTGCGCGGCTCCGTGCCGTATTCCACCCGAACCGGGGCGAGAGCCTGCGATACCCGGCGCACCCAGTCCTCATCAGCGCCCATCTCAGATTCCCCCTGACCCGACACATTTCGCGTCCTGAACGGATTTTCGAAGATTTATTCCTCGAGATCACCTCTGCGCCAAAGGTTTTCAGACGAAGGTGACGCACACCAACCGAGCGGCCGGAATGCCTTCTCCGGGGATAGTAAAATCTTCAACGAATAGCCCCCCGACATCACTGTTCGCGGTGCGGACAAATAGCCTCGGCGCACCCGATGTGATCGACATCAACCCGGTAATATCCGCGCCATGGCGGACGAGCGTTCCCGCTCGGCGAACGAGAGCGACAACGAACTGACGCCACGGGAGCGACTGGCTTGGCGTATCTACCTCGCCGGAAAGTCCGATCTCGACGAGGTCGTCAACCGCCAATTGGAACAGGGCTACAACCTGAGCTTTCCCGAATTCCGGATTCTGCTCGCCCTGCACCGCGCACCCCATCGCGCCCTGCGCATGAGCGTGCTCGCCGACCGCGTCCACGTCTCCCGTGGCCAGCTCACCCACCTGGTCCGCGCGCTGGAGTCCCGCGACCTGGTGCTGCGGCGGCCCGACCCGCACGACCGCCGTGGCGTCGTCGCCCACCTCACCCCCGCGGGCACCCGCACCGTGGCCGCCGCCCTGCCCGGCCACGAGAAAATAGTCCGCGACCACTTCGTCGAACCCGTCACCGACACCGCGCTCGATACCGTCGCCGACGCCTTCGGACGTATCGTCCGAAATACGAAGGAATTGTCGTCAGGGACCGGAAAGAGCTCCGAAAAGGCCCGCCCGGAACCCACTGAATCGAATAATTGAATAGAAAGTCGGCCGAGTTCCGTTAGTGCGCGGCAGCGCCGATGACGCCGCGCACGACGCTTTCCAGCGCCTCGGCGGTCCGGTCGAGCGGCCGGATATCGCGCTGCGCCCGGCACAGGGCGACAGTGCCCTCGAGCGCGGCGACGATCAAGGTGGCGGTCCGCTCGGCGGCGTCTTCGGCCGCCCCGTGCGCGCGCAGCGATTCGGCGAGCAGGACCGTCCAGTGCCCGAACGCCTCGGCGGCGGCGCGGCGTGGCTCGTCGTCCTCGTCGGGCTGATCCTCCACCGACACCGCCAGCACCGGGCAGCCCGCCTGGAAATCACTGTCCACCAAGATCTTTCGCCACATGGCGACAAACGCGCGCAGACCGGACACCGGACCGGCCGACAACTCGGCGGTCAGTTTGCGCACGGTCAGCGCGTCGGCCAGGCGCACCGCCTCGGCGGCCAGTTGCGATTTCCCGCCGGGGAAATAGTGATAGGTCGAGCCCAGCGGCGCACCGGAATGCTTGGCCAGCTCGCGCACGCTCGTCGCGTTCAACCCGCGCCGCCGCAGCATGTCGGCGGCACCGGCCACCAGTCGATCGCGCGCGTCCGACTGCGCCATCCCACACCTCCTTGCCCATAACGACCGTCATAGCGTACCGTCCATGACTTATAACAGTCGTTATAACGGAGGTGTTCCCATGCCGATGATCCAGCTCACGCTGCCCGCGGGCGTCCTGACCGGTGAGGCCCGGCAGCGGTTGCAGAAGACGCTCGCCGCCACCCTGCTCACCTGGGAGGGCGCTCCCGACACGGCGTTCTTCCGGGCCCAGGCCTGGTGCCTGATCACCGAGGTCCCTGCCGGCGCCTTCGGCACCGCCGAAGACGAGTTGCCCCGCTTCCGGGTCGACGCCACCGTCCCGGAGGGCGCGCTGTCGGACCGCCGCAAAGCCGGTCTGGTCGAGCAGGTGACCGCCGATGTCCTCGCCGCCGCCGCTCTCACCGAGGCCGACGCGCTCCGAGTCTGGGTCCTCATCCACGAACAGCCCGAGGGCACCTGGGGCGCGGCGGGCAACATCATCCGCTTCGCCGAGCTGAAAGCGCTCGCGGCCCAGGCTCGCGGCTGATGCGCGAACTGCACCTGGTCCGTGCTCATCACCTCGCCTGGCGCGAACGACCCGACCCGGTCCTGCGGGGGCCACGCGACGCGCTCGTCCGTCCGTTCGTCGCCGCCAGGTGCGACGGCGACACCATGCCGATCCACCGGCACGTCTCCCGGGCCATGCAGCTCGGCCTGCGTGCCGGATTCATCGACCCGGTGGTGGCGAGCATTTGCGGTGACGTGCCGTTCCGTGGTCCGTTCGGCATCGGCCACGAGTGCGTCGCGGAAGTCGTCGAGGTGGGCCCCGAGGTCACCGGCCTGGCCCCCGGCGACGTCGTGGTCGTGCCGTGGGCGGTGTCGTGCGGGGCATGCCCGGAATGCGCGCGCGGGCTGACCGCCAAGTGCGCGACGACCCGCACCGGCACGCTGGCCGCGTTCGGTTTCGGACCGGCCAGCGGACCGTGGGGCGGCATGGTCGCCGATCTGCTGCGCGTCCCGTTCGCCGACCACATGCTCGTGCGCGTGCCCGGCGGGGTCGACCCACTGCGCGTCGCCGCCGCCAGTGACAATCTCACCGATGCTTGGCGCTGTGTCGTCGGCCCGCTCGCCGAGCGCCCCGGCGGTTCCGTGCTCGTTCTGGCCGGCGCCGCGCAGAGCATCGGCCTCTACGCGGCCGGGCTGGCGGTCGCGCACGGCGCCGAGGTCGTCGACTACGTCGATCACCGCCCGGAACGCCTGGCGATCGCCGAAAAGCTCGGCGCCCGCGCGCATCCGATCGCCACGGGCAAGCTCCGCCGCACCGACCTTCCCGCCCGGCACTACGACATCGCCGTCGAGGCCACCTCCACCGCCGCCGGCGTGGACGCGGCCCTGCGCACCCTCCGGCCGGGCGGAATCTGCACCCCGGTCGGCTACTACCTCGCACCGGGCACGAAGGTGCCGCTGATGCACATGTACGCCAACGACGCGACGCTGAAAATCGGTGTGTCCCATGTCCGTCCGCATCTGCCTGACCTGCTCGACTTCATCGCCGGTACCGAGTTCCCCGCCGAGACCGTCACGACCCTGCTGGCAGACTGGGACGACGCGCCCGAGGCCTACCGAGCCCACACCACCAAGCTCGTCCTGCACCGGCCGCCGCTGGGGCCGGCCGCGTAGCCGGGCGCGGAGGTCAGGCCGCCAGAGCCAGGCTCTCGACATCGAGGCGGTCGGCGCTCGCCCGGGCGACCAGCCGCGCGACGGCCTCGGCGACCCGCGCGGGCTGCTCGAGGATCACCGAGTGGCCGGCGCCGTCGATCAGGACGAAATCCGCGAAGTCGACGGCGGCGGCCATGGCGACCGAATGCGACGGCGGGGTCATCAGGTCGGCCGAGCCGCACAGCACCAGGGTGGGGATCTGCGACAGCACGGGCAGCGCGTCGGTGCGGTCGAACGCCTTGAAGGCGCTCAGGAAGGTCGCCATCGTGACGATCGACGTCGCGTTGTGCATCGCCTCGGCCAGCGCCAGCACCCGCGCGCTGACCGTGCGATCACCGAACTCGGCGGCCCGCACGACCGGCGCGAAAACCTTGCATGCCAGTACCTTCACCTGCTGCATCAGCCGCGGCGCGCGCCGGACGGCGGCCTGGAAGACGGCGATGATCGGGTTGCGCAGCAGCCGCCCGAAGCCCGCGTCAGCGAGCCCGTTCGCGGCGGTCGCGACCAGCCCGACGCCGACGATGCGGGTGCCGATCTCCGCGCGGTACAGGTCGGCGTAGGTCAACACGGTCATGCCGCCCATCGAATGGCCGACCAGCACGACCGGCCCGGTCGGCGCGACGGCGTCGAGCACCTCGTGCAAGTCGCGGCCGAGCTGTTCGAGGGTGTAGGTCTGGCGCGGCGCCGTCGCCGAGTCGCCGTGGCCGCGATGGTCGTAGCAGACGACCCGCGCGCCGGGATGATCGCGCAGCAGGGTGTCGCGCACATCGGTCCACGACTCGGTGCGCAGGCAGTGCCCGTGGATGAGGACCACGGTGAGCTCGGCGTAGCGGCTGCCGTATTCGCGAACCGCGAGCTCGACTCCGTCACCGGTCGTGACCGTGACCCGACGCTCCGAGTGGGCGGTGATGCTGCTCGACATCGGAACCTCCGGATCGCTGACGGTGACAGGTTCAACTCTGCGCCGAATCCGTCCCCGTCATCAGGTCCCCGAGTGCTGGCGCCGAACCCCCGAGGGTGCACAGAACCCCACCTTGGTGCACCGGGGCTACCGCGGCGCGGCCCGCCGCTTCGGACGCATGCCGTCGACTTGGCCACCTGAACGCACCCACCTCTTCATCGCCGATCACTACGCCGACCCGCTGGCCCCCAGCCTGATCACCCGTGCCGCCCTCGACCCCGACAGCGCGGGCGCCTACGTCATCGGCGGCCTACGCCACGGCATCGCCCAGTGACTCCGCACGACACCCCACCGGCCAGCACCTGGCAACCGACCGCCTCTGGCACCTGACCGCCGCTACCCTCGGAATCACCAGGAGCCAGGGGGGCACATGACAAACGACCGGACAGCCGCGACCGCACTACGACAGCGATCACGAACCTTCCGAATCGCCACGGGCATAACGCAAGTAGTCCTCGGCATCGGCGCCGGCTATCTGATCAACTGGGCAACCCTGCTCGGCACCCTGAACCTCCTGATCGCCGCCGAGTGGGAACTCCACTGGCTGCTCGACATCTGGTTCGTCCCCCTCGCGGTGACCTCCGGCCTCGTAGCCACCCTCTGGTTCACCCGCCCGACGATCAGGCCAGCCCTGATCGCGGCAGCGACGAGTTCCCTGCTGACCACAGCGACGTTCGTCTGGATCTTCGCGACGTGGTAGCAACACGCACACCTCCTTCCGGTCCTGCCTTACTCTCACCCTTGTTCAATATTTCAACATGTTCAACTAAAGTGAACACTATGGAAGACCGAACGAGTGAACGCGACATCGAGCACCTGGTGACCCAGGCGATGTCGGCGGTCTCGATCGAGTTCGAGCTGCAGCACTGGACATCGGAGAACACAGCGATCGTCGCGGTTAGCCGCAACGGCTTCGACACCCAGTACCGGATGGCATGGCTACCACACGCCACTCTGTCAGAACTCTCGAAGCTCGAGCAGCACGACGAATCGCACCGGCTCCTGGTCGCAGGACCACTGATCAGCAGCAGAACAGCGGAGGCACTCCGCGACGCGCGCATCGACTACATCGACGACGCGGGGAACGCTCATCTGACCTTCGGCCCGGTCCTGATCGACATCCGCGGACGCCGCGGCACCACTTCCGAGAAGCGTCGGTCACTCCCGGCAGCCAACCTGTTCAGCGTCCGGAGGATGCAGGTCCTGTTCGCGTTGCTGACATGGCCAGACCTGGCGAGCAAACCGGTGCGCATGATCGCCGACACCGCCGGGACATCCGTCGGGATCACGCAATCGACGCTGGAGATCATGAAGGAGTCCGACTATGTCATCGGGAGATCGCTCCATCGGCGCGATGAGCTCATCGATCTCTGGTCTGCGGCGTATCGAGGCACCTTGATGCCGAAGATCCGCGAGGCCTCCTTTACCGGGGATATCGCGCACTGGACGCCGCCGCCGGGCCATCTCGTCAGTGGCGAATCCGCGATCGAATCGATCCGGCAGCCAGAGACGCTGACCGTCTATGTCAAGAACTTCGACCCGATCGTTGCCATCCAGAACGGATGGCGGAAATCCGACAATCCCACCATCGAGATCCGACGAAAGTTCTGGACCGAGCCCCCGTGGTCCACCGCACCCGACCGGTACGGCACCTTCACCGAATCGTCAGCCCCACCACTGATGGTGTACGCAGACCTCCTGGCCTCGAGAGAACCACGGCTGTCCGAAGTAGCGAGCGCCCTGAGGAGGGACCGGCGTGTTTGACCTCCAGCGCATCACCACGCAGTCGCTGGACCTGGTCAGCAGGGTGGTCGACGCATTGGTGACGAACTCGGGTGCGGACGACGCATCGATCATGGTCATCGGCGCACACTGTCGCGACTTGCTGCACGCATCGTTCGGACGCGCCGATCTACTCCGTGCAACCAGTGACGTCGATATCGGTATCGCCGTCGATGGCGATGCCCGGTATCGACAGATAGTTTCGTCCTTCCCCCGGTCGGGCACTACCGAAATCCGCCACACGATCGCGGGTGTTTCGGTCGACGTGGTGCCGTTCGGTGACATCGAAGACCCGGCCGGAACCACCGTCCTGTCCAGCCGACGGGATTCTCTCGACGTCTTCGGCTTTCGAGAGGTTTTCGGGTGCTCGCAGGAAGTTCTCCTGCCGAGCGGGAACCGCGTTCGGATTCCCACACCCGCCGGATACACCGCGCTCAAGTTGAAGCTTGGTGTGACCGATCCAGCCACGGCGAATACAAAGACGCCGGCGATATCGCGATTGCCTGTGGCTGGTATCAGGAGGACGGCGAAGTCCATGCATCGCTGTACGCACAGCGTACCGATCTCCTTCTGAGGGCTGATCTCGACCTCGATGTCGCGACGTTGCTCCTCCTCGGCGAGGAGGTGTCCGATGTTCTCGGAAGCAGCCGAGTGGAAGAGCTGTCCGCAGCCTGGCGGCAGAGCAATCCAGAACTACTCGTGGAGTACTTCGCGCGTCAGCGGTCGAGAACGCGCCCTGACCACGCGGCGGCGCATCGAGCGATCGAGGGACTTACGGCGTTCCTGTCATCGTGAATCCGCGGGACCGATCAGCGGACCACCTGGCCGCAACGCCCGGCGCCACGTTCGCAACAACCAATGCGCCTGGGGATCCTTCAATTCACCCCAGGCGCAACGACTTACAGCGTATCCGCGTTCAGCAAGGTCAAGAAGCGCCCCGCCTACGACCGGATGGTGGAGGACTTCAAGTCCGGCCACTTCGACGCGCTGATTACTTGGGACCTCGACCGCCTTACCCGGCAGCCGCGCCAGCTCGAGGACTGGATTGATGCGGCGGAGAGCCGCGGGCTGCGGATGGTGACCGCCAACGGCGAGGCCGATCTGCAGACCGATGGCGGTCGGATGTATGCCCGGATCAAGGCAGCTGTCGCCCGCGCAGAAATGGAACGAAAGGGTGCCCGGCAAAGTCGTGCACAGCAGCAGCGCGCAAGCAAAGGCCGGCCACCACGCGGGATCCGCGCCACGGGGTACACCCTGGACGGCGAGGTGATCGAGCATGAGGCCACTGCAGTTCGCGAGGTCTACGAAGCCTTCGCGACAGGCACGTCACTGAAGGCCCTCGCGGCCGCTCTTTCAGGCGCCCAACAGGTCGTGCGCGAGGCGGGAGACCGGACTCACCTGCAGATCCTCCCGCCCTCTGTGCCAGCGCTCCCAACACGATCCGGTCGGCCTTGGAACCCCACCTCGGTGCTCGGCATCCTTCGCAATCCGCGTTACGCCGGGTGGAGCATGTTCGAGGGCGAAATCGTCCGCGACGCCGCGGGCGCACCGGTTCGGGGCGAGTGGCCGGCGATTGTGCCCGACGGGCTTTGGCTCGCGGTCCAGCAGCGCCTCGACGATCCCGAACGCGCGTCGAACCGAAAAGGAACTGAACGCCGCCACCTCGGCTCCGGCCTTTACCTCTGTGGCGTGGAAGGCTGCGACAGGCCCGTTCGCGCACACGGCACGCGGTACCGGTGCGCAGGCCACGTAATGAGGTCACGCCAGCAGATCGACAAGTTTGTCGAGGGATTCGTACATCGTCGGCTACGGCAATCTGACCCGTCCGACCTGCTCGTACCCGAGAACAACGAGAGTGCCGCTCGCTTGGCTCAACAACAGCAAGAGCTGCGCGATCGAATCAACCGCGCCAGGGCCGATTACAAAGCCGAGCTGATCGACGGCGCTCTATATGCGGAAATCCGCGACGAAGCAAACGCCATACTAGCCGAACTCGATACGAAACAAGCAAATCTCGCTGCGGGGCCGTCAGCGGCAGCAATCCTGCTGGCGCCGTCCCCGGTTGACGCCTTCGATGACGCCGATCTTGCCGCACAGCGGGCGATCATCGATCTGCTGTGCACGGTGCGACTACTCCCCCACCCTCGCGGACGGAAGGCGTTCGATCCCCAGACGGTGATAATCACACCACGCTAGCCGTGTACAGCGCAGTCAGATTCATACGCTGAACATTGCTTTTACCTAGTTAGAGGCCCCGGTTTTTGGCGGCCTATTCGCGGCGTCTCTGGCACCAAACGGAGCCAGCCAGGAAGCCAGCGCGGAGGCCTGGCCGCGCACGACGGCCAAGCTGATCCCGAACCAAACCACCAGCGGCATGCCTCCGCCCGTTCTGGAAACGTGTTCGACACCCCCAGATGAGACAACCGATTTCCGAACGAGTTTCCGAACATCAACTCCTGCAAGTCCGCCGTCGGCACTCGGCCATCAGCGGAGTGTTCGGCAAACGAACTTGATCTCAATCGGTCGGCGCAGGGGAGCTTGAGCACCGTGGCTCTGGTTCGAGCGATCCGGCGAGTACATCTCGGGGTGCGGCACTAGATGGGCCGGAAGTCGCCCTTGACGCCTGGATCGTGCAGGAGCCATTGCTGGTAGGTCTGGTGCCGAAACTGGTAGGCGGTGGCGTTGACACGGAGCAAACCACTGCCGCGTGCCCAATCGAGGAAGGCGGCGGGCCGACCTGGGAAGACTCCGGTGATCTTGAACAGGAGTGCGGACAGAAAGAACCGGCCACTCACGAGGCCGAACATCAGCGCGAAAACTACCCCCGACGACAACCCGAACATCAGGCCCATCAGAAGCGTGGATGATGCGAGTCCAAAAGCGAGTCCGATCCCGAGCCCGAACAACGCACCTGAGAAGAGAGCCGCCCGTATGTCGTTCCGAATCAGCCACCGCGCGTCGGTTCCCATCGCGAGCTGGTCCCTGGCAGTTGCGGTGAGCCCGGATGCAATGCCGAAGATGACCGCGACCCCAACCCCGGCCCCGAGTCCGACCCCGGGCCCGGCCACAGTCGCGACCAAGAGCCCGAACACGCCGCCAGAGAAGACCCCAGATAAGAGTCCTGTCGGCCACCGCCTGCGGCTGGGCACTTTCCAGGCGATGTGACTCGCGCCAGGAAGCTTCAGGAACCAAAGGACGACCCCGAACGTGACGCCAAAATTGAGCGCAACTAAGAACCCTGCCTCCAGCCCGACTGCGAGCCCAGGCACGAGGCCACTCAGGAGTGCGGCAGTCAGGATGTGTAGGAGGCGAGTTTGGGTGGTGCCGGCGATTTCCCAGATTTCGTCGAGGCGAATGGCAGTGCCGTTACGGCCGGTGTCGCGGCGGTGCTCCAAGTGTCGCGCCAGGGTCTGGAGCCATCTCTCGACGTTATCCGGGGTGTAGTCGCGGAATCTTTCGGTGTCGTCGTTGCCGACTAGCGCGGCGGAGATCTGCGCGGCGAACAGTCCGTCGCGGACAGTGTCGGGCGTGGGGTAGCTGAGCAAGGCAGCGGCGGTCTGCGGGGCGTGGTGCAGGGTGGTGGCGGTCAGGCCGAGCATCCACGGATTACGCAGAGTCACTGCGAGCGGGGTCTCGGTGTTCTCGCGCAGGTGGGTGGTGATCTGGTCCCAGGCACGGTGTTTGGCACCGATCCGGTATTGGTAGCGGGTGAGGTAGTCGGCGGGCTGGTCTGCGGCGAGCGGGTCGACGGTTACCGTGGCCGCACCGTGCAAACCGTTGTCGCCGCCGACCTGAGCCAGGTGGTGGAATTCGCTGCGGCGGCACAGCACGACGGCGGGGCGGTGTGCCCAGTCGTGTTCGTTGAGCCGGTCCAGTAGTGCTCGGGCGCGATCTCCATTGGTGGTGTCGTCGTCCATTTCGTCTAGGCCGTCGAGCACGGGCAGGATCATCCCGGCTCTGATCATCTTCGCGGCGATTTTGGACGGCAGTTCGTAGTCCACTTCCAGCCGGGTAGCCAGCCACGAAGAGAAATCTTGCCCGCCGTCCCATCCGGCCGTATTGACCCGGACCGGCACCGGTTCCGCAGCGCGCCGGGGCGCGGCGACCAGTTCGCTGCGCCGTTGGATCAGGCTCCGCACGAGGTATGTCGCGGCCACCGTCTTACCGGCGCCCGGCTCGCCCAATATGGCCAACCGCCGTGGCTGATCGAGCAGATCGAAGTAGGTGGCGATCTCATCGACCTCGGCCGAGTCGATCCCTTCTTCCACCTGCTGATGCGCTGCAGCGGTGAATCGGACAGGCATGAATCCGCTTGGCCCTGCGCGCAGCTCCCGCTGGACCTGTTGTTCAGCCTGGTCGATCGCGGCGGCGAGGCCGTCGGCAAGCCCGGCCAACGAAGCCCAGTCCGACTTCGGCCGCCACCGCCGATACAGCCCTCTCGCCACGGGCACGCTCATCCCCGCCGCAGCGCGTACGGCCGCGGCCTCGATCCCAGTCACGGGATAACAGCCTGCCACCGAAAGCCTTCCCCCACATCACTTGTCGGACGCTCCAACTCTGGCCCGATTCCATTCGCTCAAGTCATCAGCAGCGGTGCGCTGAGCACCGGACGGCCTTCCGCAACCGCCCGCCAGCGGCGAGCCAGCGTCGGGCGGACCCTCGAAGAGAGAAGGCCTCAGGCCGCCCGAGGGCGCCTGAGGCCTTGTTTTCGGCGACGCCTTTGGGCACCGAACAGGCAAACGCGCCCTACCAGGAACGTGGCGACCCGTTTCGTAACTGTCCAACGACGCAGGCCGAGGACATGCGGTTGAGACACGCCCCCTCGACGCAGACCCTAGCCACGGGACACCACCTCCGCGGCGCGCGAACACCTGTTCGACAACTCGATCAGCTGCGGCAGCACGCATGCTCTCGGGTCTATACAGTTGCCTGACTTCGCAATTAGCCCCGGCGAGGAGTCGCCCGCCTCACTCAGCGACGCCGACATCATCGCGATGATCCTGGACGGCGAGCCCGTGCTCGTGCTGTTACCGCGCTACTCGCTCACCCCAGGTCGCTCCGGACGGCCAGCTGGTCACCGACGACGAGCTCGACACCGAAATGTGCACTCACGGTGCCCGGCCGTTGGTCGGCACTGACTGCACCGCCATTCCGTCGCCAGGCTGGCTGGCCGTGCACGACGCCGACGCCGACGCCGAGACCCTGCACATCACCCGGCCGGAGTGTGCCGTCCCCTACGACGGCACACTCCGCCGCCACGATCAGTGGAATCGCCTGGCGTCCGTCACCGCCCGGCGCGGAGCATGACCTCGGTGTAGCGGTTCGGGCGCGCACGTGACACTTCTCCATCGTGAAACTTTGGTTTCAACAGCGCCAAGCCGTCACCGGCTCGTACCCGCCAACCGATAGGTGGTGGCACGTCCGGTGGAGCCATCCTCACGCGTGTGAAAGAGGGGGTTCTGCGAGCGGGAACGATCGGCTTCGGACAACACAGTCCCGGTCAGCGGGTGACCTTCGATGGGGGTGCCCACAATTTCGAACCGGTCGCCATGACGAAGCAGCCGGTCGGCCAACATCGCCGCCCAGTAACCGCGCCCGGCGCCGACCTCGCAGATCCCGCGGCCGCCGGCGGCCTCGACCATCCAGTCGAGCGTGCCCGGCGAGGGGATCGCGTATGCGTACGTCTCCTGCAGAACGGTCTGCGTGTATCCCATCCGGGCCGTTCCCGCACCGCCTCCAGGGATCTGACGGCCATCTGCACCCTCGCCCAGCAGCGGCTCCACGATGTCCCAGTACGGATTCGAGCTCTCACCACCAGATAGGAAGTGCAGCATCCGCAGGTCAAGCAGCCGATCCTGCTCCGGGTCCGGCCCACCGGGCAACCCGGCGGCCGTATCCAGGTACTCGGCGACCTTCGGATACTCGGTCTGCAACCTCACCTCATCCGCGAGGAGCGTGGCCAGTTGGTCGCGACGATCCGGGGACAGCATGAAGGCAGTCATCACACTAGTATGCCCACACCGCAGATATCTTGAAGCCAATATCCCCAACCGAATAATTTAACCGCTCCCAAAGGCGGGAATACGGCGCCGATATGCGCATGTGGTAATAGTTAGACAGAAAGACTAAATCAAGCCAATCGCACACGCGAATTTACGGCTAGGACGCGCTTAGTCGCTCGCTTCTAGCTCTTCAAGACGCTTCTGATTTGAGAGGTATTCACGAACCCCCTTAAGCAAAGGCCAAGCGTTGAATTCTGCCTGCGTCAACTCTGGTGTACCAACTACGGCGGGAACCAATCTTGCCGCTCGCTCAAAATCATCCAGCAGGGCATACTTCGCAAGCCTGTACCTCATGCTGAGTATGGAGACATCCCAAAGGTCTACCTCTGCCCGGATGGCTTCAAGACCAGCGTGACACTTCATCGCAATCCATCGATTCACCTTGACAACCAAGTCAGCCGAGCCGTCACAATTGGTAATTTTGATCAGATTGCCCAACTCGACTACGGCACGATTTCTACCGTTCACCAGGAGGTCATACGAAGATTCCGAAACCAAATCATGCTTTACCGCCTTGGCCCAGTCTTCACCTGCACCCAGCTTATCAAACACACGTGCAACAAGAATGAGACCAGCGATCTGCAATCGATCGATGACCTCCATAACATAGCCCCGGTCTATGTTGACCTGCATGTCACCAGCAGCATCGGGGTCTTTAGATTTCGACAGGTAGATTCTATTTTTGATTCCGCCGTTGTGCACAATTAGATTGCGTCGAAGGTAGGCTTCGACAATCTGATCTGATTCGTCGGAGATGTCCGAGAGTCCAATATCATACCAACGTCTTATCGGCTCGAACCAGCTCTGAACGTCGCCTCGCATGACATTCTCAATGGCATCATCGATACACGCCTCTCCAAACTCCTCAATTGAAGAAAATTCAACAACATCGGCGAACGAATAGCGCTTCTCGGACCTCGACAGCGTCTTCGGAACCGCTTGGTACTGGCACCTCAGCACCGCCGCAACCAAAACCTCAAACGCGCTAGTTGCCGAGACAAGCAGCGAGGAGTACAGCGCATGCGTTCGCGAATTACGCCGGATCGTCCTCTCGAAAGCAATCGACCAATTGACCGACGGTCCAACCGCGCTGAGTTCACGAGCATGCTTCTGCACCGACCGCAGTCCAGTTGAGACCACCTGAGGTGATTCATCCTCTGGAAGGTCATTGAGATACTCGGCGAGATCTCTGAACGTACTCCTGAATATCTTTTCGATTACTTCATCTGAGTCCGACTGGTTCCAAATTCTTACCGTTTTGCGGAACGCCATCTTTGGCGAGTCGATATCAAGTCGATCGCCTGGGACAAGCCCAGATAAATCAATCAACCCATCCAAAGTGTCTCGAAAATTACCGAATTGGATGTATAGTCCCCACAATGCCGCTTCGCGGGGGCGATCGGCAGATTTTGCACTGTTCGATGACCTATCTCTCAAGTACAACGCTCCCCATCAGTGCTGGCATCGATCTGTTGATCATACTTCGAACACACGTAGCCCGATGCGTTACCTGCCCCCCCGGAGTGCGCCGACTATCTACCGGTCAGCCCCGGCAGGCTACTTCTTCGAAGGGGTTAATCCGCTGCGGAACTCGACCACGTCGCCGTCGGCCATGACGTAGTCCTTGCCTTCCATGCGGACCTTGCCCGCGGCCTTGGCGGCCGCCATGGAGCCCGCCTCGACCAGGTCGGTGAAGGCGACGAGTTCGGCCTTGATGAAGCCGCGTTCGAAGTCGGTGTGGATGACGCCGGCGGCCTTGGGGGCCGTGTCGCCCTGGTGGATGGTCCAGGCCCGGGCTTCCTTGGGGCCTGCGGTGAGGTAGGTCTGCAGGCCGAGGGTGTGGAAGCCGGCGCGGGCCAGGGCGTGCAGGCCGGGTTCGGTCTGGCCGATGGACTCGAGCAGTTCGAGGGCGGACTCGTCGTCGAGTTCGAGGAGTTCGGCTTCGACCTTGGCGTCGAGGAAGACGGCGTCGGCGGGGGCCACGGCGGCCTTGAGTTCGGCGACCTTGGCCTCGTCGGTGAGCACCGATTCGTCGGCGTTGAAGACGTAGAGGAAGGGCTTGATGGTGAGCAGCGACAGTTCGCGCAGCAGCTCGCCGTCGACCTTCTTGCCCGCGGCGAACAGGGTGGTGCCCTCGTTGAGGAACTCCTGGGCGACCTTGGCGGCGTCGAGCAGCGGCTTGCGGTCCTTCTTGACCTTGGCTTCCTTCTCGAGGCGCGGGATGGCCTTCTCGAGGGTCTGCAGGTCGGCCAGGATCAGCTCGGTCTCGATGACCTCGATGTCGGCGGTGGGATCGACGCGACCGTCGACGTGCACCACGTCGTCGTCGGCGAACACGCGCACCACCTGGCAGATGGCGTCGGCCTCACGGATGTTGGCCAGGAACTTGTTGCCCAGGCCCGCGCCCTCGGAGGCACCCTTCACGATGCCGGCGATGTCGACGAAGGACACCACGGCGGGCACGGTCTTCTCGGAACCGAAGATCTCGGCCAGCTTGTCCAGGCGCGGGTCCGGCAGCGGGACCACGCCGACGTTGGGCTCGATGGTCGCGAACGGGTAGTTCGCGGCCAGCACGTCGTTCTTGGTCAGCGCGTTGAACAGCGTCGACTTTCCGACGTTGGGCAGGCCGACGATTCCGAGGGTGAGGCTCACGAGGAGCAGAGTCTACGCGGTGCCACCTGTCGGCGAACCACCGGAACCCGCCCCGCACGGGCGGGGCGGGCCGACAGCGATCACGGGACCAGGACGACCTTGCCCAGGTTGGCGCGCTGCTCGATGACGGCGTGCGCGGCGGCGGCGTCGTCGAGGGCGAACTCGGCGTGCACGACCGGGTGCAGCAGGCCGGAGGCGTAGAACTGCCAGACCTGCTGGCGCAGGTCCTCGTAGCGGGCGGGGTCGCGCTGGGCGAGGCGGCCGATCCGGAAACCGGACAGCGTCTTGCCGCCGGCCAGCAGGTCCTCGGTGTCGATGAGTCCGCCGCCGGTGCCGTAGGTGACGACCCGGCCGCCCTCGGCGAGCGCGCCGATCGCGGCGCCCAGACCGGTGCCGCCGACGCCGTCGAGGCCGAAGTCGGCCTGCTTGGCGGCCTGCAGCCGGTCGTAGGTGACGACCTCGTCCGCGCCGAGCCCGGCCACGAATTCGGCCTTGGCCTCGTCGGACACCGCCGCGACGACCCAGCCCGCGCCACGGACGCGGGCCAGCTGCACGGCGAGGTGGCCGACACCACCGGCGGCGGCGGTGATCAGGGCGGTCTCGCCCTCCCGCGGCGCCGCGGTGTCGAGCGCGCCGAGCGCGACCAGACCGCTGCGCATCAGCGCGACGGCGTCGACCGCGGACGCGCCGTCGGGAATGGCCGAGGCCTGGTCGGCGGGCAGCACGACGTACTCGGCGTAGGCGTCGGCGCACAGACCGACGACGCGGTACCCCTCCGCGTAGTCGTCCACTCCGTCACCGACCGCGACGACCTCACCGGCCACCTCGGCCCGCAACTCCTGCGGACCGTTGATGCGCCGGATGGCCGAGAGGGTGACCCCGATGGCCTCGACCTTGACCAGCAGCTCACCGGGACCGGCCACCGGCACCTCGGCCGCGACGACCTCGAGCACCTCCGGACCACCGCTGCGCTCGTACCGAACTCGCCGCATGACACCTCCTGAGATTGGGCGAAGGCGCAACGGTAACCGGCTGAGTGCGCGTAACCACAGCTCACGGACCTGTGAGTGCTAAATCTCACCGCCGTGCGCACGGCACGGAGAGCACCTTCACAGCACGATTACCCCGCGACGGCGCAGCAGACGCGTGCGTCACGCCACACCGGCCGGATCGCCCGCCGCCCGAGCTCTTGCGCCGAGCACGCACTCTCGCGATCGCCATCCGCCCGCCGTACCTCGGGCCCACTGCGCCACACGAGTCCGCACCCTCGCGCCCCCGCTCCTCGGACCCACTGCGCGCCACCAAGCCCGTGCGCTCCCTGCCGTGGCGATCAGCGCGCCGCCCCACAGCCCTGGTCGCCGGCACCGCCCCCGGCGTAGCGTGACCGTATGGAGGCGACCACGGAGGTGGTGACCGCGACCCCCGCGCCGATATTGGCGGCATTCATCGACCGCTATATCGGCTACCGGCTCGCGGGATTCGAACCCGGCCTGCACCGGGGCCTGCCGTCACGGCACATGACCTTCATCGTCGCCATCGGCCCGACGATCGACGTGGTCGAGCACACCGACCCGCACCAGGCGCCGGGCAGCTACCGCTGTGTCCTGAGCGGCCTGCAAGCGAGCCCGGCGACCATCGCGCACACCGGTTTCCAGGAGGGCATCGCGATCGAACTGACCCCGCTGGGCAGCCGGGTCCTGTTCGGGATGCCGGCCAGTGAACTGTGGGACATCTCGATCGAATGCGCCGACGCCGGTGGCCCGTTGGGCGATCAGCTCGCCGATGCCGTGCAATCGCACGCGGATTGGCCGAGCCGCTTCATCGCCTGCGATCGCGCGCTCACCGCCGCCGCCCGCACCGACACCCTCGCCGGTCCCGAATTGTCCTGGGCATGGCGCACTCTCGTCGGCACCGGCGGCACCTGCGAGATCACTCCGCTGGCCGAGCGGATCGGCTGGAGCCGTCAGCATCTGACCCGCAGGTTCACCGCCGAGTTCGGCGCGAGCCCGAAGCTGGCCGCGCGGATCATCCGGTTCGAGCGGGCGCGCCGGATGCTGGCGAGCACGCCGTCGTATGTCTCCATCGCCCAGGTCGCCGCCGCCTGCGGCTACTACGACCAGGCGCACCTGAACCGCGACTTCGCCGAGCTGGCCGGCTGCGCCCCGACGACCTGGCTGGCCGAGGAGATTCCATCCGTCCAAGACCCGAACGCCCCCGCGGCGGGAGGCTGAACACATGGACACTTCAACCAATACCCAGACCACGGTCTGGCCCTGCCTCGCCTTCGACGACGCTCGCGCCATGATCGAATTCCTCACCACCGCCTTCGGTTTCGAAGAGGTCGCCGTCTACGCCAGGGACGACGACGCCTCGGTCGTCGAACACGGCGAACTGCGCTGGCCGGGCGGCGGCGGCATCATGTTCGGCTCCACCGGCCGCGACGACAGCCCCTTCGGCACCCGCCCGGCCGGCGTCGCCTCGCTCTACCTGGTCACCGACGAACCCGACGCACTGCACGCGCGGGCCACCGCGGCCGGCGCGCGCCTCATCCGCGACCTGCGCGACGAGGACTACGGCTCCCGCGGTTTCAGCGTCGCCGACCCGGAGGGCAACCTCTGGAGCTTCGGCACCTACCGGGGCGAGTAACCGCGCTCCCAGCCACGCACGCCCCGACCTCGAGGAGGGGCCCGCCGCGCAGCGGCGGGTCGCGGCCGTCCAGGGGCCGCGACCTCGAGCGCGCCAGCGCTCCATCCAACTCTGAACAAAATTTCATCTTGGCCGCGACGGTGGGTGATCCTGTCCGGCGCGCTGGGCCGATCGGCTACGTTGTCGATGTTTCACCCTAGGCTCTGCGCGTTATACCAGGAGAGTTGGCACATGGCGACCATCGAATATCTGCGGACCGACCCGGACTTGCCTCCGGTCGGTGTCGTCGATCGCACGCCGATCACGACCGCCAAGAAGGCCGTGTTCGCGGGGATCGCCGTGCTCGGCGCGATCGCGTGGGCGATTGTCGCGTTCGTACGCGGCGAGTCGGTCAACGCGGTGTGGATCGTCATCGCGGCGGTCTGTACCTACATCATCGCGTACCGGTTCTACGCGCGGTTCATCGAATGGAAGATCACCAAGCCGCGCGACGATGTCGCCACGCCCGCCGAGCTCTACGACAACGGCAAAGACTTCATGCCGATGGACCGGCGGGTGCTCTACGGTCACCATTTCGCCGCCATCGCGGGCGCCGGGCCGCTGGTCGGCCCGGTGCTCGCCGCGCAGATGGGTTACCTGCCCGGCACGATCTGGATCGTCGTCGGCGTGGTGTTCGCCGGCGCGGTGCAGGACTACCTGGTGCTGTGGGCCTCGACGCGCAGGCGCGGGCGCAGCCTCGGGCAGATGGCGCGCGACGAGCTGGGCGCGGTCGGTGGTGTCGCCGCGATCGTGGCGATCCTGGCCATCATGACGATCCTGCTCGCGGTGCTGGCGCTGGTCGTCGTCAACGCGCTCGGGGAGAGCCCGTGGGGCGTGTTCTCCATCGCGATGACCATCCCGATCGCCCTGTTCATGGGTGTGTACCTGCGGTATCTGCGGCCGGGCAAGGTCGGAGAGGTCTCCGCGATCGGCATCGTGCTGCTGCTGGCGGCGATCGTCGGCGGCGGCTGGGTGTCGGAGACCGAGTGGGGCGCCGACTGGTTCACGCTGTCGCGCACCACCATCGCCTGGTGCCTGATCGCCTACGGCTTCTTCGCCTCGGTGCTGCCGGTGTGGCTGCTGCTGGCCCCGCGCGACTATCTGTCGACGTTCATGAAGGTCGGCACCATCGTGCTGCTGGCGGCGGGCATCCTGATCACGATGCCGGTGCTGAAGGCGCCCGCGGTCTCCGAATTCGCGCACAGCGGAACGGGTCCGGCGTTCGCAGGCAGCCTGTTCCCGTTCCTGTTCATCACCATCGCCTGTGGCGCGCTGTCGGGCTTCCACGCCTTGGTCTCCTCGGGCACCACGCCCAAGCTGCTGGCCAAGGAATCCAACGCCAGGATGATCGGCTACGGCGGCATGCTGATGGAGTCGTTCGTCGCGGTGATGGCGATCATCACGGCCTCGATCATCGATCAGCACCTGTACTTCGGCATGAACGCGCCGCTCGGTCTCACCGGCGGCACCCCGGAAAAGGCCGCGGCGTACACGAATACGCTCGGCCTGTCCGGCCCGCCGGCGACGCCGGAGCTGTTCGCCGACGCGGCCGCCGACGTGGGTGAGAAGTCGATCATCTCGCGCACCGGTGGCGCGCCGACGCTGGCGGTCGGCATCTCCGAGGTCTTCCACAAGTTCCTCGGCGGCGAATCGATGAAGGCCTTCTGGTACCACTTCGCGATCATGTTCGAGGCGCTGTTCATCCTCACCACGATCGACGCGGGCACCCGGGTCGCGCGGTTCCTGGTCTCGGACGCGCTCGGCAACTTCGGCGGCGGGTTCAGGAAGTTCCGTGATCCGTCGTGGCGGGTCGGCGCGTGGCTGTGCTCGCTGCTGGTCGTCGCGGGCTGGGGCAGCGTGCTGCTGATGGGCGTCAACGATCCGTTCGGCGGCATCAACGCGCTCTACCCGCTGTTCGGCATCGCCAACCAGCTGCTCGCCGCGATCGCCCTGACGGTGGTGCTGACCATCATCATCAAGCGCGGACTGCTGAAATGGGCCTGGATTCCCGGCGTTCCGCTGGTCTGGGATCTGCTCGTCACGATGACCGCGTCCTGGCAGAAGATCTTCTCCGCCGACCCCAAGCTCGGCTACTGGAAGCAGCACAGCCTGTGCCAGGCCGCCAAGGAGGCGGGCACGGGCTGCCTGACGGCGAAGACGCCCGAGCAGGTCGACATCGCCATCCGCAACACCTTCATCCAGGGCACGCTCTCGATCGTGTTCGCGGTGCTGGTGCTGATCGTCACCGTGGTCGGCGCGATCGTGTGTGCCAGGGCCGTTCGCTCGGGCACGGTGTCGAGCACCGAGTCCGAGGAGCAGCCGTCGAAGATCTTCGCGCCCAGCGGTTTCGTCTCGACCGCCGCGGAGAAGGACGTGCAGAAGGAGTGGGACGCGCTGATCGCCGAGGGCAAGGTGGCCGCACCCGGATCGGCGCACGTGTCGTGAGTGTGTCGCGGGACGGGGACGGCCGGTTCACCGGATCGGCCGCCCCCCGCCCTGCGGCCACGGCGCCGCGCCCGACCGTGCGAGTGCTGTTGTCGCGGGTGTGGGCGGGCGCGCGCGGGGTCGCCCGGTGGTACAGCGCGATCAACGGCGGTCAGGACTACCAGCGCTACGTCGATCACCTGCGACGCGACCATCCCGGCTGCCCGGTCCCCAGCGAGCGCCAGTACTGGCGCGACCGCTATGCCGAGGCCGAGCGAAACCCCACCACCCGCTGCTGTTGAGGCCGCCGCGCGGCGCGAGAATTTCCGACCGCCGAGGCCCGGGATAAGTGGCCGATTTCCGCTAGCAGCCCGTCCGGTCTGCGGGCATTGTGGAATCCGTGACGATCACGGCTTTGGACTTCGAGCGCTGCTACCGGGCGGTCTCGACCCGGGATTCCCGCTTCGACGGGCAGTTCTTCACCGCGGTGCGCACGACCGGCATCTACTGCAGACCCTCCTGCCCCGCGATCACGCCCAAGCGGGCCAATGTCTCGTTCCTCCCCACCGCCGCGGCGGCGCAGCAGGCCGGGTATCGCGCCTGCCGCCGGTGTCTACCCGACGCGGCGCCGGGCTCGCCGCTGTGGAATGTCCGGGCCGATCTGGCCGCGCGGGCGATGCGGCTGATCGGGGACGGGGTGATCGAGCGCGGCGGCGTTCCGGCACTCGCCTCGACCCTCGGCTACTCCCAGCGACAGCTCACCCGGGTGCTCACCACCGAGCTCGGCGCCGGCCCGCTGGCCCTGGCCAGGGCGCATCGCGCGCACACCGCCCGGCTGTTGATCCAGACCACCGAGATGCCGATGTCCGACATCGCCTTCGCGGCGGGGTTCGCCAGCATCCGCCAGTTCAACGACACCGTCCGCGAGGTGTTCGCGGTCAGCCCGACGGCCATGCGCGCCGAGTCGCGGCGCTCACCGCGTTCGGATGTGGTCGCGCCCGCCGCGCCCGGTTTGCTCACGCTGCGACTGCCGTACCGGGAGCCGATCGACACCGGGTGGCTGTCGTGGTTCCTGTCGGCGCACACCGTGCCCGGCATGGAACTGTGGGAAGACGGCGTCTACACGCGCGGCCTGCGAACTCCGCACGGGCACGCCACCATTCGGTTGTCGTTCCAGTCCGGGCACGTGCGCGCCGAACTGGCCCTGCGGGACATGCGCGATCTGGCGCCGACAGTGGCGCGGGTGCGACACCTGCTCGACCTGGACGCCGATCCGGAGGGCATCGACGAGGGTCTCGGCATCGCCGTCCCGCCCGCGAACACCGGACTGCGCGATGTCGCGACGGCGGTGCCCGGCGATCGGTTCGGTCCCGGCATTCGCGTGCCCGGTTGCCTCGACGGCCCGGAATTGTTGCTGCGCACCATGATCGGTCAGCAGATCTCGGTCCAAGCCGCGGCGACGCACACCGCGCGACTGGTCGCCGCGCTCGGCGAACGGATCGACGGCCCGGCCCCCCGGCTGTTCCCCACCCCCGAGGCGGTCGCCGAGCGCGGCGCGGACGTGCTGACCGGACCCGCCCGCCGGGTGGCGGCCATCGTGGCCGCCGCGCGGGCGATCGCCGACGGCGACCTGGCCCTGCACGCG
This sequence comes from Nocardia sp. MH4, assembly GCF_019266065.1. Taxonomy (GTDB): domain Bacteria; phylum Actinomycetota; class Actinomycetes; order Mycobacteriales; family Mycobacteriaceae; genus Nocardia; species Nocardia canadensis. The sequence goes on along the minus strand of NZ_LPNR01000111.1, from coordinate 8,590 downwards.
GGCCGCACGGCGGCCGAGCTTCGCCGCGACCTGCTCGCGCTGGCCGGCGTCGGGCCGTGGACGGCCGACTACGTCACCATGCGCCTGCTCGCCGATCCCGACATCCTGCTCGGCACCGACCTGGTCGTGCGCCAGGGCGCGACCCTGGCCGGCCTCGATCTCGATCACACCACCCGCTGGGCGCCCTGGCGCTCCTACCTGTCCATGCACCTGTGGAAGACGGCGCTCGAACATCGCGGTGTGATCGCCGCGCCCCGCCGTACCCCACCCGTCAACGGAAGCGAAGCATCATGACCGACAACAGCATTCGACGCGCCGACGTCGCGACCGTCGCCACCCGCATCGGCCCGTTCACCGCCGTCGTCGATGCCGACGGCGCGGTGCTCGCCTCGGGCTGGACCGCTGATCCGGCCGAGCTGACCCGCGTCATCCACCCCACGTTGCGTCCCACCGAGCTGCGACAGCGGGATTCGCTCGGCGCGGTCACCCGGGCGGTGACCGACTATCACGCGGGTGAGCTCACCGCGATCGATGCGATCCCCGTCCGGCAGCGCTCGGGCGAGTTCCTCACCCATGCGTGGGATGTCCTGCGCAAGGTGCCCGCTGGCGAGCCGATCACCTACACCGAGTACGCCGGGCTGTCCGGTCGACCGGACGCGACCAGGGCGGCCGCGAACGCCTGCGCGCGCAATGCGGCGGCGCTGTTCGTGCCGTGCCATCGGGTGCTGCGGATCGGTGGCGCGCTGGGCGGGTTCCGCTGGGGACTGGACGTCAAGCGGTGGTTGCTCGCGCACGAATCCTGAGGCGGGGGCGCACCGGGCCGAGCGCGCGGCCGGACGGACAGTGGGCGCGCACACCGAGTAGGCCGCTGGATTGCCGGGCTGGTGATGAATAAGGCCAGTACCTCGCAATTGGCTCTTTTGGGCGGTCCAGTTGGCCTGGATGCTGATACCCATGCTCACTCGTCGCCTGATCGCGCTCTACACCGGTCTGTGGTTGTACGGGACGTCGATGGCGGTGATGATCCGGGCCGGGCTCGGGCTCGATCCGTGGGACGTCTTCCACCAGGGTGTCGCCGCGCACGTGCCACTCAGTTTCGGTGCCGTCACCGCGGTGACGGGCGTCGTCGTGCTGCTCGCGTGGATTCCGCTCCGGCAGCGACCCGGCCTCGGCACGGTCAGCAACGTGATCGTGATCGGGGTGTCGGTCGACGCCGGACTGTGGCTGATCCCCGAGGCCGACGCCCTGTGGACACGGGTGGCGGCGATGGTGCTCGCCGTGATCGTGAACGCCGCGGCGACCGTGCTCTACATCGGCGCGGGAATGGGTCCAGGTCCCCGCGATGGACTGATGACTGGACTGGTCGCCCGGACCGGGTGGCCGGTCTGGTCGGTCCGCACCGGCATCGAGGCGACGGTCTTGACCACCGGGTGGCTGCTCGGCGGCAGCGTCGGGATCGGCACGCTGGTCTACGCCTTCGGCATCGGGCCGCTGATCCAGCTGATGATCCCGTATGTCGACGGGTGGTTGCCGGGGTTCGCACCGAAGGCCGGTGGCCAGGTCCGGGCCGATCCGGTGCCCGAACCGACCGTCTGATCGGCGCGGGTCCGGGGCGGAGCCACCGCCGGATCAGCAGCTACCCAGGGTGAGCCGCGCTCCGGGCGTCAGGCAACAGTTGCTTGGAGGTGCGAGCCGGTCCGGCCGCGCACGACGTGCAGTCGGCTGGGAATGCGCTGGCGCATCTCGTCGACATGGCTGACCACGCCGACCACGCGACCGCCTGCCCGCAGTTCGTCCAGGACACCCATTACCGCGTCGAGGGTGTCGGCGTCGAGACTGCCGAAGCCCTCGTCGATGAACAGGGTGTCCAGGACCAGGCCGCCCGCCTCGGCGGCGACGACATCCGCCAGACCCAGCGCCAACGCCAGTGAGGCCATGAAGGTCTCACCACCGGAGAGCGTTTTCGCGGAGCGGACCGCGCCGGTGTAGTCGTCGCGGACGTCGAGGCCGAGACCACCGCGCCGGCCACGCGGGCCCGCCTTGTCGGAGTGCACGAATTCGTACCGGCCGCCCGACATCCGGCGCAACCGCAGCGACCCCGCGACCGCGACCTCCTCGAGCCGCGCGGCGAGCACATAGGAGCGCAACGACATCCGGCGATTGTTCTCGCCCCGCCCCGCGACCACGTCGGCCAGTGTGGCCAGCTCGTCGAAATCGCGCTGCTTGGGCGCGATCCGCTCGACCTCGCCCCAGAGCTGAGTCCCCAGCTGTTCGAGCTGCGCGACCCGCTCGGCGGCCGCCGACTGGGCCGCCACCGCCGCGGTGAGCGCGGACTGGGCGTCGGCGAAGCGCTGCTCCAACGCGGCCAGGTCGGCCGGGACCTGCTCGGCCACCGCCCGGATCTGCGGTTCGGCGAGGACGGCCTCGGCGTGAGCGCGGGCCCGGTCGGCCGCGGTGAGTTCGGCCTCGATCGCCGACTGCTGCGCCGCGGTGCGGGCGAGGGCGGTGACGAGCTGGGCGTACGCCGTGAGCAGGGCGATGTCGTCGCGCTGCGGTGCGGGCTCGGGCGCCGGTTCGGGTTCGTCGTCGATCGGGTCGTCGTCGAAAAGGTCGAACAGGGTGGGCATCTCGGGCTCGACGCGCACCGGGCGCGCGGCTCGTTCGGGACGAGATCGCGGTTTGTCCGCGCTGTCGGCGGATTCGTCATCGGCCCGCACGTCGACGTCGCCCGACGACTCCCCCGCCCCGCCTCCACTGTCGGCCGGCGAAGATCCACCGCCGTCGACCGCACCGTTCGCGGGTGCCGGAGCCACCACACCGTCGTCGGATGCCAACTCTCGAGCATCATCGGCGGTCGACGACTTCGTCGCCGGCCCCACAGTGTCGACGGCCGTCGAACTCGCACCGGAACCGTCGGCAGCCGGGGCACTCGCGGCTGTGGTGCCGCCGTCGCCGGTCGCGGCCGTGCCGGCGCCACCAGCAGTCGCAGCTGTGGCGCTGCTGTCAACAGTCCCCGCGGTGGCGGCGCCGTCAGCAGTCGCAGGTGTGACGCTGCCGTCGGCGGTCACAGCCGTGGCACTACCGTCACCGACTACAGCGGTGGCCGCGCCATCGGCCGTCGCGTCGTGCGGCACGGTGGCCGGCCCAGTGCCCGTACGTTCGTCGCCCTCGGGCACGAAACCAGCTGCCTGGGCGAGGTTTTCGACGCGGGTGGCGATATGGCGGACGGCGTCGCGGGCGGTGGTCTCCTCGGCGCGGGCGGCGCGCAGGGCGGTGGCGGCCGCAATGAGGGATTCGAGGCGGGTGGTGCGGGCGTCGACCGAATCGTCGGCGCCCGCGGCGGTGCGCAGGCGGAGGGTGAGTTCGTCGAGGCGGGTGCGGGTGGCCGCGATCGTCGCGGTGACGGTGCCGAGGCGGGCGTCGAGGTCGCGGGACTGCTCGTGCAGGGCGGCTTCCTCGGCACGCAGGGTGTCGAGGCGCGCGGTGAGGGCGGTGACGCGGGCGGCGCTGTCGGCGGCGTCGTCGAAGCGGTGGGTGGCGGTGCGGACGGCATCGGCCAGGGTGACCGGGTCGGCGTCGCCGCCACGGGCGATCAGCGCCTCGATCTCGCGTTCGATGACGCCGATGCGCTCGGCGATCCGGTCGCGCGCCGCCTCGGCCGCCTGCTCGGCGGCGGTGGCGGCGTCCTCGGCGTCCTTGGACACCGCGTCGTCGGTGGGGCGCGCGGGGTCGGGGTGCTCGGCGGAGCCGCACACCGCGCACGGCGCGCCTGCCGACAGCGCACCAGCGAGTTCGGCGGCCATGCCCGCCAAGCGGCGCGTGCGCAGATCGAGCACGCGCTCCCTGGCGTCGAGATGGGTCCGGCGCGCCGCGTCGAACTCGGTCTGTGCCCGGTCCAACGCCGGTCGCTGCTCGGCCAATTCGACGGCGGCCGCCGCGGACTCCTGCCACTTGCCGAGCTCGGTCCGCAGCCCGGGCAGCGCGGCGGCGGCATCGGTGGCCTCGCGCAACTGCTCCCCCGCCCCGGCGATCACGGCGGGCAGATCGGCACGGCGCCGGGCGAATTCGCCCGCGCGCTGGGTCAGCCGCGCGGCTTCGGTCTCGTGTTCGGTGAGATCGGCGGCGAGCTGACGAGCGATCTCGGCGTCGGTTCGGACTTCGCCGAGCACACCGAGCAGGGCGTTCCACTGACTGACCGCACCGTCGAGGTCACCCTCGACATCGCGCACACGGCCGAGATCGGCACGCCGCACACCACGTCGCCGGGTGCTCTCCAACGATCGACTGTCGGCGCCGGCAACGTCGTCCGGTCGCGTATCCGCGACGCCATCAGCGGAATCCGACCTCGCACCGGACTCCACGGCAGGTGCGTCATCGGCGTCGTCGAAGACCACCGTCAGCAAGTCGAGTCCGGCGATATCCGCGGCCGCCTCGGCACCCAGCTGAACGGCGAGCTCACCGGCGACGGCCCGGGTCGACGCCTCCGCCCGACGCAGCGCGCGCACCGCCGAGCGCGCCTCGTCGATGGCGTGCACCACCGGCTCGGCCCGGCGCGCCTGTTCGAGTTCGCGTTCCAGTTCGGCCCGGCGCGCGGCGTCGGCGGCGTAGTCGGCCAGTTCCGCGCGGGCCGCCGCCATCCGGGCGTGCAGCCCGGCCACGCGACGCTGCTCTTCGGCCTCGGCGCGCGCTTCGGTCGAGTCCTTCTGGCGGAGTTCGGCATTCGCGTTCGCCTCGGCCAGCTCGGTGCGCGCGGTGGCCAGCAGGTCCTGGGACCACGCCACCGCGTCGGGCAGCCCGACCGATTCCGCGCCGCCGTAGCCCGCCGCCATGCCGACCTTGGTGATCAGCCGATCGATGCCCTGCGTGCGCGCGGTGAGGTCGGCCTCCGCGGCCCGGCGCCGGTCCGCCAGCCAGGTCTCCGCGGTGCCGAATCGCTGCGTGTCGAAGAGCTTTTCGAGCAGCTTCTCCCGGTCCTCGTTCTCGGCGCGCAGGAACTTGGCGAAATCGCCCTGGGGCAGCAGCACGACCTGGAAGAACTGGTCGGCGCTCATGCCGAGCAGGCGCACGACCTCGTCGCCGATATCGGTGAGCCGGGACAGATTCTCGCCCGACCCGTCGAGCCATTCCAGGGTGCCCTTGGCCTGCACCTCCGTGAACCGGGTGCTGTCGCGGCTGCTCGGCCGCTCGAACGCCGGGCTGCGGGTCAAGCGCAGGCGGCGACCGCCCAGGGTCGCGTCGAGGATCACCTTCGGCGGCGTCTGCGGGTCGGCGTGATCGGAATGCAGCCGCTTGCCCTCCCCCCGCGCGCCGGGCACCCGCCCGTACAGCGCGAAGGCGATCGCGTCGAGGATGCTGGTCTTGCCCGCGCCGGTGTGACCGTGCAGCAGGAACAGGCCGTCCGCGCCGAGCACATCGAAATCGGCGACGGTGGACTCGGCGAAGGGGCCGAACGCGACCATCTCCAGGCGATGCAGTCTCACGCGGCACCGCCGAGCACGCCGCCGGGCACCGAACTCACGCGGTCACGTCCATGGCGTCGAATTCGTCCGCGACGCGCCGGGTCTCAGCCCGTCCGGCATCGGGTTCGCGCACGGCGGCGGCCAGCGCGCGCTCCACCCACCTCATCTCGCCTCCCGTCGGCTCCCCACGCACATCGGTCAGAAAACTCGCCGCGACTTCGACATCGCGGCGGCCGTGCACCCGCTCGCGGTAGTGCAGTTCCGGATTGCCCTCGGGGCGTACCCATTCCACGTGGACCGCGTGCGGAAACCGCTCGCGCAGCTTACGCATCGGGTCGACCGGGCGAGCGCTGTCGGTGAGTGTGGCGGAGACGTAATGCGCTTCGGCGTCGGCGAATCCGGGCTCGGTGAGCAGCTCGTCGAGGGTGCCGGTGAGCTTGCTGAGCCCGCGCACCAGCGGCAGGTCGTGGCGGTGCACCGCGGCCAGGCCGTCGGCGTCGAGGTCGACGATCCAGACCGCCTTGCGATGGGAGTTCTCGGCGAAGGAGTACGGCAGCGGAGAACCGCTGTAGCGCACCGATTCCGAGAGGGTCTGCGGCGAATGCAGGTGGCCCAGCGCCACATAGTCGATACCGTCGAACGCCGACATCGACACCGTCTCCACCCCACCGACCGAGATCGACCGCTCCGAACCGGTCGCCTCCCCGCCGACGACGAAGGCGTGCGCGAGCACGACGGTGCGCGTGCCGGGACGGCCGGCGAGATCGGCGCGGATGCGGCCCATCGCGGCGTCGAGGATCTCCGCGTGCGAGCGGGCCTGCGGCACACCGAGTTCGACGCGGGTGATCTCGGGCTCCAGATACGGGATCCCGTAGAACGCCACCTCGCCGTCGTCGTCGGCCAGCAGCACCGGCCGATCGGCATCGGCGACCCGGGTGCACAGATGCAGCCCGCCCGCCGCCGCGAAACTGGCGCCCGCGCCGAGCCGGGCGGGCGAATCGTGGTTGCCCGAAGTCGCGACGATCACCGCGCCCGCGGCCCGGATCGCCTCGAACCCCCGGTTGCAGACCGCGATCGCGTCGGCGTTGGGGATGGACCGGTCGTAGACGTCACCCGGCACGACGACCACGTCGACCGACTCCGCCGCGACCAGCTCCGCGATCGATGCCAGCACCGCCGCCTGGTCGGCTAGCAGGTCGACACCGTGGAAGGTGCGCCCGATGTGCCAGTCGGAGGTGTGCAGGATCCGCATGCCGCGAAACTTAGGCCACACCCCCGACAGAATTCAATCGACGCACCCCACGGGCGTCGCGCACCGGCGCGTCACCACGCCCGGGTTGCTCGGTGATTGCGAGTTTGTCGGTGGCTTGCGGCACTATCGCCGCTATGACCGCCTCGATGCTCGTCGCGCTCGTCTTGGTATTCGCCGCCGGATTCGGTCTCGGCTGGTTGGGGCATTCCGCCCGGGGCGGGCAGCGTGCCGCCGCGGCGGAGGCCAGGCTAGCCGCGGCCGGGGACAATCAACGGTTGCTGCAGCAATCGCTGCACGCGGCGAACGAGGATGCGGCGCGCAGGCATTCGGCCGCGATCGGCGCGATGGTCGATCCGCTGCGGGATGCCGTCGACGCGCTCGAACAGCAGATCCGCCAGGTCGAGCACCACCGGATCGACGCGTACTCGGGACTGCGCGAGCAGGTCGCCGGGATGCAGCGCACCTCGCACCGGCTCTCCGACCAGACCGGGCAGCTGGTCGCGGCGCTGCGCGCGCCGCAGATCCGCGGCCGCTGGGGGGAGATCCAGCTGGAGCGGGTCGTCGAGCTCGCGGGCATGACCAGGCACTGCGATTTCGACACCCAGGTGCACCGAGCGGGCGCCGACGACCGCGGCGGGGTGCGGCCGGACCTGGTGGTGCGGCTGGCGGGCGGCAGGCACATCGTCGTCGACGCGAAGGTCCCGTTCGCCGCCTACCTCGACGCGGCGACCACCGACGACCCCACGGCCCGCGACCAGCTGCTGGCCCGGCACGCCAAGCACCTGCGCGCCCACGTCGACCAGCTGGCCGACAAGGCGTACTGGGCGGCGTTCGATCCGGCGCCGGAGTTCGTCGTGCTGTTCGTGCCGGGCGATCCCTTCCTCGACGCCGCGCTCACCACCGACGCGGGGCTGCTGGAGTACGCGTTCGGGCGGAACGTGATCCTGGCAACCCCCACTACACTCATCGCGCTGCTGCGGACGGTCGCGTTCAGTTGGCGGCAGGAAGCGCTGTCGCGCGATATGGCAACGGTGCAGCAATTGGGCAAGGAGCTCTACACCCGGGTCGGCAAGGTGGCCGATCACCTGGACAATCTCGGGGTGAATCTCGGTAAGGCAGTAGCGGCTTTCAACGCCACCGTCGGCTCGGTCGAGTCGCGGGTGCTGGTCACCGCACGCCGGATGCACGATCTCGGCATCGGCGATCAGGAGCTCCCGGCAATCCGGTTGACCGAGGCCAGACCGCGGGCCGTGGCGTTCGCCGACGCCGAGGATCGCCGCTGAGATCCCCGTGCCGCAGCGCCTGACGGCGCGTTGTGCGGTTAGTGTCATAGTGTGGCTGCTTCCCAACGTGCGCGACCCCGGGTGCCCGCGCCGCAACGTTCGATCCTGCCCTCGGTGCCCGGCATCCCCGCCTGGGCCGCGATTCTGCTTGCCGCGGGCATGACGATGTTCGGGTTCGTGATCGACGCGATCGGCGGCGAGACCTACCCGACGGGCACCTTCTCGGCGCTGTATGTGCTCGGCTGTGTGCTGGCGGTGTGCGCCGTGCGGTTCCGCGGGCTGTTCTCCACCATGGTCATGCCGCCGCTGCTGCTGTTCGTCGCGGTGCCGGTGGCCTGTCAGCTGCTGGGTGGGCGCGCCACCACCTCCATCAAAGACGTGCTGATGAACCTGATCATCCCGCTGGTGGAGCGGTTCCCGACGATGATGCTGGCCACCGTGCTGGTGCTGGCCGTCGGCGGCGCGCGGATCGCGATCGCCAAGCGCACCCCCGCCACCGCCCAGCCACTGTCCGCCGAGCGCCGGACCGAACGCAAGGCCGAGCGCAAGCCGGCCAAGCGCCGCCGCCCCGAGACCGCGGGCGACACCGGCCGCCA
>NZ_LPNR01000110.1 GCF_019266065.1 Nocardia sp. MH4 | reverse complement strand
CGGCGGGCGGGGCCGATCGCGATCCCGTCGGCGCGGCCGCGCTGCTGCGGCGCGCCGTGCGCCAGGCCGTGCACGAACTGCGCGCCTGGCCGACCGCCGAGCTGCTGGCCCAGCGCCACCGCCGATTCCGGGCCTACGGCCTGGCGCGTCCCGAGGCCGCGGCGACCCGATGACGGCCACGATCCGCCCGTTCCGCCCGTTCCGCCTCCGCCTTCCCTTGACGGCCCTCGGTCAGGTCCTGCGCTTGCCGGACCGGACCACCGATTCGACTCGCCCGCACCGAGATTCAGGAGAACCGATGACCGAGCCCGCCCTCAGCGAATCCGTCCAGCGGGCGGTGAGCGCCACCGACGCCGACCACAGCCTCGCCGTCCTGACCCGCCACGCGCTGCAGGTGCGCGCCACCGCCGCCGACCCGAGCTCGGTGACCGTCGCCAACGGCCCGGTCTCGTTGCGGGTCACCTGGGACGACCGGCCCGTCTCGGCTCCCGCCGTCGTCCCCGAGACCACGGGGCATCTCGCGCTCGTCACCCCGCCCGCGCCGGTCGAGTCCGCCGCGACCGGTGCGAACACCTTCGCCCTGACCGCCGAGACCGTCGGGGTGTTCTATCGGTCGCCGGAACCCGGTGCCGCGCCGTTCGTCTCGGTCGGTGACCCCGTCCGGGCGGGTCAGCAGGTCGGCATCATCGAGGCGATGAAGCTGATGATCCCGGTCACCGCGACCACGGAGGGCGTCGTCGCCGAACTGCTCGTCGACAACGGTGACGCCGTGGAGCACGGCCAGCCGCTGATCGTGTTCGAGGCGCTGCGGTGACCCGCCCCCTCCGTAAGGTGCTGATCGCCAACCGCGGCGAGATCGCGGTGCGGGTGATCCGCACCTGCCGGGAACTCGGCATCGCGACCGTCGCGGTGCACTCGGCCGCCGACCGGGACTCGGCGGCGGTCCGGCTGGCCGACGAACGCGTGCAGATCGGGCCCGCCCCGGCCAAGCGCAGCTACCTGTCGATCCCGGCGATCATCGAGGCCGCCCGCACCACCGGCGCCGACGCCATCCACCCCGGCTACGGATTCCTCTCCGAGGACCCGGATTTCGCCGAGGTGTGCGAGGCGGAGGGGTTCGTCTTCGTCGGTGCGCCCGCCGCCGTCATGGCGCGGCTGGGCGACAAGTCCACGGCCAGGGCGCTGATGGCCGACGCGGGGCTGCCGCTGCTGCCCGGCAGCCGCGACCCGATCGACGACGCCGAGGCCGCCCGAGCGCTGGCCGAGCAGATCGGCTACCCGGTGATCATCAAGGCCGTCGCCGGCGGCGGTGGCCGCGGGATGCGGGTGGTCCGCGACGGCGACGACTTCGGGGCCGCCTGGCAGCACACCCGGGCCTCGGCCGCCGCGGTCTTCGGCGACGGCAGGCTCTACCTGGAGCGCTACCTGGAATCGGCCAGGCACGTCGAGGTCCAGATCCTCGCCGACACCCACGGCACGGTGGTGCACCTGGGCCTGCGCGACTGCTCGCTACAGCGCAGACACCAGAAACTCGTCGAGGAATCGCCCGCTCCCGGCCTGTCCGCCGAACTCGCTGACCGGATCGGCGCGGCGGCCGTGCGCGGCTGCGCGGCGGCCGGGTACGTCGGCGCGGGCACCGTGGAGTTCCTGCTCGGTCCCGACGGGCAGTTCTACTTCATGGAGGTCAACTGCCGGTTGCAGGTCGAGCACCCGGTCACCGAGATGGTCACCGGCGTCGACCTGGTCGCCGCACAGCTGCGGATCGCGGCGGGCGAACCGCTGTCCCTGCCCGCCGATCTCCGCCCGCGCGGGGTGTCGATCGAGTGCCGGATCAACGCCGAGGATCCCCAGCGCGAATTCGCCCCAGCCGCAGGCACTCTCGTCGAGTGCGCGCTGCCCGGTGGTCCGTTCGTGCGCGTCGACACCCATGTGGGGACGGGCTACGCGATTCCCCCGCACTACGATTCGCTGCTCGCCAAGGTCGTCGTCTGGGCGCCCGACCGCCCGGCCGCCATCGCCCGCATGCGCCGCGCGCTGGCCGAGACCACCATCACCGGCGCGGGCGTCGCCACCACCACCGAGTTCCTGCACGACATCCTCGACCACCCCCGCTTCCGCGCCGCCACCCACGACACCGCCCTCATCGGCACCTGCACGGCCCCGGCCGTCGCCGCCCGCTGACACCCGCCCGGAACGGCTCCCTGCCCGGGCCGGTCCGGGCGAGCGTCGGCGAACCGAGCTGCCGGTACGACGATCACGCGATCCGGCCACCGTCATCAGCACCGAGATCCGGCCGAGGCGTCACCGGCGGTTCGGTGGTGCGGTCACGGATTTCCCGCTGATCCGGTCAGACGGTCAGTGACCGGGCGCCGGTGGCGATCTCGGTGGCCTCGGCCAGCTCGAGCCGCAGTTCCCGGTCCGGTGCCGGGGCTGGTCCGTCGTGGTGGGTGACGCCGTCGGCGGTGATCACGTAGTGCAGCACGGTGTCGCCGATGTGGACCGTCACGGTGCCCGCCGGGACGATCTCGGCGACCGCGTGGCCCAGCGGCAGTGCCAGCCAGTGCGCGCGCACCGCGTCGGTCGGCTTGCGGTCACCGAGGCGGGGTGTGCCCCACACCGACAGCGCGTCGAGCACCGGGCGCAGGGCCAGGCCAGCGTCGGTCAGCTCGTAGCTGGAGCGCATGCCGTTGCGGTGGTGGGTGATCATGCCCTCGCGCTCGAGATCCTTGAGCCGGGTGGCGAGCATGTCGGTGCTGATCCCGGGCAGGTCGGCGAACAGGTCGCTGTAGCGGCGCGGGCCCGCGCACAGTTCGCGGACCACGAGCAGGGTCCACCGGTCCCCGACGAGGTCGAGCGCGCGACTGACCGCGCAGTAGTGGTCGTAGCTTCGGCGTGGCACGTGTCCTACTCTAACCATAGACTTGGAAAAACCAAGTGAAATCTTGGAAATACCAAGTAGTGTGTGCGGCAACCACACTTCGGAGGGATGTTCATGCAGGTCAAGCAGTCCAGCAAGCTGTCGGGAGTGTCGTACGAGATCCGCGGCCCGGTCGCGGAGGAGGCGGCCCGGCTCGAGGCCGAGGGCCATCACGTCGTCAAGCTCAACACCGGCAACCCGTTGATCTTCGGCTTCGACGCGCCCCCGGATCTGTTGCAGGACATGGTCCGAACGCTGCCCACCTCCACCGGGTACAGCTCGTCGAAGGGCCTGCTCTCGGCCCGGCGCGCGGTGGTGCAGTACTACCAGACCCTCGGCGTCGACGACGTGAGCGTCGAGGAGGTCTTCCTCGGCAACGGCGTCTCCGAGCTGATCATGATGGCGATGACCGCGCTGCTCGAGAACGGCGACGAGGTCCTCGTCCCCGCCCCGGACTTCCCGCTGTGGACCGCCGCGACCGCCCTCAACGGCGGCACGCCGGTGCACTACCTGTGTGACGAGGGTGCCGACTGGTACCCCGACCTGGCCGACATCACGGCCAAGATCACCGACCGCACCCGCGCCATCGTGCTGATCAACCCGAACAACCCCACCGGCGCGGTGTACCCGCCGGAGGTGCTGCGCGAGATCCTCGAGATCGCCCGCAGGCACAATCTGGTCGTCTTCGCCGACGAGATCTACGACAAGATCTACTACGACGATCTCGAGCACACCGCCGTCGCCTCGCTCGCGCCCGATCTGCTGTGCCTGACCTTCTCCGGTCTGTCGAAGAACTACCGGGCCGCCGGACTGCGCTCGGGCTGGCTGGTGGTGTCGGGCCCCACCCAGCACGCCGCGAGCTACCTCGAGGGCCTGACGATGCTGGCCGGTCTGCGGCTGTGCGCGAATGTACCCGCGCAGCAGGCGATCCAGGCTGCTCTGGGTGGGCATCAGAGCATCTACGACCTCACCCTGCCCGGCGGGCGGCTGCGTGAGCAGCGCGACCGCGCCTGGGAAGCCCTCAACGCCATCCCCGGTGTGTCCTGCGTGAAACCGAAGGGCGCGCTGTACGCCTTCCCGCGCATCGACCTGGACATGTACCGCATCCACGACGACGAGAAGTTCGTGCTCGACCTGCTGCTGCAGGAGAAGCTGCACATCGTCCAGGGCACCGGCTTCAATTGGCCACGCCCCGACCACTTCCGGATCGTCACCCTGCCGCACGCCGACGAGCTCGAGGCCATCATCGAGCGCATCGGCCGCTTCCTGGCGACCTACCGGCAGTGACACCGGCCGGCTCCGGCGCCGGGTCCGTGGCGTGAGCGAGGTCGCCTGGCGCGGTGCCGGGGCGTTGATCCGGCCCGGCGTGCTCGCCTTCACCGGGACGATCGGCGGCACCCGCGCGCATGCCCACCATGCCGCGCAGATCATCGTGGCCGACGCGCCGGTAACCGTGCTCGACGGTGACGGCCGACCGCACACCGGGGCCGAGATCGTCATCCCGCCCGACACCGAACACCGCGTCGACACCGGCGGCGCGACCGGGATCGTGGTGTTCCTCGACCCCGATTCCCCGGCCGGTCGCGGTGCCGAACTCCGGGCGGCGACCGCCGGGTGGTGCGGTGGTCCCGCCCTGCGCGATCGCGCCCGGCCGATCACCTCGACGGCGGACTTCGTCGACGGACTGCTGGGCACGCTCGCGGCGGCGAGCGGCGGTGCCGTCTCCCCGCGGCATCCGGCGGTCGTGGCCGCGGTGGCCGCGCTGCCGGCGATGGTGGCGCGCGGGCCGGTGCGCACCGGGGAGGTCGCCGCCGTCGTCGGCCTGTCGGCCAGCCGGCTCACCCACCTGTTCACCGCCCAGGTCGGGCTGCCGCTGCGCCGCTACATCCTGTGGTTGCGGCTGATGAACGCCGTCGAGCTCGCGCGGGGTGGACAGGATCTGACTTCGATCGCGCACGCGACGGGATTCGCCGACAGCGCGCATCTCACCCGCACGTGCCGGGAGATCTTCGGACTGCCGCCGTCGGCGCTGACCAGCGCCGTGGTCTGGGACGGTCGGGTCAGCCGAATCGTTCAAGCGTCCACGGGGGACCGGCGGCCAGGCTGAGGGCATGAACCTCGCTGTGCGCCGTCTCGCCCGCTACGGCTACGTCCCATTGATGCTGGTGGGGCTCAACGGAATCGGCATCGCCCTCGCCGCCGCCCATGCCCCGAAACCCTGGCTGCTGCTCGTGCTCGCCGTGGCGATCGCCACCTCGTTCGCGGTCGAACGGGTCATCCCGTACGAACCCGCCTGGAACGGACCCCAGGCCGACAGCGTCCGCGACCGGCTGCACGCTGTCGTGAACGAGACGCTGATCCTGGTCAGCGTGGCGGTGATCCCGCTGCTTGCCGCGATCGTGCCCGCCCCGGGGCTGTGGCCGGGCGATTGGCCGTTCGTGGTCCAGGTGGTCCTCGCCATCCTGATCGCGGACGCCGGAATCACGCTGGTGCACTGGGCCAGTCACAAGATCGGGGTGCTGTGGCGCTTCCACGCCGTGCACCACAGCGTCACCCGGTTCTACGGCCTCAACGGCCTGATGAAGCATCCGCTGCACCAGACCGCCGAGATGGCCGCCGGCGTGGCCCCGCTGATCGTGATCGGGCTGCCGGTCGACGTCGCCGCCGCGCTGGCCCTCGCCGTGGCCGTGCAGCTGCTGCTGCAACATTCCAACGCCGACTATCGCGTCGGTCCGCTGAAGTACGTGCTCGCCCTCAACGAGGGTCACCGCTTCCATCACCTCAAATGGGCCGGCGTCGGCGACGTCAACTTCGGCCTGTTCACCCTGCTCTGGGATCACCTGCTGCGCACCTACAGCTACGATCCGCGCCGCCGGTTCACCTCCGACCAGCTCGGCATGGCGGCACATCCCGACTATCCGGTCGGCTACCTGGATCAGCTGATCGCGCCCTTCCGCCGCCTCACTTGAGCCCCGACCGGACGAAGGCGTTGACGATGTGGCGCTGCAACACCAGATAGAGCAGCAGCACCGGCAGACAGGCCAGACTCGCCAGCGCCATCATCGGACCCCACTGGTCGCCCTCGGTGCCCATGAAACTGCGCAGACCGAGCTGGAGGACATCGTTGGATTGCCGCAGAACGACCGCGGGCCAGAAGTATTCGTTCCAGGCGTTGATGAACAGCAGGATGCCCAGCGCGGCCAGCGCGGGGCGCAGATTCGGCACCACCACCGTCCACAGGATGGCCCAGGAGGAACGGCCGTCGATCTTGGCCGCGGCGACGAGCTCCTTCGGGAAGGCGTTCATGTGCTGGCGCAACAGCAGCACCGCCAGCGCCGAGCACAATGTCGGCAGCACGCAGCCGATCAACGTGTTGATCAGCCCCATCCGGTTGAGCAGGATGTAGTTGGGCAGCATGGTGACCTGGAACGGCACCAGCCAGACGCCGACGAACGCCAGATACATCAGCCGCTGCAGCGGGAAGGTGTACATCGCGAAGGCGTAGGACGCCAGCAGCGCGATCAGCAGCTGACCGGCCGCGGACAGGATCGCCACGACGAAGGTGTTGACGATCAAGCCGGTGACGTCGACCTTCTGCGCCGCGTCGAGGTAGTTGTCGATCGACAACGGCCACGGCAGCGGCGACAGCGAGGTGACGTCCTGGGGCCTGCGCAGCGCGGTGGCGAACAGCCAATAGATGGGGAACACGCACACCAGCGCCGTCCCGGCGAGCAGCACATGGCTGCCCGCCAGGCGGAGACGGTCAATCATCATGAACGGCAACCTTTTCCGAGATCCAGACCAGCACGGCCGCCAGCGCGCCGAACCCGACGAACAACAGCACGCCCGCCGCCGCGCTCAGACCCGCGTCGAAGCTGTGGAACGCGTAGTCCCAGAGCAGGTAGTAGATGTTGGTCGTGGCCTGCGCCGGTCCGCCCTGGGTCATCGAATCGATGAGCGGGAACGACAGTGTGGGACTGAGCAGCACGGTGGTGAGCACCAGGAACAGCAGCGTCGGCGACAGCAGTGGCAGGGTGATCCAGCGCCGGATCTGCCCCGGCGTCGCGCCGTCGACCTGCGCGGCCTCGCTGTAGTCGCCACTGATCCCGGCCAGTCCGGCCCACACCACCAGTACCGCGAAACCGAGCAGCTGCCAGCCGGTGATCAGCACGATCACCGCCTGCGCCGTCGAGGCGTCGTAGACCCAATTGCGGCCGGAATCGACCACCTGGTCGACGAATCCGGAGCCGGGATGCAGCAGCCAGCGCCACACCGCCGCCGCCGCGACCGGCGCGACCAGGAACGGGGCGAACACCAGCGCCTGATAGAACGTGCGGGCCCGGCCCTGCACCCGCCTGCTGGCCAGCGCGATCAGCACCGGCAGCAGCACCGTGAACGGCAGCAGGCCCAGGATCAGCGTCGCGGTGCGGCCCAGCGAGCCCCAGAACGCCGGAAGATCCAGCAGCCGGGAGTAATTGGCGGTACCGACCGCCTTCATCGGCGCGGTCGGCAGCAGATTCCACGACACGGTGGACAGCTGCACCGCCTGCACCAGCGGTTGGTAGGTGAACACCACCAGCAGCACCACCGCCGGTGCCAGATACAGATAGGGCGTGATCAGGCGCAGCGCCGCGCGCCGGGTGAACCGGCGCGGACCCGCCGCGGGGGCGATGATCGCCGCCCGCGCCGGGTCCTGCCTGTCGTCGATGACGAACATGTCACCGCGTCCGCGCGGCGATCGCCGCCAGCTGTTCGAGCACCTCGGCCTCGGGCCGGTCGTAGACCGGGGTGGCCGGGGTCGCCTCGATCGCGGTGGCCAGCACCGTCGAACCGACGACATCGATCCGGCTGTACCCGAATCCGGCGAACCCGCGGTGCCTGCCCGCCGGGGGCATCGGATCGATCCGGTACGACAGCGCGGGCCCGATCCACACCGGGATCCCCGCGACCGCCGCGGCGGCCGTCAGATGGTTGTGCCCGCACAGGATCATCCGCACATCGGACCCCGCGAGGACCTCCGCCAGCCGGTCGGCGTCCTCGAGCTTGAGGAAGTCGACGGTGGCGATGGGCGACGGCAGGGGCGGATGGTGCAGCACCAGCACGGTGCCCCGGGGCGCGGGGGTGCGCAGCTGCACGCTCAGCCAGGCCAGCTGCTCGAGTTCGAGCCTGCCCTCGTGCCGCAGCGGCGTGGTGCTGTCCAACGCGATGATGCGCAGACCGGCGACCTCGACGATGCGGTCGTGGGGCAGCGTGGTGTCCACCGAGCCGGGAGCCAGGTCGAGCAGCTCCTCACCGAAGGCGCCACGTTCGTCGTGATTGCCCATGACGTAGACGATCTCGGCGCCGAGTTCGGCCGCGACCGGTTCGACGGCCGCCCGCAGCCGCCGGTACGCCTCGGGTGACCCGTTGTCGGACAGGTCACCCGAGAGCACCAGGGCGTCGACGTGCTGCCCGGCCTCGCGCAGGTGGGTGAGCACCCGGGTGAGGTTCGCGTCGGTGTCGACGACACCGTGGACGAGCTCACCGGCCGGGCGCAGGTGGGTATCGGTGAGCTGGACGATGGTCAGATCGCTCATGCGACCGGCAGGAGTTTGGTGCCCTCTGCCTGCGCAGCGGTCAACGTGGACTGCGGATCCTTGCCCTGGAACACGATGGCTTCGACGGCGTCCATCATGCCGTCGCGCATCTGCAGATAGTTGTTGCCCGGCATGGACACCCACGGCTCCATGTTCGCCAGCTGGGCGACGTTCGGCTTCAGCAGCGGATTCTTGGCGGCCCAGTCCTTGAGTCCGTCGGCCTGATCGAGCAGTCCGGTGCGCAGCGGCAGGTAGCCGATGTTCTGCGCGATCTTGATGTAGGACTCCTCGCTGGTGAGGAACTTGATCAGCTCCCAGGAGGCACGCTGCTTGGCCGGATCGTTGGACAGGATGTGCAGGCCCGCACCGGAATTCGTGGGCACGGTCGGCTTGCCCGCGAACGACGGCATCGGCGCCGACCGCAGGTCCCACTTGTCCTTGGCGCCGGTGACGAAGGTGCCCTGGATGGCGCTGGTCTCGAGGATCATGCCGATCTCGCCGCGCGCGAACGCCTCGTAGCCCTGCTTCTGGTTCAGCTTGGGCATGCTGCCCGTGTTCACCAGGTCCTGCGCCATCTTGGTCACCTCGACGACGGGCGCGGAGGCGTAGGTGAGGGTGCGGCGGTCCTCGGCGATGACCCGGCCGCCGTTGGAGCGCACCAGCGACTGGAAGCACCAGTCCTTGGCGGTCTTGGTCAGGCAGTCGATGTAGACACCGCCCTTGCCGGTGCGGTCGGCGATCTGCTTGGACGCGGTCGCGACCTCGGCCCAGGTGGCAGGCGGCGTGGCCGGATCCAGACCGGCCTCGGTGAACAGCGAGGCGTTCAGGTACAGCACGGGGGTGGAGAACACGAAGGGCACGCCGTAGGTGTGGCCGTCCCAGTCGTCGAGGACGCGGGCGCGCGGGGCGTAGGCGTGTCGGCCGTCGAAGTTCTCGGCCACCTCCTGCTTGCCGACGAGGGTGTCGAGCGGCTTGGCCTGCAGCTGGTGCACGGTGAAGTCCAGGTCGGAGAAGCCGAGCTGGGCGACGTCGGGCGGGGTGCCCGCGACCATCTGGTTCTGGATGCTGGAGATGGTGTCGGTGGCCGGGTTCGGGCTGTTGCCCTGCGGCTTCTGCGCGGTGACCTTGATGTTGGGGTACTTCTTGCCGAAGTCGGCGATCAGCGCGTTGAACGTGTCGGTCCAGGCGCCGGCGAGCCCGTAGTTGTAGGACTCGAACACGATCGAGACCTGCTGGTCGGGCTTCAGCTCCGGAATCTGCGCGGTCGTCGTGGTGTCCGAGGACACGGTGCCGCCCAGACCGCAGCCGCTCAGGGCGACGGCGGTGGTGAACACCACGCCCAAGATGGGCAGGGTGCGTTTCATGGTGGTTCTCCTCATCAATGGTTCGTGCGGTAGTCAGGGGACGGGCACGGCAGCCGCGTCCTGGCTGGGGATCGACTCCGGTTGCGGCGCCTGCCAGGTCAGGCGGAGGCCGGTGTCGGGATCGAACAGGTGGATGTCGGCGGGGTCGACCCGCACGGCGATGTCCTCGCCGACGCGCACCCCGGCCGGGCGCGGCGCGCGCACGCACAGGCTGGTGGTGCCCGCGTCGAGGTGCACCAGTTCCTCGCTGCCGAGGTTCTCGACCATCCGCACCCGGCCGCGGACGGCGCCGGCAGCGGGGTCGATGCGCAGGCGCTCCGGCCGGATACCCGCGATCACCGCGGTGGCGGTGTCGAGCTCGTCGGTGATGTCGAGCGCGGCGTCGACACCGTCGGCCGTCACGCGCAGGGCACCGCCGCGCGACTGGACGACCGCGGGGAACAGGTTCATCGGCGGCGAGCCGAGGAAACCGGCGACGAAGGTCGAGCGCGGCTGGTCGTAGAGCTCGGCGGGGGTGCCGCACTGTTCGACGCGGCCCTCGTTGAGCAGAGCGATGCGCGAGGCCATCGTCATCGCCTCGACCTGGTCGTGGGTGACGTAGAGGAACGTCGCGCCCAGTCGCTGGTGCAGGGCGATCAGTTCGGCGCGGGTCGCGCTGCGCAACTTGGCGTCCAGGTTCGACAGCGGCTCGTCCATCAGGAACGCGCCGGGATCGCGGACCATGGCGCGGGCCAGGGCGACGCGCTGGCGCTGGCCACCCGAGAGCGCGACCGGCTTGCGGTCGAGCAGCGCGGACAGCTCCAAGGTGGCCGAGACCTCGGCGACCCGCTGGGCGATCTCGGCGCGCGGCTTGCGCCGGGCCCGCAGCGGGAACCCGATGTTCTTGGCCACCGACAGGTGCGGGTAGAGCGCGTAGCTCTGGAACACCATCGCCAGGTCACGACGCTGCGGCGCCGCGTCGGTGACGTCGTTGCCGCCCACCAGGATCCGGCCCTCGCTCGGCTCCTCCAGCCCCGCGATCATCCGCAGCAGGGTGGACTTGCCGCAGCCACTGGGGCCGAGCAGCACCATGAATTCGCCGTCGGCGATGTCGAGGCTGACCTCGCGCACGGCGTAGTCGGTGTCGAACTTCTTCGACACCGCTTCGATCTGCAGTCGTGCCACGTCTCTCCTTCAGGCCGGCGCGGTGCCGGCGGTGATCCACTGCGACACGCCCGCCGCGATCGCGGGCGAGTCCTTGAGCCAGGTGAAGTGATCCAGGTGCTCGACCGCGGAGTTCTCGTCGAGGTGCCACTGGGTCACCGCGGCCGAGGGCATCCGCGAGACCAGGAAGTCGACATTGGACTTGGGGCCGAGCACGTCCTGGGACAGCGAGATCGCCAGCACCGGCAGGGTCATGTTCGCCAGCAGCGTGTTGTAGCGGCGCTTGCTGCCGCTGGGGCGGTAGTAGCTGGTCAGCGAGTGGATCGACCAGTCGACCATCACCCCGCCCGGCATCGGCGCCGGGATCAGCACGCCGCCGGGCCAGTGCCCCTTGATCCGCGACACCAGGCCGATCCACTGGATCTGGCTCAGTGCCTCGAACCAGCGGCGCGGGCCGAAGGCCCACCAGAACACGGTGCCGGTACCGATCACGGTGACCCCGGCGACGCGCTCGGGTTCGGCGGCGGCGAACAGCAGCGCGAGCTGGCCGCCCAGGCTGTGCCCGAACAGGTGCAGCGGCGCCTGCGGGAACCGCTCCTCGATCGCGGAAACGACGGCGGGCAGGTCGATCTCGAGCATTTCGCGGTAGCCGAAGTCGGTGTGCTCGCCGAGCGCGGGCTCGGCCTCGCCGTGGGCGCGCAGATCGCAGGTCGCCACCGAGAGACCGGTGGCGTGCAGGGACTTGGCCAGCGACTGGTAGTTGCGTGCCTTCATCGCCATGGCGGGCAGGATCAGCACCACCGGGGCGGTGGGGTCGTCGGCGGCCAGCCAGCGCACGGTGAAGCGCACGCCGTCGGCGGTGTCGACCGTGGTGGCGTCGGGCGTGGTCGTGGTCATCACTCGTCCGTTCCGGCGATGCGCACATCGCACACGTAGTCGAAGGTGAATTCGGCAGTGAGCACGTCGTTGTCGTCGAGCAGCTCGGCGCGGCCGGACAGCTCGAATCGGGCGGTCGCGGTCGCGGCCAGGACGGCGGCCAGGCCGTCGGGGTCCACGGTGGCGACGGCGCGGATGCGGCCGCGGGCCGGCTTGCGGTAGGCGGCGGTGCCGCCGCGCAGGACCAGCCGGTCGACCGTGAACAGCCGGTGCGCCGCCGCGCCCACGAACGCCGCGGCGCCGGCGATGTCGGCGGCGGTGAACAGCGCGCCCGCGTGCACGGTGCCCATGTGGTTGCACATCACCGGTTCGGCCGGGATCTCGACGACCGAACGGGCGGGGGAGATCTCGGTGATCCGGGTGCCGACGTGCGCGCCGAAGGGCACCAGGGCCTGCGAGGCGTCGCGCAGGTAGGCGTAGTCGACGGCCTCGGCGTCGAGGGCGGGGTAGGCGGCGCCGAATCCGGCGATGCTGCGGGTGGTCATGGGATGTCCTCTCAGCGCGATCCGCGCAGGACGCGCCGCGCGATCGACCCGCGCAGCACCTCCGACGGACCCTCGTAGATGCGGAAAGCCCTGGCTTCCACCAGGAATCGGGCCACCAGGTGGTCCTCACAGACGCCGAGGCCGCCGTGCAGCTGCACCGCGCGGTCGAGCACCCGCCAGACCGCCTCGGAGACGAAGGTCTTGGTGATCGAGGCCTCGTGGCGCGCCTGGGAGGAGGCGGCGCCGTGCTCGTCGATGGTGGCGGCGGTGGATCGGATCAGGCTGCGCGACGCCGCGATATCGATCTCGTTGTCGGCGATCAGGCCCTGGGCCAGACCGTGTTCGGCGATCGGTACCCCGAACGCGTGACGGCCGTTGATGTGCTCGGCGGTGAGCTGCTGGGCGCGCACGGCCAGGCCGAGCCAGTTCATGCAGAACACCAGGCGTGAGGGCGCGAGCCGGACCGCCGCCAGATCCAGGCCGCGGCCCACCGCGCCCAGGATCGCGGACTCGGGGACCTCGCAGTCGGCGAACTCGACCTCGCAGTGCCCGCCGGGCGCGCTGGTGTGGTCCAGTGTCGGCATCCGGCGGCCGACCTTCAGGCCGGGGTTGTCCTGGTCTACCAGGAACATGGTCGGGCCGTCGGTGGTGGAGGCGACGCAGATGGTGAACGCCGCGCCCTGCGCGCCGGTGGTGAAGTGCTTGCGGCCGTTGATAACCCAGCCGGTGTCGGTCTCCTCGGCGACGGTGGCCAGCATCCGCGGGTCCGATCCCGCGCCGGGCGCCGGTTCGGTCATGGCGATCGCCGAGCGGACCTCGCCGGAGGCCAGCGGGGCCAGATACCGTTCACGTTGTTCGGGATTCGCGACCTCGGCCAACAGGTGGATGTTGCCGTCGTCGGGCGCCCAGGCGTTGACCGCGAGCGGGCCGAGCAGACTGGCGCCCGCGGCTTCTAGCACCTCGGCCTGCGCCCTGGTGTCGAGGCCGAGGCCGCCGTAGGCGGGATCCGAGAGCGGGCCGAAGACACCGGCCTCCTTGGCCTTCTTCTGCAGGTCGAGGCGCAGGGCGTCGTCGGTGACCCGGCCACCGACCACGACCTCGCGTTCCACCGGGATGACGTGGTCTTGCACGAACTGCCTGGTCTTGGCGACCAGTTCCGCCACTGGAGTCATGCCGTCAGTGTCGGGCGGGGTGCGCACCGGGCGGCGGGACGATAGTGAATGTCGATCGCGCCAATCGTCTCGCCGCGCCCACGGGGCGGACACGCCGGACGTCGAGCACGGTGAAACTCGACAACCATGCGGGCGAGGGGATGGCCATGACCGACGTGAGCGTGCGGGTGATCGAGCGCACCGACGAAGCCGACGCGGTATTTGCCCTGGTGCTCGCCGCGGCCGACGGTGGGGAACTGCCCGCCTGGACGCCGGGCGCGCATATCGACGTGGCGGCGGGCGCGGCCGGCCTGCGCCAGTACTCGCTGTGCGGCGACCCCGCGCAGCGCGACCGGTGGCGGATCGCGATTCTGCACGAGCCGAACGGCCGCGGCGGGTCCGCGCACCTGTTCCGGACCGCGCTGCCCGGCACCACTTTGTCGGTCTCTCTGCCGCGCAACAACTTCGAGCTGTCCGAGGCCCCGGAGTACACGTTCGTCGCTGGCGGTATCGGGATCACCCCGATCCTGCCGATGATCGCCGCCGCGCAGCGGGCAGGCGCGCGCTGGACGCTGCACTACGGCGCGCGCTCACGCACCCACATGGCCTTCGCCGAGGCGCTCACCGCGCGCTATCCGGCGGTGCGGCTGGTGCCCCAGGACGAGTCCGGCCTGCTGCCGGTGGCCGAGATCGTGGCCGAGCGGCCCGGCGCGACCGTGTACTGCTGTGGCCCGGAACCGCTGCTGGCCGCGGTCGAGGCGGAGGGACAGCGGCAGCGCGTCACAGTACGCACGGAACGCTTCGTCCCGCGACAGCTCGAGCCGGCCGGCGCCGACCAGGCCTTCGAGATCCAGCTGGCCCAGACCGGGCGGACGCTGCGGGTCGCCGCCGACCGCTCCATCGTCGACGTCCTGGAATCGGCGGGCGTCGCGGTCATCACCTCCTGCCGCGAAGGCACCTGCGGCAGCTGCGAGACCCCCGTGCTCGACGGCGAGGTGGACCACCGTGATTCCCTGCTCACCGCCGAGGAGCGCGACAGCGGCAAGACGATGATGCTGTGCGTCTCCCGCGCCCGCTCGGAGGTCCTTGTCCTCGACCTGTGAGCTCGGGAGCCCGGGTGGGCCTCGTGCGTGGGGATCGATCCCGAACGAGCGAGTCCGGTCGCTGTCCGCACGGGCACAGGCAAGGCACGGGCCGACCACTGACAGCTACGGCGCAACAGTCGCCGGTCACCGCGTCCGGTGGGTCGACCCGGTCTGCCGGATCGAATTCGACGTGGTGCGGGGCCGACAGCGCGCGCCGAGGCTGTGCGATCGCACCGAACCTCGCCGATCCCCGCCTGCTGGGCGATCTGTCCTCCCGTCGACCGAACACCGGGCGCGTTCAGTAGATTCGACCGATGACCGCGACCTCCACCGCCCTGTATTGCGGGACCCACTGGGATGAGCAGGGCCGGTGGTTCTACGAGGTGATCCGCGAGGACGGCAGTACCGAGCTGCTGCCGGGAATCGGGACGCGGTTGGCGTTCCGGCTCGCCGGGGCCGGGCGGTTCTGTCTCGGGTACCACGGGTTCGGCGCCGGGCGCAGGGGGCGTCAAGCGTGCCCGAGCCGGGCCCGGGTCGACAGCGGAAAGCAGTGCGCGCAATGCCGGGTCACCGAGGGGTGGTCGGTGGTGCACAGCCATCGTGGTCCGCTCACGGCCTTGCCCGAGCAGGTGCGCGGGTATGTCGCGCAGCCCCATCACCTCTACATCGCCTACTTCGGCGACGGAATGACCAAGGTCGGGACCGCGTCGGCGGTACGGCGGCAGCGGCGGCTCTTCGAGCAGGGTGCGCTGGTGGCCCGCTTCATCACCGATTCGCCGGACGGGCTGCATGTGCGTGAGCTCGAGCGGGTCGTCTCGGAACGGGCGGGGCTGCGGCAGGCGGTCGCCGGTGTCACCAAGACCCGCATCCTGACCAAGCCGCTGCGGCCGTGGTCGGCACTGGAGGCCGCCGTCGCCGACGCGGCCGACCACGCGGCGAGCACCCTGCCCGACGACATCGCCCGCACCGACACCGCGTGGTCCGGCGGGCGGGACTTCTACGCCACCATCCTCGAGCGTGGGCGCTACCCGGAGGCCATCGAATTCACCGAGGACGCCGGCGAATACGTCCTCGACGCCGTCACCGCCCACGGCCACACCATCGCTTGCGCCGACGACACCGGGTCCGGTGAACTCGTGCTCGTCAACGACTCCCGGCTCATCGGCCGCCGCATCGAACTCGACGCCACGATCACCGCGGTGACCGCGCCTGCCCAGACCAGCCTGTTCTGACCTGGTCCGGATCAGGTGGCGCAACCCTGGGCGGGGTCGGCGGACGCCGAGGCGGCGGCGCCGGGCAGGCGAGCAGCTCGACGATCCGATCGACTCCCGACGGTACGCCGGGCTGGTAACCGGGGTCTCAGCGCACGTGCACCGGCAGTTCGAGCAGGCCGCGGATGAGGGTGCTGGTCTGCCAGTGGTCGGTGCCGGCGGCCTCGGCCAGGCGCAGGTCGGGGAAGCGGCGGAGCAGGGCGGTGAAGGCGATCTCGGCTTCGAGGCGGGCCAGGGGAGCACCGACGCAGAAGTGGATGCCGTGGCCGAAGGCCAGATGGCCGGAGGGGTGGCCGTCGGTGGTGAGCGCGTCGGGGTCGGTGAAACGGGCCGGGTCGCGGTTGGCGGCGGCCAGCGCGACGTAGACGAGTTCGCCCGCGGGAATCTCGGTATCGCCCAGGGTGACCGGTTCGGCGGTGTAGCGGACGGTGGCCATGTCGACCGGGCCGTCGAAGCGCAGGAACTCCTCGATCGCGGCGGGGATGCCGGCGGGGTCGGCGCCCAGGGCCCGCCACTGCGCGGGGCGGCGCAGCAGCGCGTTGACGCCGTTGCCGATGAGATTGACGGTGGTCTCGTGCCCGGCGACCAGCAGCAGGAACGCCATCGACACCAGCTCGCGATCGGTGAGGCGATCGCCGTCGTCGTCGGCCAGGACCAGCTGGGAGAGCAGGTCGTCGGCGGGCTCGGACTGCTTGGCGCGCACCAGGTTCGCCAGATAGGCGACCATCGCGGCCGAGGCTGCGGGGCGTTCGTCGTCCTCGCCTTCGCCGACGACCGTGACCAGCGCCCTGGTCCAGGTCTGGAAGTCGTCGCGATCGGCGTAGGGGACGCCGAGCAGTTCGCAGATCACCGTCACCGGTAGCGGATTGGCGAATTCGTCCATCAGGTCGACCTGTTCGCGCTCGGCCATCGCGTCCAGCAGCGACTCGGTGATCTGCTCGATCCGCGGGCGCAACGCCGCGACCCGCTTGGCGGTGAAGGCCTTGTTGACCAGTTTGCGCAGCCGCGTGTGCGCGGGCGGATCGGTGCTGAGCATGTGGCTCAGCAGCGCGACGACGTTCGGATCGCTCGGGGTCGACCCGCGCTTGTCGTGCACGATCTCGTCGATCCGGACGATGTCCTTGCGCAGCCGTGGATCGGCCAGTGCCATCCGGGCTTCGGCGTAGCCGATGACCACCCAGCGCACGACGTCGTCGGGGAAGCGGACCCGATGGACCGGGCCACCTGCGCGCCAGCGCCGGTAGTGCGCGTGCGGATCGTCGAAGAAGTCGGCCTCGATGGACTCGACGCGGGCAGCAGCGGTGGTGTCGGCCATCTGCCCGACGGTACCCGCGCCGGGTCGACGACTCACCGGCCTCGGGTGATCCCGATCAGCCGATCGGAGCTGGAAATGGAATGTCCTGTGGCAAGACGGAATTCACCGAGCGCTGATCGAATGGCGGAGGAATCGTCCGCAGGGAGGAAAACCATGACCACCACCGAAATCGACGCGACCGCCGACCGGCGGGTCGCCGAATTGACCGCGGTCTTCGAGCGCGGGCTGCAGGAGAAGCTGGGCGTCGGCGATTCGCTGGGAATTCGGCTGGAAAGCGCGTCCAAGGGCCGTACCCGCTACTACCTCGACCCGAATCCGGCGACCATCAACGCGATGTTCACGGTGCACGGCGGCGTGCTGGCCACGCTCATGGACACCGCCATGGGCAGCGCGGTGTTCACCGAACTCGGCGACGGCGTCGCCTACACCACGCTCGAACTGAAGGTGAACTTCATCCGCGCGGTGACCCTGGACGGCAGCAGGCTCACCTGCGAGGCCACCGCCGTGCACGTCGGCAGGCGGACCGCGACCGCCGAAGGTCGCATCACCGACGCGGCGGGCAAGCTGATCGCGCACGGCACCACCACGATTCTCGTGCTGGCGCAGGGCAACTGACGGCTCAGGGCCGATCGGCGAAGAGAACCGGCCTTGCGCGGATCATCGCGCGCAAGGCCGGTTCTCTTCGGTCCGGGCCAGGGCCGGTTCAGGCCAGGGTGCGGCAACCCTCGACGAAGGCGATCAACTCGTCGACCGGCTCGGTGCGGGCATCGACCGCGCGGTCGATCACCTTCACCAGATGTTCGTAGGCGGCGGTGTGGTCGTAGTCGGCGACATCGGCGATCCGCAGCGCCCACCGCCAATAGCCGCGCAGCGTGTCCGACAGCGGCATCCGGAAGTTGGCGACGACATCGCGGATCGGCTCGACCACCGCGTCACCGTCGTGGCGCAGATACCGGGTCACCACCTCGGCCATGAAGCTGAAATGCCGTGCCTCGTCGCGCGACAACCGGGTGAGCACCGCGGCCAGGACCGGGTCGGCGACCACGTCGCGCAACTGCTGGTAGTACATCTGCGTCGCCTTCTCCTGCACCAAGGCGTAGGCGAAGAACTGAACGGGGTGCTCGTAGGGCAGGTCGAACGGCTTGTGGCCCTCGATCGCCAGTTCCGACCGCAGGGTGTCGCGGTCGGCGATGCCGGCCGCCTCCTGGTAGCGGGTCAGCGCCCTGGCATGGGTGTCCTCCTCGAGGGCCCAGCGCACCGTGAAGTGGTAGAGCTCCCGATTGTGCTCGAAGGTCGGCAGATCCACGCTGTCGTCGACGGGGAAATGCCGGTGGTAGACGTCGAAGTAGCCGGGCAGGTGGTCTTCGATCAGGGTGACGAACTGGACCGCGGAGCGCTGACCCTCGGTGAGCCTGCCCGCGTCGGCGGCGGCCCAGTCGACGGCGGTCTCCACATCCCAGGCACGGGTCGCCGGGGACGCGGCCAGAAAGCCGTCGACCGCGGCGACCAGGTCCCGCACGGGCAACAGCCCCGGTGTGGTGATCATGTCCTACCTGGCATTCCGGCAGACCAGCGCGTAGTGCTTGGTGGTGTAACCCCAGCCCGCGTTGGCGATCTCGAGATAGTGGCGCAGCTTGGCGGCCAGACCGGGGCCGTGCGCGTCGATGCGCTCGGCGGCGGCGTCGACATTGCCGATCCAGTCCTCGATGGTGCGCCGGTAGTGCTCGGTCAGGTCATCGACCGAGATCACCGAGAAGCCGGCGTTCTCGGCGGCGGCGATCAGCTCCGACAGCGGCCGCAGTTCACCGAAGCCGAAGATGTCCTCGCGGACGAAGCCGGTGCCGTCGCGATCGTCGAACGCGCTGCGGGTGGCCGCATTACGGAAGCAGCTCTCCGAGACGTAGAGCGTGCCGCCGCGGCGCAGCACGCCCCGCGCGCGGCGGAACACCTCGTCGGGATCGGGCATGTGCACGATCGACCCCAGCAGTGTGACGGCGTCGAAGGAACGGGCGGGCAGGTCGAGCTGCTCGAAGTGCCCGACCCGGGTGCGCACCAGGTCGGCCACGCCGCGCGCGGCCGCCTGCTCGGCGATGTAGTCGTGCTGACGCGGCGCCGGGCTGACCCCGAGCGTGCGGCAGCCCAGCTCGCTCGCCATGTACAGGATCAGCGAACCCCAGCCGCATCCCACATCGAGCAGCTGCTCGCCGCCGCGCAGACCGAGCCGCTCGGCGACGAAGCGCAGCTTGTTGCGCTGCGCCAGCTCCAGGGTGTCGCTGTCGGATGTGTAGAGCGCGGAGCTGTACTTGCGCAGCGGGTCGAGGAACTGCCCGAAGATGTCCGGGTCGAGATCGTAGTGCTGATTGGTATCGGCGACGACGGTCATGCGGCCGCCTCGGCCACGGACCGTTCGACCACCGCGGTCACCTCGGCCAGGGTGGACATCCCGAAGACGTCGGCGTCGTCGAGTTCGATGTCGAAGGTGCGCTCGATGCGGGCGATCATCCGCAGCACCCGCACCGAGTCCACGCCCGCCATGGCGCGCAGGTCGGCGTCGGGGGTCAGCTCGGCGGCGGTCAGGCCGGTCTCGGTGATCGCGATCTCGGTGACCGTGCGCAGGATGGTGTCGGCAGAGGTGGTGGTCATGGCCGGGCTCCGTTCGGGGAGAGGGTGTTCGCCGTGGACAGGGCGTGGTCGAGCAGGGCGACTTCGTCGTCGTCGAGGGTGAGCTGGTCGCGGACGGCATGCAGATCGAACGGCTGATAGCTGGCCGTCGAGGTCGCGCACACCGCGCCGTTCGCGTCGAGGATCTCGGCGTGCGCGGGGATCGGGCCGTCGGCCCGCGCGGGCGGCAGCGTTGCCACACAGCGGTATTCGCGGTCGATCAGCAGGGGAGTGAGGAAGCGGGTGCGTTGGGAGACGGTGAAGGCGGGAACCCGGCGGGCCAGCACGATCAGGTTGCCCATCACCTCGTCGCACACGACGCCGATCAGGCCGCCGTGCACCACGCCGGGATAGGACTCGAACGCGCGTCCGAGCCGGAAGGCGGCTTCCAGCGCGCCGTCGGCGCGCGGGGTGAAGCTCAGACGCAGCCCGGTGGCGTTGTGCGGGGAACAGCCGAAGCAGTGATAGTCGGGGATCACCGACCACGGCACCTCGACGGCGTCGGGCCGTTCGCCTGCGGTCATCACGCGATGGCGTCGGCGAGGGCGCGGCGCACCTTCGCGTTGCTGGACAGGTCGAGGCCGGTGATGCCGGCGAAGGTGCGGCGCACCTTGTCGTGCAGGACCTCCAGCTCGCCCTCGGCGGCGACCTGCTCGAGGAACAGCTCGAAACCGGTGTCGATGGTCTCGTGGTCACCGAGCTCGGCGATGCCGGCCTTGAAGGTGCTCACCGGGTGCTTGATCTTGGCCTCGGAGCTGTAGACGTAGAGCGTCTCGAGCACCGACGGCAGCTCGTCGGGCCGCCGCTTCAGCCGTTCGGTGGTGTAGTGGATGAACTCCCGGGCGTGCCCGGCTTCGTCGCGACTGGCGTTGAGCAGCAACGTCTTCAGCACCGGCTCGGCCACCCAGCTCGACACCGCGCGGTACACGTGGTTGACGGTGAGCTCGGAGATGATGTTGGTGGCCAGCGTCGCCGAGGGCGTGCTGCCCGGCGCGTACGGCTCGCGCATCGCGTCCACCGCGCGGTCGTCGACGTCCTCGCCGATGGCGCCCAGCCAGGAGCGGAAGGCGTAGTGGTGCTGCACCTCCTGGTAGCCCCACACCACCGCGAAGGTGGAGAAGTCGTAGTCGTCGACGAACTCGTCGAGGAAACCGTGCACGGCCGCGATGACATTGGACTCGCCCATCGCCGCGCTCTTGGCGAGGGTGATGTACTCCGGGCGGACCAGCGTCGGGTCGACGGCGGCCAGGTCGAGGTCGCTCAGTTTCCAGTGCAGGCGTTCGTAGTGGCGGAAGATGTCGAAGCTGTGCACTAGGCACTCCCATTCGATCGCAGGGGCGAGCGGCGCGGCGTCATCGCCGGCCGATCAGGTCGCGGGCGGCCAGCCGCTGGAGCTTGCCGCTACTGGTGCGGGGGATGCTGCGCGGCGCGACGAGATGCACCCGCACGGCGGAGAGTCCGAGCTCGGCGGCGACGGCGGCGACGATGGCCGCGGCCAGCGCCTCGGCCTCGGCGCCGGTGCGTTCGGTCTCGGCGATCAGCGCGATCACGTCGTCGCCGTCGGGCTCGACGGCCGCGGTGCAGCGGCCCTGATGGATGCCGTCGAGATCGCGGACCGCGGCCTCGACGTCCTGGGCGTAGTAGTTCACCCCGCGCACGGTGATCATGTCCTTGCAGCGTCCGGTGACGAACAGTTCGCCGTCGCGGCGGTAGCCGAGATCGCCGGTGCGCAACCAGCCGTCGACGAAACGATCGGCGACCGCGTCGGGGTCGACGGCGAGATAGCCACCGGTGACGGGCGCGCCCTCGATCAGGATCTCGCCGACCCGGCCGTCGGGCAGGTCGGCGCCGGTGTCGAGGTCGACGATCCGGAGCGCGATCCCCTCGACCGCCGAACCGACGGAGGCGACCGCCCGCGCGCCGTCCTCGCCGCGCGAGACCGGCTCGGCGACAGCGGCATCCGAGAGCCGGGCGCGGTCGACCCACTCGAAGCGCGGCTCGCGCAGCAGCGGCGGGAAGGCGACGGCCAGGGTGGCCTCGGCCATGCCGTACACGCCGAACATCGTCGACGGCGCGAAGCCGGCGGGCGCGAACCGTTCGCAGAACGCGGTGACCACCGATTCCGAGATCGGCTCGGCGCCGTTGAACGCGATGCGCCAGTGGCTCAGGTCGTAGTCGGTGACCTGCTCGGGACCGATCGCGCCGAGCAGTGCCTCGTAGCCGAAGTTGGGCATGGCGGTGATCGTGGTCGCGGTCGAGGCGAACTCGCTCAGCCAGCGCGCCGGGTCCTTGACGAAGGCCAGCGGGGACCAGACGTGGGCGGGGATCCCGCGCAGCACCGCCGACAAGGTGCCGAACAGGCCCATGTCGTGGAACAGCGGCAGCCAGAAGCCACCCTGGTCGTCGAGGCTCAGGTCGATGCCGGTGCGGATCGCGGCCAGCCCGCTCACCACATTGGCGTGGGTGAGCCGCACGCCCTTGGGCAGCGCGGTGCTGCCGGAGGTGAACTGCACGATCGCCAGGTCGTCGGGTCCGTGCTCGGGCAGCGTGTCCGGGTCGGCGACGACATCGGTGACCAGGTCCGTGGTGTCGACGAACTCGACGCCGATGTCGCCGATCAGCGGGATCATCGAGGCGAAGCGCGGTGAGACCAGCACGGTGCGCATGCCGGCGGCGGCGGTGATCGCGGCCAGCTTGGCCGGGTAGGCGGCCGTGGCGCGGGCACCCGCGGGCAGTGGCAGCGGCGTGGCCGCCCCGCCCGCCGCGGCGATGCCGAACAGCGAGACCAGGAACTCGGGGGCGTTGGGACTGAGCACGCCGACCGGCTCGCCGCGCCCGATCCCGCGCCGGACCAGCGCCGTGGCCGTGGTCTGCGCGCGCAGTCGCAGCTCGGCGTAGCCGACCCGCTCCGACACCGACCAGAACGTCGCGGGCACCTGCGGATGCGCGGCGGCGACGCCGGCCAGCAGCGTGGTGAGCGTTTCACCCGAACGCGAGGAATTCATGCCGGAAACGACAACAGTGCCATATGAAATCGCGCTGAACGAATTCCGAAATACGCGCGCCGATAATGACCGCCGATCGTTCAATTGCACTGCCCGATAAAGATATTCGGCTATCGCCCGATCGGAGCAGACAATACTGCACGAATTCGTGGTGGCCCGGCGGCGACGATGGGCGGCGAAATCCCCGCACCGCTATCGCCGTAGGAGCTGCCGGTGACTTCCGATCATGTCGCGGTCGACGACCCGACCCCGGTGCAGATCGCGGTGCTGGAGAGCGTCGCACCGCACTGCCGCCACGACCCGTACCGCAGTTACACGACGCTGCGGGAGGCGGGCCCGTTCGTCCCCGGCCCGCACGGGATCCACTTCGTGCCCCGGCACGCCGAGGCTCAGACCATCCTGAGCGACCCGCGCTGGAGTCATGCCGAGGAGCCGCAGCTGCTGCACGGCGACAGCGAGGTGGAACTGCCCGGCTCCTTCCTGTGGATGGAACCGCCGGACCACACCCGGCTGCGCGGCCTGGTCGGCAGGGCGTTCACCGCGCGCACCGTGGCGGGACTGCACGAACGGGCCGAGCGCCTGGTCGACGGCCTGCTGACGGCGATGCTGGCCGAAGGCGAGACCGACGCGCTCGAGGCGCTGGCCTACCCGGTGCCGCTGACGCTGATCTGCGAACTGCTCGGTGTCCCCGCCGAAGCCCATGCCCACGTCCGCGAGATCTCCGCGCACATCGCCCGTGGCCTCGACCCCGACACCCTGCTCAGCCCGGTCGAGCTGGCCGCGCGCACCAGCGCCGTGCACGCGTTCACCGACTTCTTCGGCGACCTGATCGCCCGGCGCCGCCGCGACCCCCGCGACGACCTGATCACCGCGCTCGTGCAGGCCGAGGACGCCGGGGTGCGGCTGACCCGCACCGAACTGATCGGGACCCTGCTGATCCTGGTGGTGGCGGGCCACGAGACCACTGTCAACCTGATCGGCAACGGGCTGCTGGCGCTGATCCGCCACCCCGATCAGTTCCAGCGGTTGCGCGAGGATCCGGCGCTGTGCGTTCCCGCGGTCGACGAGGTCCTGCGCTACGACCCGCCCGTGCACCTGACCACCCGGACCGCGCGGCACGAGATCGAGCTCGCCGGCCGGACCTTCGTGCCCGGTGACGCGGTGATCGTGCTGATCGGTTCGGCGGCCCGGGATCCCAGGGCCTTCCCGGACGCCGACCGGTTCGACATCGGCCGCTACGGGCCCGGCCGGCGACCCGAGCGGCATCTGTCGTTCGGTCTCGGCCTGCACTACTGCCTCGGCGCACCGCTGGCCCGCCTGGAGATGCAGGCGGTGCTGCGGGCCGTGGCCACCCGGGTCGAGCGGATGTCACTGCTCGCCGAACCGCCGTACCGCCCGAACGTGGTCGTGCGCGGCATGTCCGAACTGCGAATCAGCCTGGAGGGCCGATGAGTACCGCTGTCCCCGCCGACCTCACCTTCGACGCGTTCGCGCCCGAGCACCGTGCCGACCCGTACGCCGCCTACCACCGGGTGCGCGAGGCGACGCCGCTGTTCCCGTTCGCCCTCGGCGAGGTCCCGGTGACGCTGGTGACCCGCTACGAGGAATGCGCCGCGGTCCTCACCGGCACCGACTGGGGGCACGGCTACTCGGCGGGGATCAGCCCGTTCCGCGACACCACCGCCGCCATCCCGGGGTCCTTCGTCCGGATGGATCCGCCCGAGCACGGCCGCTACCGCAAGCTGGTGGCGAAAGCGTTCACCCCCGCCACGATCGGCGAACTGGCGCCGCTGGCGGGCACCGTGGTCGACGGACTGATCGACGCCGCGCTCGATCGCGGTGAGTTCGACGTGCTCGACGATCTGGCGGTGCCGCTGGCCGTCGCCATGGTCGCGGTGCGCCTGCTCGGCGCGGACGCCGCCGACGGAGCCGACTTCCGCGCCTGGCAGTTGGCGATCGCGCGGGGCAGCGACCCCGACTCGCTGCTCGGTCCCGGCGACATCAGCGCCCGCACCGACGCCGCGATCGCCTGCATGGGGTACTTCGCGCGGTTGATCGCCGAGAAGAAGCGGCAGCCGGGCCCCGACCTGCTCAGCGACCTCGTCGCGGCGAGCGGCTCGGGTGAGCTTCCCACCGAACCCGAGGTGATCGGGATGTCGCTGCTGCTGCTCGTGGCCGGCATGGAGACCTCGATCAACCTGATCGGCAACGGCCTGCTCGCGCTGCTGCGCCACCCCGACCAGCTGGCGCTGCTGCGCGCGCATCCCGAGCTGATCGGGCCCGCGATCGACGAGATGCTGCGCTACGACGCGCCGACCCAGTTCACGATCCGGGTCGCCCTCGACGACACCGACGTGGGCGGGCACACCTTCCGGCGCGGTGACGGTGTCGTGGTGCTGACCGGCTCGGCCAACCGCGACGAGCGGGTCTACCGCGACGCCGACACCTTCGACATCACCCGGTTCACCGGACACCGGCCGCCGCGCAAGCATCTCGGGTTCAGCCTGGGCATCCACTACTGCGTGGGCGCGCCGCTGGCCCGGATCGAGGCCGAGGCCGCGATCCTCGCGCTGCTGGCGCGAGCACCCGAGCTGGCCCTGGCCGACGCGCCGATCGTCTACCGTCCCAGCCTGATCCACCGGGGCATCCTGCACCTGCCGGTGACGCTGTGACCGCGCGCCGCGGGCAGGCGATCGTCATCGGCGCCGGGGTCGCCGGGCTGCTGGCCGCGCGCGTGCTCGCCGATACCTACGAGCGGGTCACCCTGGTCGAACGCGACGAGCTCGACGCGAAAGAGACTGTGCGCCGGGGTGTTCCGCAGGCCTGGCACCTGCACGGTCTGCTCGACCGGGGCCGCCGCGTCATGGAGGAGCTCTACCCGGGCTTCACCGAGCAGGCGGTCTCGGACGGCGCGACCGTCGCCGAGGTGCTGGTCGGCACCCGGTGGTATGTCGGCGGCTCCCGGCTCGCGGCGGGCTCGACCGGACTCACCTCGGTGATCGCCACCCGCTCGCTGCTCGAGACGGTGCTGCGCAGGCGGACCTTGCGGCTGCGCGGCATCGAACTGCTGACCCGCACCACCGTGCAGGGCCTGGTCGGCGACGCCCGGCGGGTGCGCGCGGTGACTGTCATCGGCCCGGCGGGCGCGCAGACCCTGTCCGCGGACCTGGTCGTCGACGCGGGCGGTCGAGGATCACGGATCACGCAGTGGCTCACCGCGATCGGAGCCGAGGTACCCGAGGAGGAGCGGCTCGACGTCGACCTCGGCTACGCGTCGCGGTTCTTCCGGCATCGGCCCGGTCAGCTCGGCGGACAGGCCTCGGTCATCGTCTCGACCGGCGCGAACGGGCGCGGCGGCGGCGCGGTCCGGGTGGAGGGCGATCGGTGGCACGTCACCCTGGCCGGAATGCTCGGCGATCATCCGCCCGTCGACGACGCGGGATTTCGCGAGTACGCCGCCTCGCTGTCGGCCCCCGACATCCACACCCTGGTGATCGGCTCCGAGCCGCTCGGCGACGCGGTGCCCTACCGGTTCCGGACCGCCGTGCGCCGCCGCTTCGACCGCCAGAGCGCCCCGCCGGACGGGCTGCTCGTGCTCGGCGACGCGCTGTGCGCCTTCAATCCCCTCTACGCCCAGGGCATGACGGTCGCCGCGCTGCAAGCCGCGGCGCTGCGCGAGTGCCTCGGTACGGGCGAAACCGACCTGCCCGCCCGGTATTACGCGGCCGCCGCCGGCGCGGTCGAGGTGGCTTGGCAGCTGGCCGCCGGCTCGGATCTGCGGCATCCGGGCGTCGCGGGCAGGCGCACGGTCCGGACCCGGCTCACCACTGTCTTCGTCAGCCGGGTGCAGCGGGTCGCGCACCATGATCCGCGCGTGGCCAGGACCTTCCTGCGGGTCGCCCACCTGGTCGACCCGCCCGCCGCGCTCACCGCGCCGGGCACGCTGCGCCGCATCCTCCTTCCCTGACCACCACCGGAGAACCAGGAGACCCACCCATGACCTCCACGACTTCCCCGATCGACGCCCAGGCGGTCCAGACCGCACTGGTCCAGCTGTTCGGGCCGGACGGCCGCGCCGATCCGTATGCCCCCGCCCGCGTCCTGCGCGAGGCGGGGCCCATCCATCAGACCCCGCTCGGTCACCATGTGCTGACCCGCTACGAGGACTGCGCGGCCGTGCTGTCCACCACCGCGTGGAGCCACGCCGAGGAAGCGGCGATGATGCACCCCACGGTGTCGCCGGAGAACGCCGCCGAGGAACTGCCCACCTCGTTCCTGTGGATGGAGCCGCCGGACCACACCCGCCTGCGCAACCTGGTCACCAAGGGTTTCACCCCGCGCATGGTGACCCGGCTGCGCCCCCGGATCGAGCAGCTGTGCGAGCAGCTCGTCGACGACGCCCTGGCCGCGGGCGAATTCGACCTCGTCGAGAAGATCGCCTATCCGCTGCCGCTGATCATCGCCTGCGAGCTGATCGGCGTGCCCGAGCAGGCCTACGACCAGGTCCACCGGTGGTCCCAGGACCTGGCCCGCGGCTTCGACCACGACTACACGCTGCCCGAGGAATGCCTGAGCGCCCGCAGCGCCGCCTCGCGCGGGTTCATGGGCTACTTCCGTGAGCTGCTCAACGAGCGGCGCGTCACCCCGCGCGACGACCTGCTCAGCGTGCTGTCGCAGGTCGAGGACCGCGGCGATGTGCTCACCGAGCAGGAGCTCCTCGCGACCTGCATCACCACCTTCGTCGCCGGTCACGAGACCACCGCCAATCTGATCGGCACCGGCATGCTGCGCTTGCTGCGCAACCCCGACCAGATCCAGCTGCTGCGCGATCGTCCCGAACTGCTGGCCGTCGCCCCCGACGAACTGCTGCGCCTGGATCCGTCGGTGCAGATCACCACGCGCGCCGCGACCCGGCCGATCACCGTCGCCGGGCACGAGTTCGAGCAGGGCGAAGGTGTGGTGGTGCTGATCAATTCGGCCAATCACGATCCGGCCGCCTACCCCGACCCCGACCGGGTCGACATGACCCGCTACGCCGATCCGATGAACCCGGCCAAGAAGCACCTCGGGTTCAGCCTCGGCATCCACTACTGCCTCGGCGCCCCGCTGGCGCTGCTGGAGATGGAGATCCTGCTCGACGTGCTGCTGCGCAAGGTGCGCACGGTCGAATTGCGTTCGGAGAACCCGCCGTTCAAGCCCAATGTCGTCATCCGTGGGCTGGAATCGCTGGCGGTCGCGGTCACCCCGGCCTGAACACGTCGTTCCCGGCCCCGTCGGTGCAGCCGGCGGGGCCGGGAGCTGTCAGCGCTGGGTCGTCGGAACATCCAGTGCCGCGAGGAAGGCCGATGCCGCCGGGCTGCGGTCGGCGCGGTTCCACACGACGTACTCGACGCGGCTCGGCGCGTCGGTGACCGTCACGATGCGCACGCCGGTGAGCTGTGGGGCGTGGGCGGCGGGCATCATCGCCACACACAAATCCTGGCTGACGAGGCGGGCGATGTAGTCGGCGGTCGTCACCTCGAAGGCGACATCGCGGGTCAGGCCCGCCGCCGCGAACGCCAGATCCGATTGGATCCGGCCCGCCGTGCCCGCGGGCAGGTCGACGAAGACCTCGGTCGAGAGCCTGCGCAGGTCGACGCTCGGTTCCTCGGCGAGCGGGTGGCCCGGTGCGACCACCGCGACGAGCTTGTCGCGCGCGAGTTCGTGGGCGGCGACCCCGCTCGGCCGCGTGGTCGTCGGCAAGCCGAGGAAGGCGACATCGAGGACGCCCTGTTCGACCTGCTCGGCCAGCTCCTCGCTCGCGCCGACCCGCAAACTGATCCGCACGTGCGGGTACGCGGTCCGGAATTCGCGCAGCGCGGCGGGCAGATCGACCGCGGCGACGGTCGGGATCAGGCCGACGGCGAGCCTGCCTCGCACCTCGCCGACCGCCGCGGCCACCTCGGCCACCGCCCGCTCGGCGGCGTCGAGACACTGACGGGCCGCCGGGAGGAAGGCAGCGCCCGCCTGGGTGAGCCGGACCCGGCGGCTCGTCCGGTCGAACAGTTTCGCGCCCAGTTCACGCTCCAGCCGGGCGATCTGATGGCTCAGGGCCGACTGCACGACCAGGCACCGCTCGGCGGCCCGGGTGAAGCTGTCGGTCTCGGCGACGGCGAGGACGTAGCGCATCTGCTGGAGCTCCATGTATCCATCGTGATTCACGATCGTTGCGGTGACAAACATGTGTTGGATTCATAGATCGTCGCGCGGTTCGATGGGTCCATGAAAGGTTCAGTGGCTCGGCCGACTTCCGGTGACCTCGGCGCGGGGCGGGTGACACGGACCGCGATCACCGCGCTCGCGCCCGCCGCCTGGGGCACGACCTACGTGGTGACCACCGAACTCCTGCCGCCCGATCACCCGGTGTTCGCCGGGTTGCTGCGCGCCCTGCCCGCCGGGCTGATCGCGCTCGCGCTCACCCGGATCCTGCCGCGCGGACTGTGGTGGGCGAAGATCGCGGTGCTGGGGATACTCACCATCGGGGTGCCGTTCCCGCTGCTGTTCCTCGCGGCCGAACACCTGCCCGGCGGGGTCGCGGCGACCCTCGCGGCGGCGCAACCACTGGTGGTCGCGGTGCTGGCGATGCCGGTGCTCGGGGAGCGGCCGTCACCGCGGCGGCTGGTCTGGGGGACGATCGGCGTCACCGGGGTGGGGCTGGTGGTGCTCGGGCCGAGTGCGGCGCTCGATGTCACCGGGGTCGCGGCCGGACTGGTGAGCGCGGCATCGATGGCGCTGGGACTGACTCTCACCAAACGCTGGGGACGCCCGCCCGGGGTCGGCCCCGTGGCCTTCGCGGGGTGGCAGCTGACGGCCGGCGGGCTGGTCCTGTTGCCGGTAACCGCCCTGGTCGAGGGCGCGCCACCCCCGATCGACGGGCCCGCGGCACTCGGCTACCTGTGGATGGGTCTGTGCGGCGGACTGCTCGCCTACATCGTGTGGTTCCGCGGGCTGGGCACGCTGCCGGTCACCTCGGTCGCGGTGCTGCTGTTGCTGTCGCCGTTGGTCGCGGCCGTGCTCGGCGCGGTCCTGCTCGGCCAATGGCTCGGCCCGGTCCAGCTCGTCGGCTTCGGTCTCGCGCTGGCCGCCATCGTGGCCGGTCAGCTGCCCGACAAGCCAGTCGTATCGGCCGCCGAAATGCCTGTGCCCGAAGATAGTTCAGCGCCGGTGTGTGCCGGGGCAGGGCGGCGGACGAGATGAAGCGCTCTTCGCCATCGGGGCTGCGCTGACCGGCGTCGCCGCGCCCGCGCAGGTGCCGGCGGATCGGGCCTCGGCCGGGTCGACGGCGGTGGCGCAGTGGCAGCCCGTGATCGACATCAGTGCACGGATTCGGTGTCCACTGCGGTGAGGAAGCGGCGGAGGTGCTCGGTGACCAGCTGCGGTTGTTCGAGGGTGCTGGAGTGGCCGCAGTTCGGCAGGTGGTGGCGGCGGGCGTGGGGGATCAGGGTGGCGATGCGGTCCGCGCAGGAGGGCGGGGTCGCGGTGTCGTCGGCGCCGACGAGGACGAGGGTGGGGGCGGTGATCGACGGGAGCTCGGGGGCGATGGCGGGGCGGGCGGTGACACCGTGGACGGCTTTGCGGAGGGCGACGCGGTCGGTGGCGGCCAGACGGCGGGACCAGTCACCCAGGACCGCGGAAGCGGCCGGGGAGGCGCGGAAGGTGGGGCCGAAGAGGTGGGGAGCGACGCGGCCGAGGACGGGGCGGTGCCCGAACCAGCGCAATGCCCACGCGAGGCGCTGGTACTCGGCGACTTTCGTGGGGTCTTCGGCGTCGGCGCTGGTATCGAGGAGGGCGAGGGAACGCAGGAGTCGAGGGTGCCGGGCGGCGAGGCGGAGGCCGACGAAGCCGCCCATGGACAGACCGACCCAGTGGACCGGGCCGGTGCGCAGGGCCGCGAGGACGCCGACGGCGTCGGCGGTGAGGGTGTCCATGTCGTAGCCGCCGGGCGTGGGCGGAGTGTGGCCCTGGCCGCGCCAGTCGAGGGTGACGCAGCGGTAGTCGAGTTGCAGGGATGACAGCGGGGCGCGGAACATCCAGCCGCCGAACAACAAGCCGTGGCCGAAGACGACCGTGGGCGCGTCGGGCTTGCCCGCCGGGGTACCGGTGTCGGTGTAGGCGATGGACACACCGTCGACGACGACGAAGGGCATGGGGATCACGGCCTCTCGGGTCACGGTGTCGCGATGCGCACATTGCGCATCGTGACCAGCGCTGTCGCGCACAGGGTTTCACCGTCGTCCTCGACGGAGAAGACCTCGGCGGCGGCGATGGTGAGCAGCGCACCGGGCTTGATCACCCGGCCGCGCGCGATCACCGTCGCGCCCTTGGCGGGAGCGAGGATCTTCACCGTGTAGTCGACGGTCATATTGATCCAGCCGATCGGCAGCAGGGTGCCCGCCGCCGATCCCGCCGCGAAGTCGGCGAGCGAGCCGAGCACACCACCCTGGAAATAGCCGTCGTGCTGGGTGAGTTCGCGGCGGTGCGGCTGCACGATCTCGACCTCGCCGGGCGCGATCCGTCCGAAATGGAAACCCAGATGGGCGGCAGCGGGCATGGACAGCACCGCGGCGGGAACGACCTGGGCGAAATCGGGGTTGGGGGCCTGCGTCGTCATCGGGTCGGGCTCCTCTGGTCGGGGGTGGATGGCCATGCCTCGAAACCCGCTGCCGCGTACCGCGCGCGGGCGGCCGATCGCATGATCTTGCCACTGCTCGTCTTGGCCAGCTGGTCCGGCGGCGTCAGCACCAGGTCGCCGACGGCGAGTTCGTGTTCCCGGATCACCGCCGCCCGGATCGCTCCGATCACCTCGGCGGGATCGGCGTCGAGCCGGTCACGGCGCAGCTCCTGCACGACCACCAGCCGCTCACCCGCGTCACCGGGGTAGGCGAAGGCCGCCGAGCCGCCGTGGCGCAGCGCGGGATGCGCGGACTGCACGGTGTCCTCGATGTCGTGCGGATAGTGATTGCGGCCGCGGATGATCACCATGTCCTTGATCCGGCCGACGACATACAGGTCGCCGTCCACCAGCATCCCGACATCGCCGGTGCGCAGCCAGGCGGTGCGCGGATCGTCGGCGGCGCGGGCCCGCAGCAGTTCCTCGGTCGCCTCGGGGCGCCGCCAATAGCCCTGTGCCACATGGTCGCCGGTCACCCAGATCTCACCGGTCCGGCCCGCGGGGCACGACCGCAGCGTGGCGGTGTCGACGATGCGGACGCGTTCACCGGGCAGGACCCGCCCGGAACTGACCAGCGTGCGCGCCGTGCCCGGTCGGGCGGGTCGATAGTGCCCGGCACCGAGCGCGGCGGTGTCGACGGTCAGTGTGCGCGGGCCGCGGCCCTTGTCGCTGCCGGTGACCAGCAGGGTCGCTTCGGCCAGCCCGTAGCAGGGGTAGAGCGAAGTGGCCCGGAAGCCGTGCGGGGCGAAGGTTTCGGCGAACCGCGCGAGCGTGGCCGGGCGGATCGGCTCGGCGCCGTTGAACGCGACCTGCCAGCTGGTGAGATCCAGCTCGGGCACGGGCTCGGCGGCGGCCCTGGCGACGCACGCGTCGAAGGCGAAGTTCGGGCCGCCGCTGGAGTGCGCGCGGTACTCGCTGATCGCCGTCAGCCACAGCAGCGGCCTGCGCACGAAGGTGGCCGGTGACAGCAGCACGCTGGTCGCGCCCACCCAGAGTGGTTGCAGCACATTGCCGATCAGGCCCTGATCGTGGAACAGCGGCGCCCAGCCGACCACCGTCGACCCGCTGTCGTGACCGAAGGCGTGCCGGATCATCTCCTGGTTGGCGGCCAGATTGCTGTGCGAGACCATGACGCCCTTGGGCGCCGAGGTGGACCCGGAGGTGTACTGCAGGAACGCCACCGCGCCGGGGTCGATCGGCTCGGCGGGGAACTCGGTGCGCGTCAGGGTGTCGACGGTCAGCCAGGCGGCCTGTGGCAGTAGTGGTTGCAGCGCGGTGCGCAGCGGCTCGAGCGCCCCGGTGACGGTGAGAACCACGGCGGGCGCGCAATCCCGAACGATCGAGCGCGTCGCGTGCTGGACGTGCGTGCGGCGCGGCGGATTGACCGGGACCGCGATCACCCGCGCGAACAGGCAGCCGAAATAGGCGGCGAGGAAGTCGAGTCCGGGCGGGAAGACCAGTAGCGCTCGTTCGCCCGGCGCGCAGACCGCGCGCACCTGCGCCGCCACCGCCATGGCCCTGGCGTGCAGTTCGGCGTAGGTGAGGTGGCCGGCCTCGGCGCCGGTGTCGTCGAGGAAGCGGTAGGCGACGCGGTCGGGGGTGGCGTGCGCACGCTCGCGCAGGACCTCGGGCAGCAGAAGAGTGCTCATCGGCTCGCTCCGAACGACACGGGCAGGCTGTCGAGGCCGCGCAGCAGGAAACTGTGCTCCTGCCAGGCGAAGTCGCCCGCCGGTGTGGCCAGGCGCGGATGCCTGCGCAGGAGGGCGTCCAGGGCGATCCGGGTCTGGAGCTCGGCGAGGGCGCCCCCGAGGCAGCCGTGCATGCCGTGCCCGAAGGCCAGGTGATTCCCCGGCGTCCGGGTGATGTCGAATTCGTCGGGGCGAGCGAAGATCTCGGGATCGCGGTTCGCCGCGCCCAGACACACCAGGACATGCTCGCCCGCGCGGATCGTCTCCCCGCCGATCGTCACGTCCCGGGTGGCCAGCCGCTTGGTCAGCTGGAGCGGCGCGTCGTAGCGCAGGGCTTCCGCGACCGCGGCGCGCAGCGAGTCGGGGGACCGCCGCACCATGGCGGCCTGATCCGGGTGCCGCAGCAGAGCCAGGGTGGCGGTGCCGATGAGCGACTTGGTGGTCTCGGTGCCCGCGACGAAACACATGATGCAGACGAAGATCAGCTCCTCGTCGGTCAGGCGGTCCCCGCCCGCGGTGCGCGCGGCGAGCAGGCGGCTGATCAAGTCGTCACCGGGGGCGGCGCGGCGTTCGGCGAGCACCTCGGCCAGTGCGTCGGCGAACAACTCCACCACGGTGCGCACGCGGGTCAGGTCCTCGGCCTTCATCAGGCCGGGCTCGAGCAGGAAGCGGATGTCGTGCGTCCAGCCACCGACCCAGGCGTGCAGGGCGGGCGGCAGCGCCATCCACTCGCACAGCACCGCGACCGGGAGCGGTCCGGCCAGGTCGGTGATCACCTCGGCCCGGCCCGCGGCGATCGCGGGCCGCAGCAGCCGGTCGGCGATGGAGGCCACCAGGGGTTCCAGGGTCGCGATCGTGCGCGCCGTGAACACCTTGTTCACCAGGCCGCGCAGGCGGGCGTGCTCGGGGTTGTCGGTGAACACCAGCGAGGTGCGCCCGAGGCGTTCGATCCGCGCGACCTCGGGCTGACCGAGCCTGCGGGCCTGCTCGGTCACCAGCCGTGGGATCAGCCCCGCGCTGAAGGTTTTGTCGTGCAGCACGGTTCGCGCGTCGGCGTGCCGGGTCAGCACCCACATGCCGAGCGTCTTGTGCACCGGCCGCGACTCCCGCAGCGCTCGGTACGCCGGGTAGGGATCACGCCGGAACTCGGCGCTGAACGGGTTGAACCGGATCGACGGGCGCGGCGCGGACAGCGTCATCCTCGCCCCCGGCGCGAGAAGAAGGTCTCCGGATAGGGACGGGCGACGATGCGCAACAGGCCGAGTTTGCCCATCCGGAAGCCCAGCGCCGACAGCTTCAGATAGCGCTCGTACCGGGCGACGGTCTCCGCGCCGACCAGCGCGACGGCCTCGGCCCGGTGTTCGCGCAGCCGGCGCGCCCACTGCGCGCAGGTCCAGGCGTAGTCGAGCCGGTCGTCGGTGAGCCCGACGATCTCGAAGAGCCCGTCGGCGGCCGCGGTGATCTCGGCGAGGGTCGGCAGGTCGGCATCGGGGAAGATCTCCTGCTGCATGAAGGCGCTGGCCTGCTCGCGGCGCATGTTGCCGTAGGCGATCGTCTGCAGCGACAGCGTGCCGTCGGCGGTGAGCCAGTCCCGGCAGCGGGTGAAGAATTCCCGGTACACCGCGATCTTGGCGGCCGGGGTGTCGTCGGGCCGCGCGAAGTGCTCGAACGCGCCGATCGAGATGATCCCGTCGAAGCGAGCCTCCGGCGCGTAGTGCACCCAGCTCTCGGTCCGCACCTCGACGCCCGGCAGCGCCAGCGCCCGGACATGCTCGGCCTGTTCGTCGCTGAGGGTCAGCCCGACCATCCGCGCCACACCGTGCTCGCGGCTGCCACGCGCGAGCACCGAGCCCCAGCCGCAGCCGATGTCGAGCACCGACTCCGCCCGGTCGGCGTCGATCGCGCTCAGGTGGTGGCGGAGCTTGCGGTCCTGCGCGGACTCGAGGGTGTCGGCGGGAGTGGCGGGCATCGCGCACGAGTAGCTCAGCGATGTGTCCAGCCACAGGCGGTAGAAGGCGTTGCCGATGTCGTAGTGGTGCCGGATCGCCG
Organism: Nocardia sp. MH4; assembly: GCF_019266065.1. Taxonomy (GTDB): domain Bacteria; phylum Actinomycetota; class Actinomycetes; order Mycobacteriales; family Mycobacteriaceae; genus Nocardia; species Nocardia canadensis. Next base: position 112,601 of record NZ_LPNR01000110.1, on the reverse strand, counting down.
CGGCCGCGGCGTCGGCGCGGGCATCGGCCGGCTCGGTCACCGGCGGCCCGAGTTCGCGGTCAGCCGCTCGTGCAGATGCCCGGCGACCGCGTCCAGCGTCGGGTTCTCGTAGAGGTCCTCGGGCGACAGGTCGACGCCGAACTGCTCCTCCACCTCGATGAGCAGGGCGACCGCCAGCGCGGAATCGACACCGAGACGGTCGAAGTCGGCGAGCGGGTCGATGGTGCTCGCCGGGACCTCGAGCAGCTGCCCGAGATACTCCTGGCACCACGTGACGATGGCTTCTCTACTGGTGTCCACGACAGCTCCTCATGCGCGTTTGGCGGCCAGCCGGTCGGCCGAGGGGATCTTCAGATCCCAGGCCAGACCGAAGGTTTCGAGCGTCCAGATCAGCCAGTAGCCGGGATCGAGCCGGTACCAGTGCAATCCGAACGACGGTGACTCGGGGAAGGCGTGATGATTGTTGTGCCACGACTCGCCGAGCGTGATCAGCGCGAACACGCCGCCGTTGCGGCTGTTCTCCCTGGACTGATACGGGCGGGTCCCCATCATGTGCAGGAACGAGTTGATCGCCCAGACGATGTGCTCGAGCAGGAAGATCCGCACGAACCCACCCCACAGCAGACCGCTCACGGCGCCGGTCCAGCTCAGGGTGAGCAGTCCGCCCAGCACGGCGGGCAGCAGCAGACCCAAGCCCACCCACCAGTAGTACAGCCGCGCCACCCGTACCAGCGACCGGTCCTTGATCAGGTCGGGGGCGTAGTGGACGATGTTCGGGTACTCGTGGCGGCGCATCCACAGGAAGTGCGAATGCGCCAGCCCGCGCAGCGCGCCGCGCAGACCGTCACCGGAGAGGTTGGGGGAGTGCGGATCTCCCTCGCGATCGCTGTATTCGTGATGGCGCCGGTGCAGCGCCACCCACGACACCACCGGGCCCTGCCCGGCCATCGACCCGAACACCGCCAGCACGGCCGCGACCGCGGGCGTGGTGCGGAAGGTGCGATGGGTGAACAGGCGGTGGTAGCCGACGGTGATGCCGAGACCGGTCAGCAGCCACATCCCGAACAGCAGCCCCAGCTCCACGGCGCCGAGCGGGCGCACGAACAGGAAGGCCAGCGCGGCAACGGTTCCCACGATCGGCGCGACATCGAAGAGCAGGAAGTGCCTGCGCTGCAGTCGATGGATGTAGGGGTTGCTGATCGTCTTCTTCCGCGGCGAGGTGTCTTCTCGCGTCATGGTCGGACCGTAACAACGGGCGAAGCCCACGGCGTCGGGTCGCCGTGGGCTTCGATCGTGGGATCGAACTTGTGGATGATGGGGTCAGCGGGCGCCCGCGCGCAGCACCACCTTGCCGTTGCGGCCGGGGGTCTCGGACACGACCGCCGCCTCGCCCGCGCGGTCGAGCGGGAACTCGGCCTGCACCTCCAGCCGTAAGGTGCCCGCGGCGGCCAGGCCGACCAGTTCGGTGATCAGGCGCACGTAGTCGGCGTGCTCGATCTCGCTGGAGCGCTGCTGGCCCCAGAAGCCTTTCACCACGGCCTGTTTGAAGATGACGGCGCCGGTGTCGATGACCAGCGGCTGACCCGACAGCGCGCCGAAGGAGATCAGTTCACCACGCGGCGCCAGCAGCGACATCAGCGTGCCCGCGGCGGGGCCGCTGACCTGGTCGACCGCCCGCACGATCGGCTCGCCGTTGGTGACCTCGGCCGCACGGGTCGCCCAGTTCTCGGTCTCGGTGTCGATCACCGGTCCGTAGCCGAACTGTTCGAGGGCCCGCACCGAGTCCGGCCCGCGGACCAGGCTCAGCACCCGCACGCCGCGCTGCTGGGCGAACAGGTTGAGCAGCCGGCCGACCGCGCCGTTGGCGGCGTTCACCGTGATCCACTGCCCGGGGTGCACGTGCAGATCGTCGAGCAGCATCAGCGCGCTCAGCGGCATGGCCAGCAGCTGGCAGGCGGTGCCGTCGGGGACCTGCGGCGGCATCGGCACGACCTGCTCACCCCGGACGACGACGAAGTCGGCCCAGGCCGCGCGAGCGCCCGCCACGGCGACCCGCTGTCCCACCGCGACCCCGCCCGCGCCGGGCCCCACCGCGTCGACCACGCCGACCGCCTCGGTGCCGGGGATGGCCGGCAGCGGCGGTTTGTACCCGTAGACACCGCGAATGATGGCCAGGTCGTGATTGTGAATCGGTGACAGCGTCATCGCGATCCGCACCTCGCCCGGTCCCGGCTCCGGCGGCGGCACCTCCTGCGCGGTGAGCACGTCCTTCGGATCGCCGAACCGGTCGATGACAACTGCCTGCATGTCCGCCTCCATGGTGGTTGCGAGTCCCTGCACGAGCATGTTCGCGTTCCATTGTGGCACCGCGGGCGCGGCGGCCCGGTCAGGCCAGGGGCGTCTCGTGGACGGTGCGCCAGCGCGGCTGCCCGGCGCGGTCGTCGGGGACAAGGACCGCGGTGACGCGGCGGGCGGTCGCGGCGTCGCCGGACAGGTGGCGTTCGAGGAAGCGGATCACCACGGTGTCGTCGTCGAGGAGGCATTCGAGCTCGGTGATCTCGATCGCCAGGCCGGGCTGTGCGTTGCGGGCACCGCGCAGCCCGGTGAGCAGCTCGTCGCGGGCCAGGACCGCGCCGGTAGTGGTCACCATGGTGAAGTCCGGGTGCTGGGCGGCGGCGAAGCGGTCGAACACCTCGACCGGCGCGGCGGTGCCCAGCCATCGGGCGAGGTCGGCGTGCAGGGATTCGACGGCCGCCGACAGCTCGGGGCGGACCGGAAGGGAATGCGACACTCCCGCAGTCTAGGTGGGCGCCGTGGCAGGCCCGGCGGGGGAAGTCAATACGCCGCAGGGTGGATGGGGTACGGCGGCGGTAGCGGCTGAAAATAGCCCGCACGGTGGACGAAGTGGACCCGCCACCGCGCCTACGCTCACTCCATGGCTGAGGCACTCGGAACGCGGTCGCCCACAGTATCTTCCGGTCGACGGATCGCCGAGGTCGACATCCTGCGCGGGTTCGCCCTGTTCGGCATCCTGATCACCAACCTGATCGTGGCGACGACACTGTGGTCGGCGACCGGAACCCGCGACGCACCGGTGCCCCGGTTCGACGGCACGGCCGACCACCTGGTGCGCGCCACCGTCGACGCCCTGTTCACCGGCCGGTTCTACCTGTTGTTCGCGTTCCTGTTCGGGTATTCGTTCACCCTGCAGATCGCGGCGGCCGAACGCGCCGGAGTCGCGCCAGCGCGGCGGTTGCTGCTGCGCTGCGCCGCGCTGATGGCGATCGGGCTCGTCCACGTGTATCTGCTGTGGATCGGCGACATCCTCACCCTGTACGCGTTCTTGTGCCTGCACCTGATCCTGCTGCGCAAGCTGCGGCCGCGCACCGCCGTCGTCACCGGGGTGGTGCTCTACACGGTGTGGTCGGTGTGGAGTTTCCTGCCCGGCGAGACGAGCATCCTCGGCCTCGGCGAGTTCTTCGACCTGCCGAAGCTGGCCGCCGACTACACCGGCGGCTTCGCCGACACCTTCGCGGCGCAGACCGCGCTCGCTCCGATCTTCCTGCTGCTGATCTGGTTCGCCCAGGGCATTCCGAGTTTCGCCATGTTCCTGCTCGGCATGGCGGCGGGCAAGCGGAACCTGTTCGAGGACCCCGACACCGTGCGCCGCTGGTCAGCCCGCGCGATGGTGGTCGGTTTCGGCCTCGGCCTGCCCATCTCGGCACTCACCTTCGCCGACGTCATGGGCTGGTGGAACGCGCCCGCGCTGATCCACGGGCTGCAATACCTCGTCGGCCCCGTGATGACCTTCGCCTACGTCGCCGTGGTGGTGCGGCTCGCCCGGTCGGCCCGCACGAGCCGCTTCGCCGCCCGGCTCGCACCGGCGGGCCGGATGGCGGCGTCGAACTACATCGGCCAATCGATCGTGCTCATGGTGGTCTACACCGGCTACGGCTTCGCCCTGGCCGACGACATCCCGCCCCTGGGCGTCGTGGGCATCGGCCTGCTCACCTTCGCCGCCCAGCTGGCCCTGAGCTCGTGGTGGCTGCGCGGTCACCCGTACGGGCCGATCGAATGGGTGCTGCGTGCCGCGACCTACCTGACCGTCCCGGCGTGGCGCCGGCCGACCGAATCGGTTGCGGTACAAGCCCGATAGCCGGCGGGGCCGTCGCGACCGCCGAGACTGCGACCGGGCTGCGGTCGATGCTGCTTCACTGGGGCCATGACGACCGCTATGCCGAGCTCCCGCGCTCGCACGATTCTCGCGTTCACCACGCTCGGTCTCGGATGCGGGCTGGCCGCGATGGGCCTGTTCGAATGGTGGGTGAGCGACATCGACGTCTTCGTGGTCTACGGCGGCAGCTATGAGCCGTGGTCCGGGACAGCGGGAAGTGTCGACGTGGAGCCGAGGGGGAGCCTCGATGACCCGACGGTGCGATTGCGCATCGGTCTGGTCGCCGTACCCGCCATGCTCGGACTGCTGGCCGGACTTGTGCTGAGCTGGGCCGGCTGGCGAGGAGTCCGAACCACGGCGGCAGGCTCTGGCGATGCGCCGGCGTCGCGCTGACTCGGGGCGGCGTAGCGGTGTCGGTCAGGCAGAGGTGTCCGTGGCCGCGGGGCGATGGAATTCGGCACGCCAGCGGTGGCGGCCCGGGGTGTCGGGGCGGGGGAGACGTTCGATGCGGATCGGGATGAGGTCGGGGGTGGCGATCGCGTTCATGTCGGCGGGGGTGAGGGGCCAGGGTGGGCCCGGGGCCGGGGTGGTGGCGATGTCGGCGATGACCAGGAGGGTGGCGTCGGGGGCCAGGAAACCGCGGATGGCGGCGATCGCGGCCGCGCGGACGGACGGGGGCAGGGACTGGATGGTGATGGACTCCACGACCAGGTCGAAGGCGGCGAGCCAGGCGGCGGGTGGGTGCAGCAGGTCGGCGACCTTGTAGGTGACCGGGGACTGCGGGAAGCGGGTGCGGGCGCCGCGGATGGCGGTGGGCGAGATGTCGAAGGCGGTGGTCCGGATGCCTTGCGCGGCAACGAACTCGGCGTCGACGCCGTACCCGCAGCCGATGACCAGAGCGCGGCGGCCCAGGGGCGTCGGGGTGGTGGTGAACCAGTCGACCAGCAGCGGATTGGGTTCGTCGCGGTCCCACGGAACGACCGAGGTCCCCGCCGCGGCCTCGGCGTAGAGCGGTTCGAACCAGCCGGTCGGATCGTCGGCCGCCAGCGCCTGGGCGGCGAGTCGACGGTCGGCGGACGGCTGCGCGTCGGTCATGGTTCCAGTCTCCACCACCGCGCGCGAGACCGCCGCACGACATTCGGCGAGCCGCGGGAAAGGATTCGGCGAATCAGGGAATCAGCACGACTTTTCCTGTGGTCGACCGATTTTCGAGGGATTCGTGCGCCCGCGCCGCCTCCGCGAGCGGGAACTCGGTGCGCGCGGGCCGGAACAGGCCGTCGGCGGCGGCGGTCAGTGCCCGCCGCGACAGCGGCAGCAGGTCGCCGCCGGCGCGCTCCAGCATCGCCGGACCGAGCACCGATCGGGAGGTGATGCCCCGCGTGGCCAGTGCGTCCGGATCGACGGCGGTCGGCGCGCCGCTGGACCAGCCGAAGATCAGGTGCCTGCCGCCGGGGCCGAGCAGTTCGACCGCGGCGGCGCCGACCGCGCCGCCGACACCGTCGAACACGTCGGTCGCGGTGCGCCCGCCCAGCTGAGCGCGAACCGTGCCCTGCCAGTCCTCGGCGGTGTAGTCGATCGCGATAGCGGCGCCGTTCGCCGCGACCCGGCGCACCTTGTCCGGGCCGCCCGCCAGTCCGACCACGGTCGCGCCGGCCGCGACGGCGTACTGCACGAGCAGGGTGCCGATCCCGCCGGCCGCGGCGGGCACCACCGCGACACTGTCGGCGTCGAGCTCGGTGAACAGCAGGATGCCCAGGGTCGTGCGCCCGGTCCCGAGCATCGCGACCGCCGTGCTCGGGGACACGCCATCGGGGATGGTCAGCAGCCGGTCGGCGTCGGCCGTCGCGAACTCCGCGTACCCGCCGGGGGCGGCGCCCAGATGCGCGACCACTCGGGTGCCCAGCAGTCGCGCGTCGACACCCGCACCGACCCGGTCGACGGTGCCGGCGACCTCACGGCCCGGCACCGTCGGCAGTGACGGGACCGGGAAGGGGCCGGGCTCGCCCCGCCGCAGGGCGGTGTCGACCAGGTGGACGCCGCAGGCCGCCACCGCGATGCGCACTTGGCCGGGCGCCGGCTCGGGCTCGGGGACGGACTCGTAGCGGAGGTTGGTGGCCGGACCGAATTCGTGCAGTCGGATTGCGTGCATGCCACCACTGTTCAACCTGAACGGCTCTCGAGGTCAAGCCCGCCCGTCCACGGCGGCACGGCGTTCGGCGCGGGCCGCGAAACCGTCGCAGAGGGCGTCCAAGCCGAGGAACAGCAGGTCCTCGGAGGTCAGCTCGCTCACCCCGGCGCCGTTGAGCTCCGCCAGCGCGGGCGGCACGGGCGACGACGGCGTGCCGTCGAGGAGATCGCGCAGGCCGTTCGCGTCGTCGGTGGCGGTGCGTTTCTCGGTCAGCAGGGCACCGCCGACCACCGGCAGGCTGGCGCCGGAGATGTAATTCCAGACCGTGAAGGCCATGGTGGTGGCCTCGCGGGCCGAGACGTCGAGCGCGCGCAGGCCCTCGACCAGCCAGGCGAGGCTGGTCAGGCCCTGTGGGCCGAAGCTGTAGCGGGGGACGGCGAAGGTCAGCAGCACCCAGGGATGCTGCTGGTAGAGCTGCCAATCGATCTCGGCGGCGATGCGGACCCGGTCACGCCAGGTCCAGCCCTGGCCGGTCGGATCCGGGTAGGGATGGCGGGCCGCGATCTCGTCGGTCATGGCCGCGATCAGTTCGTCCTTGTTGGCCACGTGGCGATACAGCGACATGGTGCCGACGTCGAGCCGGTCGGCGATGCGGCGCATCGACACCGCGTCGAGTCCGTCGGCGTCGGCGAGGGTGATCGCGGCGTCGACGATCGCGGTGCGTGTGAGCTTCGCGTCAGTCATCCCATGACTCGCTTTCCGTTTTGCCTTTTGCTGCGTACACTGTACCCGTTCCCCGCGTACGGTGTACGCAAACCCCTGGAAGGATGTCGGAATGACGAAGCTGGGCCCGGCGGTGCCCACCGCAGTCGCCGGTGGACGCCGCGCATGGCTCGGGTTGGGCGTGCTGCTGCTGCCGGTGCTGCTGGTGTCGATGGACATCTCGGTGCTGTTCCTCGCCATGCCGACCCTCACCGCGGACCTGGATCCCAGTGCCTCCCAGCAACTCTGGATCCTCGACATCTACGGGTTCATGCTGGCCGGCCTGCTCATCACGATGGGCAACCTCGGCGACCGGATCGGCAGGCGCAACATCCTGCTCGTCGGCGCCACCATCTTCGGCCTCGCCTCGGTGCTCGCCGCGTTCGCGCCCAGCGCCCCGGTCCTGATCGCCGCGCGCGTACTGATGGGCATCGGCGGCGCGACCCTGCTGCCGTCGAGCCTCGCGCTGATCTCCAGCCTGTTCCCCGACGCCCGGCAACGGGCGACCGCGATCGGCGTCTGGACCGCGTTCTTCGCCGGCGGCTCGGCCGTGGGCCCGATCATCGGCGGCCTGCTGCTGCACCACTTCTGGTGGGGCTCGGTGTTCCTGATCAACATCCCGGTGCTGGCGATCCTGCTGGTGTTCGGGCCGATCCTGCTGCCCGAGCACCGCTCGACCGCGCTCGGCCCGCTCGATCTGCCCAGCGTCGTGCTCTCGATCGGCGGCATCCTGCCGGTGGTCTACGGGATCAAGCACCTCGCGGCCGAGGGCTTCGACCTCGCCTCGCTGGGGATCGCGGCGATCGGCGTGCTGGTGCTGGCGGCGTTCGTGCACCGGCAGCGTCAGCTGAGCGAGCCGCTGCTGGACCTGAGCCTGTTCACCCGACCGCTGTTCCGGGTCGCGATCGGCGCGAGCCTGGTCGGCATGATGTCGCTGGCCGCGATGAGCTACCTGACCAGCATCTACCTGCAGTCGGTGACCGGGCGTGACCCGCTGCAGGCGGCGCTGCTCGGTATCCCGATGGCGATCGCGGTGTTCGTGTTCTCGATGAGCGGAGCGCGGGTCGGGCGCGCGCTCGGCGTGCGGGCCACCTTCACCCTCGCGCTGGTGATGTCGGCCCTGGGCAATCTGATGCTGCTCGGCGTCGGTGTCGACGGTGGGCTGCCGTGGTACATCCTCGGATCGGTGATCGCCGGTATCGGCTACGGCATCTCGTTCACGCTGGTCTCGGATGTGGCGGTCTCGGCCGTGCCCGCCGAGCGGGCCGGGTCGGCGGTCGGCATCTCCGAGACCAGCTTCGAACTCGGCAACGCGCTCGGGCTGGCGCTGCTCGGCTCGGTGGCGGCGCTGGTCTTCCGGTCGGGCGGTGACTTCGGCGAGACCCTCGGGGAGACCGTCGCCGAGGCAAACGGCGACACCGGCCTGATCGACGCGGCGCGCGAGTCCTTCGTCAGCGGCATGCATGTCGCGACCGCGGGCGGCGCGCTGCTGCTGATCGCGATGGCGGCGCTGGCCTGGCGATCGGCGCGCAGCGCCCGCTGACCCACGACCGAGCGGCGGGGTGACCGGCGCCACTGTGCGCCCTCACCGGGCGGATGTCCAGATCCGTTGCATAGGATCGGCGGATGCGAAACGAGGGTGCGGCGGGCCTGGCGACATTGCTCGCCCTGGCCGATTCGCGCCTGCCCATCGGCGGGCATGTGCACTCCGGCGGTGTCGAGGAAGCGGTGGCGGCGGGGCTGGTGCGTGACACCGCCGGTGTCGAGCTGTATCTGCGCCGGCGGATCGCCACCTCGGGTCTGGTCGCCGCCTCGCTCGCGGCCGCCGTGTGCGGGGCGACGCTCACCCCGGAACGCGCCGAGCTCGAAGCCGATGCCAGGACGCCCTCGCCCGCCGCGCGGGCGGCCTCGCGCGCGCAGGGCCGTGGCCTGCTGCGGCTGGCCAAACAGCTGTGGCCGGAACAGCAGTGGGCCCGCGCCGGGGCACGGCCGCATCTGTCGACGGTGTTCGGGATGGTCGGCGCCGCCTGCGGCGCCAGCCCCGACCAGCTCGCGGGCGTCGTCGTCTACACCACGCTCACCGGCGCGGCCACCGCCGCGCAACGGCTGCTCGCCCTCGATCCCGCCGCCATCGCCGCGGGCACGATGCGGCTGGCCCCGCTGTGCGACCGGATCGCCGCCGAGGCGGTCACCGGCCTGGCCGCGCTGTCGGACCCACTGCAGGACGCGCTGGCCGAACGTCACCTGGATCGCGACATGCCGCTGTTCGCTTCGTAGCCGCCCGACATCCCCGTCCCCTCGAGAAGGAGTTCCCATGCCGCCCCATCTGATCGACGGCGAACCGCACGATCACAGCCACGACCGTCCCAAGCGGCACCGCACGCCGGGCGAGGCGCTGCGGATCGGCATCGGCGGCCCGGTCGGCTCCGGCAAGACCGCGCTGGTCGCGGCGCTGTGCAGGCAGCTGCGTGACGAGCTGTCCCTCGCCGTGCTGACCAACGACATCTACACCACCGAGGACGCCGACTTCCTGCGCCGCCACGCGGTCCTGCCCGACGAGCGGATCACCGCCGTGCAGACCGGCGGCTGCCCGCACACCGCCATCCGTGACGACATCACCGCCAACCTCGACGCCATCGACGACCTGGTCGCGGCCAACCCGCCGCTGGACCTGATCCTGGTCGAGTCCGGCGGTGACAACCTCACCGCGACATTCTCCTCGGGCCTGATCGACGTGCAGATCTTCGTCGTCGACGTGGCCGGTGGCGACAAGGTGCCGCGCAAGGGCGGCCCCGGTGTCACCTTCTCGGATCTGCTGGTGGTCAACAAGACCGACCTGGCGCCCCTGGTCGGCGCCGATCTGGGGGTCATGGAACGCGACGCGGCCAAGGTACGCGAGGGGCGTCCCACCGCGCTGGTATCGCTGACCGACGATCCCGCCGCCACCCCGGTGCTGGCGTGGGTGCGCGAGCAGCTGCGGGTGGCCGCCGAACAGGACGCGGCGACCGGCGTTGCGCACTGAGCTGAGCATCGTCGCCGCCCCGGGCAGGCTGCCGCGCATCGACGCGGTCGGCGGCCTGGCCGGGCGGTCCACCGGCGCCGACACCGTGCACCTGATCGGGACCGCGGCGACCCCGCTCGGTGGGGACGAGCTCGATATCCGCATCGTCGTGTTGCCGGGCGCGCGCTTGATCGTCCGGTCGGTGGCGGCGACGATCGCGCTGCCGAGTGCGCGGACACCGATGTCGGTGGGGCACTGGCACTTCGAGGTCGGCGCGGGCGCGGAACTGGATTTCGCTCCGGAACCGACGATCGTCGCCGGTGGCGCACAGCACCACACGGTGACGACCGTGCGGTTGGCCGCCGACGCGCGGCTGCGGCTTCGCGAGCGAGTGCAGCTCGGGCGCAGCGGTGAGGACGCCGGCCGGTGGCGTGGTGACCTGATCGCCGATCTCGACGATCTGCCGCTGCTGCGCCACCGCCTCGCCCTCGGTGCGGACACGGTCACCGACGACCGGCTCAGCGCCGCCCGTGCCCTCGACAGCGAACTGCGCTATCCGGACGATCGACCCGCCTGGTCCGGTGGTCTGGACGCGGTGCGGTTGCCGCTGGCCGCGGGCGGATCACTGGCGACCCGGACCGGCTCCCGCCTGCGCGCCGGCTCGCCGGACGAGGCGGCGCACGCGGTCACGGTCGGCTAGAACGACAGTGGGAGCCGGGGCGAACCCCGGCTCCCACTGCGGTACGAAGCGACGATCAGGCGCTGACCAGCGCCGCGTCGTCGGCGATCGACTCCGGCGCGGCCGCGCGCGGCGGCGCGAGGAACCCGCTCGCCGCGCCCACCGCCGCGCCGACACCGGCGCCGACCACCGTGAACGGCACCGACACCGCCATGTAGGCGGCCATCCCGCCGAGGATCGGGCCCGCGACCAGGCCGATCGGGACGAACGGGATACCGGCGACCAGACCGGCCACCGCGCCGCCCGTGCTCGCCACCATGGCGAACGGGGTGGCCACCATCGACCCGACCGCCGCGCCGCGGGCGGCCGAGCCCAGGGTCTCCGAGGCGATCCGGTCCGAGCGGCTGCGCTCGAGCCCGACCGAGTCGAGGAACGTCGCGAGATTGGCCTCGGTGTTGGCCGCGGCGTCGTTGATCTGGATCGACGTGTCGACCGGGACGAAGTCCGGCACCGGGACCAGCTGGTCACCGAAGCGGAACTGTCCCGGTGGCGGCAGGATCGGCGGCACCGGCGCGACCGCGGTCGGCGTGTGCAGCGTGCCCACCGGGGACAGGTAATCCGTCTCCGGGCCGGATCGCGACCACGCCAGCGAACTGCGCGTGTTCTCCGGCATCTGCTGGCCCACATAGGGGGTGGCGTTGGGTGCCACCGCGTCGAACTCCGGCCCGGCCGGATGCTCGGTCTGGGTCACCGCCGCCTGCGCGGGATCGGCGTTCGCGGTGCCCGTGCCGATCAGGGCCATGACCAGGGGTACCGCTCCTGCCGCGACGACCGAACCCACCTTCTGTCGCTGCGGGCTCGGCGCCCTGTGTTTCCCCGTCGCCATAGATCACCTTTCATCCGGGGGATTGGTCACACATATGACGTCCGGCATTCGGACCGGGACCGGACCCGGATGGGTCCGAAACGACGGCAACCCGGAATACGGCGAAGGCCGGGTGGTTCGGGGAACCACCCGGCCTCGCGGTACACGGCGCCTAGCCGACTTCGCGCTGTTGACGCGCCTTGCTGTTGTTACCGGGCGGGGCACCCAGCGCCGCCGCCAGCTCGTCGGCGTCGGCCTGATCGGACTGGACCTCCTCGATCGCCAGCCGGGCGAAGACCCACTGCTCGGTGGCGGCCATCTGACCGCGATTGCGGCCGAGGAAGGAGACGAACCAGCCGATCACGGTGACGATCCGGCTGCGATATCCGACCAGGTAGTACAGGTGCAGCGCCAGCCAGGCCAGCCAGGCCAGGAAGCCGCTGAACTCGATCTTGCCGATCTGGCAGACGGCGTCGAACCGCGAGATCGTCGCCATCGAGCCCTTGTTGAAGTACTTGAACGGCGCGCGCTGCTCGGGGGTCTGGCCCTTGAGACCGGCCTTGATGGCCTTGGCCGCGTAGGTGGAACCCTGGATCGCGCCCTGCGCCTGACCCGGCACGCCGGGCACCGACATGAGGTCGCCGACCACGAAGATGTTCGGGTGACCCTTGACCGTGAGGTCCGGTTCCACGATGACGCGCCCGGCCCGGTCGACCTCGGTGCCCTCGGAGCGCTCGGCGATCATCTTGCCCAGCGGGCTGGCCTGCACACCGGCCGACCACACCTTGCAGGCGGATTCGATCCGGCGGGTGCCGCCGTCGGCGTCCTTGACGACGACGCCGTGCGCGTCGACATCGGTCACCATGGCGTTGAGCTGGATCTCCACGCCCATCTTCTCGAGCCGCTTGGCGGCCTTGGCGCCCAGCTTGGGGCCCATCGGGCCGAGCACCGCGCCCGCCCCCTCGAGCAGGATGACGCGCGCGTCACGAGGGTCGATGGTGCGGAAGGTGCCGTCGAGTGTGCGGTCGGCCAGCTCGGCGATCTGACCGGCCAGCTCCACGCCGGTCGGACCGGCGCCGACGACGATGAAGGTGAGCAGCCGGTCGCGCTCCTCCTGCGTGGTCGCGAGTTCGGCCTGCTCGAAGGCGCCGAGGATGCGGGCGCGCAGTTCGAGGGCGTCGTCGATCGTCTTCATGCCGGGCGCGAAGGTGGCGAAGTGGTCGTTGCCGAAGTACGACTGCTGCGCGCCGGTGGCGACGATGAGGCTGTCGAACGGGGTGACGGTGTCGCGGTTGAGTAGTCGCGAGGTGACCGTGTTGTTGACCAGGTCGATGTCGTGGACATCGCCGAGCAACACCTGCGCGTTCTTCTGCTTGCGCAGCACCAGCCGGGTGGCGGGCGCGATCTCGCCGGTCGAGAGGATGCCGGTGGCCACCTGGTACAGCAGCGGCTGGAACAGGTGCGTGGAGGTCTTGGAGATCAGGGTGATGTCGACATCTGCCTTGCGCAGGTGCCTGGTGCCGAACAAGCCGCCGAACCCGGAACCGATCACCACCACACGGTGTCGCTGGTTCCCGACAGACTGAGTGCTCATCGTCCTGCTCCTCGACAGACTGGGGTGGGCCCCGCAACGGTGGTGACAGGGTTAACCGTAGTCGGCTCCGGAGGCAGCGTCGCCACGAGATCCCGGTTCCGATCCTGCTGTGGTGCGTTCTCTCACCGGGAACCGCGGACCGCGGTGAGCGACACCGTGGCACGCGGACCGGTCGACAAGATCGAGAATACGGGACGGGAAAGGTCAGCGACCGGCAAGCAGGAGCTCGGCGACCTTGGTGTCGGTCTCGGAACCCTCGGTGTATCCGCCGTCGCTGCCGAGGGCGTTCATGATGGCCAGGGTGTAGCGCTCGCCGTCACCGGCGACGCCGACCGAGTTGACCACCCAGCCGTCGGCCTCGGCCGACCAGCCGTTCTTCAGGCCGGGCCGCATCCGCGAGCCGGCGCCCCAGACACCCCAGTGCTGGTTGGAGTCGACCGAGCGCATCCGGTCCAGCAGGTAGGCGAGGTCGTCGGGGTGCATCGTGTCGAGGATGGTGTTCATCAGCCGGTCCAGGTCGGCGGCGGTGCACTTCTGGAACGACCAGTCGGGGAACATCGCGGAGGCGGTCGGCTGCGGGATCAGGCTGACCATGCCGTACGCGCGAAACGCGTTGTTGTAGGCCATCCGATCGATGCCGATGTACTTGTTCCACAGCACGTCGGCGGCGTGATCGTTGGAGGTGGCCAGCATCGACTCCATGTTGGCGCGGTCCTCAGGAGACAGTCCGATGGCGCCGACCCTGGCCCGGTTGAGCAGGTCGGCGGCGATGGCCAGCTTGATCGTCGAGGCGGTCCACACCTGGTTCTCGGCGTGCTCGTTGGCGTAGATGCCACCGGTGCGGCGATCGCGCAGCACGTACCCGGTGACGCCGGGGCGCCCGGCTAGATAGGCGTTCACCCGCGCGATCCGCGAACTCATATCGCTGTCGAAGCCGGGCTGCGACACCTGGGTGAGCGCAGGCGGCACGGCGTGGGCCGAAGGGACCAGCACGGGGACGCCCGGAGTGAGGACGGCCGCGGCGGCGAGGAGACAGGCGGTTGCTGCGACCCGGGGAACGACGCGGGTGGCGGGGGAACGGTCACGCACGAGGGACCACACTCGCACACCTGACGCCGTTGTGCACTACTTGAGGTGCGCACCCGAGTGTGTTACAGCGTCGTTGCGCCGCACCGGTTTTCCGCTCAGTGATGCGCGGCGTGCGGGGTAGCGATGGTACAGCCGTTGAGCCGGTGGCAGTGCTCGAACGCTTCGCCGTGCTGATTCAGCGGCCAGGAGTGCAGCACCTGATCCGGCCCGTAGCGCCGGGAGTTGATCAGCTCCCAGCGGTCGCCCACACGGCGGACGATGAAACCGCCACCGGGAACCAGGGGAATCACCTGCGCGATCATGAACCGGACCAGCCTTTCGCCTGCGGCCGAACTGTCCCACCCGAAGGGCAACGATCCCACGGTGGGTAACCAGGGTGGCGCAGGCACGGCCGGGACGCGTTGCGGTGTGGTCTATTTCACTCGCCCTGCGCGGTGGTCCCGGCGGGGCCGCACGATTGCGGGTCGGTCGCTGGGCGTATAAACAACGGATGCCGTTGCACCTCCATCGCGCCGAACGCGCCGACGCGCTGGCCGACGGACTGGGGCGGGTGCTCGCCGACGCGCCGGTCGATCCGTTCACCACCGAGGTGGTCGCGGTCCCGGCGAAGGGGGTGGAGCGCTGGCTGGCGCAGCGGCTCTCGGGCGTGCTCGGCGTGGCGGGCGCCGGTGACGGCGTGGCCGCCAATATCGCGTTTCCCGCGCCGACGGCGCTGGTGGCCGAGGTGCTGGCCGCCGCGAGCGGGGTCGCGCCCGCCGACGATCCGTGGGCGGGCCAGCGCTTGGTGTGGACCCTGCTGGGCGTGCTCGACGAGGTCGTCGAGCAGCCGTGGGCGGCCGTGCTGGCGCGCCACCTCGGGCTGCCCGGCGCGGGGCATCGGGTGGGCAGGCGCTACGCCACCGCCGCGCACCTGGCGGTGCTGTTCGACTCCTACGCCGCGCAGCGACCGCAGCTGATCCTCGACTGGGCCCGCGGCGCCGACACCGACGGCGCGGGCGGTCCGGTCCCCGAGGACCTCGCCTGGCAGCCGCTGTTGTGGCGGGCACTGCGCGCGGCCGTCGGCTCGCCGAGCCCGGCCGAACGGCTCGCCGCGGCGTGCGCGCGGCTGCGGGCCGCACCGGACTCGGTCGACCTGCCCGCGCGCTTGTCCCTGTTCGGCCTCACCCGGCTGCCCGCCGATCAGCTCGCGGTGCTCGTCGCGCTGGCTGAGCACCGCGACGTCCACCTCTGGCTGGCCCATCCGAGCCCCGCGATGTGGACGGCGTTGTCGGCGGCCGACCCTGTCACACGGCTCCACGGGGAGGTGGACGCGCCGGTGGTGACGCGCTCGGCCGACCACACCGCCGACCTCGTCCGGCACCCGCTCCTGGCCGGCCTGGCCAGGGACGTGCGGGAACTCCAGCGGCGGCTGAACCCGTTGCTGCACAGCACGATCCACCTCCCCGGCACCCGAGCGGACGCCACGCTGCTCGGCATCGTCCAGGCGGCGATCCGCGACGACCAGGTCCCCGGGCCGGGCGCGGCGGCCGACGGCAGCGTCGAGCTGCACGCCTGCCACGGCCCCGCCCGCCAGGTCGAGGTGCTGCGCGACCTGCTGCTGACGACCTTCGCCGCCGACCCCGACCTGCAACCGCGCGACGTGCTGATCATGTGCCCCGACGTGGAGGCCTACGCGCCGCTGGTCCGCGCGGCCTTCGGTCACCGCGGCACCGGCGCCGTCGATCTGCCCGTCGAGGGCGAGCACCCGGCCCACCAGCTGCGCGTGCGGCTCGCCGACCGTGGGCGGGCGGTCACCAACCCGATGCTCGCGGTGGTCATCGAGCTGCTCGAGCTCGCCGACGGTCGCGTCACGGTGACGCAGGTGCTGGACCTGGCGGCGAGCGAGACCGTGCGCAGGCGCTGCGGTTTCGACGACGACGACATCGAGCGGCTGCGCGAATGGGCCGCCGAGTCCGGCGCCCGCTGGGGGATCGGGCAGCGTCAGCGCGAGGCGTTCGGCCTGGCCGACTTCGCGCAGAACACTCTCAACGCCGCGGTCGACCGGATCCTGCTCGGCGTCACCGCCGACGAATCCGGCGACGACTGGCTGGACCTGGCCCTGCCGCTCGACGACGTCGACTCCAACGATGTCGACCTGGCGGGGCGCTTCGCCGAGTTCGTCGACCGGCTCGCCGTCTGCCTGCGCGATCTGCGCGGCCCGCGACCGGCCGCCGAGTGGACGGCGGTGCTGCTGCGCGCGGTCGACCTGCTCACCGATGTGCCCGACGCGCACTCCTGGATCCGGACCGAGGCGCGTCGCGAGATCGTCGCCGCCACCGAGCACGCGGGCCGGACGCCGCTGCGCCTGGCCGATGTCGCGGTGCTGCTGACCGGTCGCCTCGCGGGCGGACCCGGACGGGCGAATTTCCGCACCGGCGAACTCACGGTGTGCACGCTGGTCCCGATGCGGTCGGTGCCGCACCGGGTGGTGATTCTGCTCGGCCTCGACGACGACGTCTTCCCGCGGACGGGCTCCGTCGACGGCGACGACCTGCTGGCCCGCGACCCGCTCGTCGGCGAACGCGATGCCCGCAGCGAGGACCGCCAGCTGCTGCTCGACGCGATCATGGCGGCGGGCGAACGGCTGCTGATCCTGCACACCGGCGCCGACCCGGTGACCGGCGCCGCGCGCCCGCCGGCGGTCCCGGTGGCCGAGCTGCTCGACGTCCTCGCCGCCCACGTCGGTCCGGACGCGATGGCCGCGGTGCACGTCCGCCATCCCCTCCAGGCCTTCGATCGGCGCAATTTCGCTCCCGAGCGGCCGCGCAGCTTCGACACCGTCGCGCTGGCGGGCGCCCGTGCGGCCGCCCGGCCCGCGCGGCCGCGCCCGCCGTTGCTGACCGATCCGCTGCCGCCGGTCCCGCAGGGGGATGTGGCACTGGCGGAGCTGATCGCCTTCGCCGAGCATCCGGTGCGCGCGTTCCTGTGGCAGCGCCTCGGACTGCGGGTGCCCGAGGAAGCCGAGGACATCGCCGACCAGCTGCCCATCGAACTCGACGGCCTGGCGAAATGGGATCTGGGCGAACGGATGCTGTCGGCGCGGCTCACCGGCGCCGATCCCGCCGGGCTGCGTGCCGCGGAATGGCGGCGCGGCACGTTGCCGCCCTTCGCTTTCGGCGGCGCGGTCCTCGACGAGGTGGAGGGCACCGTCGACACGCTCGTGCGCACCGCCCAGCCCGACTACGAAGCGAGTCCGCGCGCGGTCGATATCGCCGTCGACCTCGGCGGCGGCCGCACCCTGGCCGGCACCGTGCCCGAGGTCCGCGGCGAGACGCTGGTGCGCACCACCTACTCCCGGCTGGCCCCGAAACATCGCCTGGCCGCCTGGGTTTCGCTGCTGGCGCTCGCCGCGACCGAGGATCGGTCGTGGCGGGCGATCAGCACCGGGCGCGGTCAGTTCCGCAGCAGGCCGGTCGCCCGGTCGGTGATCGTGGCGCCCGAGGCGCCCGCCGCGCTGGCGGTGCTCCGCGAGCTGGTCCGGCTGCGCGACGAAGGGCTGTGCGAGCCGCTACCAGTCGCACCGGTCGCCACCGCCGCCTACGCCGAACGCCGCTTCCGGGGCGACAGCGTCGCCGACGCCTTGCTCGCCGCCGAACACGCCTTCGACGGCGGCCCCAACGGTCCCGACAAGTTCGGTGACCACACCGACCGCTATCTGCGTTATGTGTGGGGCCGGGCCCCGCGCTTCGACCGTTTCGCCGCCGCTCCCGCCCCGGCGGGCGAACCGGAGAGCACCCGGTTCGGGGCGATCGCGCGGCGCTGGTGGGCGCCGCTGCTGGCGGCGGAGAGTCAGGGGCAGCCGTGACGGGGACGATGTCGGCGCCGGCCGCCTTCGACGCGGCCGGACCACTACCGGCGGGCACCACGGTGCTCGAGGCGAGCGCGGGGACCGGCAAGACCCACGCCATCGTCGGTCTGGCGGTGCGCTACGTCGCCGAGGCGGGCATCGCCATCACCGAGCTGCTGCTGGTGACCTTCAGCCGCGCCGCCACCCAGGAACTGCGCGAGCGCACCAGGGACCGCTTCGTGACGGTCGCCGCCGCGCTCGCCGATCCGGGCGCCGCGCGGGTCCATCCGGACGAGCTGGTGCGCGCGCTGGCCGACACCGATCCGGCGACCGTGCGCCTGCGCAGGCACCGATTGCTCACCGCCCTGGCCGATTTCGACGCGGGTACCATCGCCACGACGCACTCGTTCTGTCAGCGGATGCTCGACGAACTGGGCCTGGCCGGTGAACACGATCCGGGCGCGCGACTGGTGGAATCGGTCGACGAGCTGGTCGCCACCGTCGCCGACGACCTCTACCTCGCCCGCTACGCCCGCGACCGCGCGCCGTTCACGGTGCGCGAGGCGCACACCCTCGCGCTGGCCGCCGTGCACGACCGCCATGCCGACCTGGCGCCGCGCACCGACGGTGCGGCGGGGGAGCGGGTGGCCTTCGCGACGGCGGTGCGCGCGGAGACCGAACGCCGCAAGCGTCGGGCGGGACTGCGCGATTTCGACGATCTGCTGGTGCTGCTGCACGAGGTGCTGGCCGACCCGGACCACGGCCCACGCGCGTGCGCACGGATCCGGCAGCGGTACCGGGTCGCGCTGGTCGACGAGTTCCAGGACACCGACCCGCTGCAATGGGACATCCTGCGCCTGGCCTTCCACGAACACGCCACGCTGGTGCTGGTCGGCGACCCGAAGCAGGCCATCTACGCCTTCCGTGGCGCGGAGGTGCTCAGCTACCTGGACGCGGTCGCGCTGGCCGAGCGGCGCAGCGAACTCACCCGCAACTGGCGCAGCGACGCCGGACTGCTGCGGGCGCTCGACCACCTGTGTGGCGGTGCGGAACTGGGTCATCCGGAGATCAGCGTCTATCCGGTGACGCCGACCCGGCCTGCGACCCGGCTGCACGGCGATCCGGACGTGATCACCCCGCTGCGGCTGCGGGTGCTGCCGCGGACCGGCGCGGGCCCGCGCAACCGGTCGGGGTTCCCCTCGGTCGGCAGGCAGCGCGCCGAGGTGGCCGACGACCTGGCCGCCGACATCGTCACCCTGCTCGAGTCCGGCGCCACCATCGAGGCCAAACCCGAACGCGGCGCCGATCATTCGCTCACCGAGGTCGGCGACGGCCGGGTGCGCAGGCCGATCGGGCCCGGCGACATCGCGGTACTGGTGCGGACCCGCACCCAGATCGATGTGGTGCGGGCGGCGCTGGACCGGGTCGGGGTCGCCTCCGTGCTGGCCGGCGGCACCAGTGTGTTCGCCACCGTGGCCGCCACCGACTGGCTGTGGGTGCTGCGTGCGCTCGAGCAGCCGCATCGGGGTGACCGGGTCCGGCTGGCCGCGTGCACGCCGATCCTGGGCGTCACGGTGGCCGAGATCGATGCCGGGGGAGCCGATCTCGTCGGGCGGGTCTCGACGCAGCTGCGGGAGGCGGCGCGCCTGTTCGCCCGTGCCGGGTTCGCCGCGGTCTTCGACAAGCTCGCCACCGAGACCGATCTCGCGCCGCGCCTGCTGGCGGTGGAGAACGGCGAGCGCGAACTCACCGACCTGCGCCACCTCGCCCAGCTGCTCGACGAGGTGGCCCTGGCCGACGGGCTCGGCCTGACCGCGCTGACCCGCTGGCTGGCCGATCGGGTCCGCGATCCGGAGGCGGGCAGCGTCAGCGGCCGCAGCAGGCGCCTGGACCGCGACGCCGCCGCCGTGCAGATCGCCACCGTGCACGCCAGCAAGGGACTCGAATTCCCGCTCGTGTACCTGCCTTTCGCATGGGACAGCGCCAAGAACCCGTATCCGGCCACGCTGCTGTTCCACGACGACAACGGCACCAGGGTGCTCGATATCGGCGGCAAGGAAGCACCCGGTTACGGTGAGCGCCAATTGCGCAGCGAGGCCGAGGAATCGGGCGAGGAGCTGCGGCTGCTCTACGTCGCGCTGACCCGTGCCATGTGCCAGGTCGTCGCCTGGTGGGCACCCGCCGTCACCACCGCGGCGGCACCGCTGCACCGGATGATCCTGGGCCGCAGGCCCGGCTCGGCGCAGGTTCCGCGCCGCGCCGACATCCCCGCGGACGCCGCTGCCGTGCAACGACTCGTGGAGTGGGCGGCGCCCGCGTCCGAGGTGATCTCGGTGACCGCGGTGGACCGGCCCGACGATGTCGAGCCGCGCCGGGTCAGGACCGAACTGCCGACCGGTGAGCTGGCTGTCGCGGCGTTCTCGCGGGTACTCGATCAGCAGTGGCGGCGGACGTCGTATTCCGCGCTCACCGCGGGCGCGCACGATCTGGCCGGGGTCAGCGAGGAAGAACCCGAGGACGGGCCCGGACCCGACGACGAGCCGGCCGACGCCCCGCTCGACGCTCCCGCCGTCGACACCGGTGCGCCGTCGCTGATGAACGCGCTGCCCTACGGCGCCGAGTTCGGCACCCTCGTGCACGGCATCCTGGAAACCGTCGACACCTCGGCCCCGGATCTGGCCGTCGAGGTCGCCGCCCGCTGTGCGGAGGCCGTCGAGCACACCATGGCCGAACTCGATGTCGACCTGCTGGCCACCGCCCTGCTCGAGGTCCTGCGCACCCCCGCCGATTTCGGCTCGCTCGCGGCGGTCGCCACCCGGGACCGGCTGTGCGAGCTGGAATTCGAACTGCCCCTCGGTGGCGGCGACACCCCGGGCGCGCGGTCGGCCGGGATGCACGCCGTCGCCGAGTTGTTGCGGACGCATCTGCCCGCCGACGACGTGCTCGCCGGTTACGCCGACCACCTGGCCGCGTTGCCCGACACCGTCCTGCGCGGCTACCTCACTGGCAGTATCGACGCCGTGCTGCGGGTGCCCGGCGACGCCGGGACGCACCGCTACCTGATCGTCGACTACAAGACGAACCGGCTCGGCACGGGTGATCTCACCGTCGAGCACTACCGTCGCGAGCACATGGTGACCGAGATGATCCGCTCGCACTATCCGCTGCAGGCCTTGCTGTACGCGGTGGCGCTGCACCGCTATCTGCGCTGGCGGCTGCCAGGCTACGATCCCGCCCGGCACCTCGGTGGCGCGCGGTACCTGTTCGTGCGCGGCATGATCGGTGCGCTGACCCCGCCCGGCCACGGCGTGTTCGACTGGCATCCGCCCGCCGAACTCGTTGTCGCGCTGTCGGATCTGCTCGCGGGAGGACCACGATGACCGCGCGTGGACACGACCCGCGTAGGTCGGTCGTGGCCGACCGCCGTCGCTCCGGGGAGGTCGGTCGGTGACGTCGATTCAGGTGGCGCAGCGCGGAACCGGGCTGTTGCGGGTGTTCAACGAGGCCGGGGTGCTCTCCGCCGCGGATGTGCATGTCGCGGTGCGGCTGGGCCGGATGGGACGCGAGGAGTCCGAGGACGTGCTGTTCGCGGCCGCTCTCGCCGTGCGTGCGGTGCGGTCGGGCTCGGTGTGCCTGGAACTGGCCAGGATGCGGGAGATCGGCATCGATGCCGACGAAAGCCGCGACACCGCGGCGGGAATCGATCCGGCCACCCTGCCGTGGCCCGACACCGACCAGGTGCTGGCCGCGCTGCGCCGCAGTCCGCTCATCCGCGGCGGGCAGGCCGGTCCGCTGCGGCCGCTGCGGTTGGTCGAAGCCGACGCCGAGGGTGGCGCGCTGCTCTACCTCGACCGGTACTACCAGCAGGAGCAGACCCTGCGACGGGTCCTCACCGTGCGCAGTGCCGACCACCCGGAGATCGACACCGCGCTCGTGCGCGCCGAACTGGATCGGCTGTTCGCCGACCCCCTCGGCGCGGGGCCGGACCGGCAGCGATTGGCCGCCGCGCTCGCCGCCACCCACTGGACCACGGTGGTCGCGGGTGGTCCCGGTACCGGCAAGACCCACACCATCGCCCGCATCCTCGCGCTGCTCACCGCCCACCGCCGCGCCACCCCCAAACTTCCCGCCCTGCGGATCGCCCTGGCCGCGCCGACCGGCAAGGCCGCCGCGCGCCTGCAGGAAGCGGTGCGCGAACAGGCCGCCGAACTCGGGCTCCCCGAACTGACCGCCGCCACCCTGCACCGCCTCCTCGGCTGGCAGCGGGGGCGCACCACACGATTCCGCCACCACGCGCACAACCGGCTGCCCTACGACGTGGTCGTCGTCGACGAGACCTCCATGGTGTCACTGACGATGATGAGCCACCTGTTCTCGGCACTGCGACCGGACACCCGGCTGGTCCTGGTGGGCGACCCGGATCAGCTGGCCTCCGTCGATGCCGGTGCGGTGCTGGCCGACCTGGTCGCGGGCCCGATCAGCGGCGCGCCGAATCCGGCACTGCGGGAGCTGCTGCGCTCCGATCCGAGTCCTGGGGCCGCGGATGATGCGGCGGACGGTCGGGTGGAGTTCCCGACCGGCGTGGCGCATCAGGAAGGGGCGCCACGGGATCCGGAGTCGCTGAGCGCACTGGAACAGCGCCGCCTGCGCGGTGGCATCGTCCGGTTGACCCGAGGGCGGCGCTTCGGCGGCCGGATCGCCGACCTGGCGGTCGCGGTGCGGGCAGGCGATGCCGATGCCGCGCTGGCGATCCTGCGGGCCGGTGGTGACGACGTGTCGCTGTGCGCGCCCGACGAGACCGCGGCGGTCCGGGCGGACGTGACCGGGGCGGCCCTCGCGGTCACCGCCGCCGCGAACGCGGGCGACGCGGTCGGCGCGCTGACCGCGCTGGAATCGCATCGGTTGCTCTGCGCGCATCGGCAGGGTCCGTTCGGGGTGGAGCGGTGGGATCGGATGGCCGCGGAGTGGGCCGCGGCCGGTGGCGCGGGACCCGAAGGGCCGCAAGCGGTCTGGTATCCCGGCCAGCCGCTGCTGGTCACCGCCAACGATCACGAGGCGCGGATCTACAACGGTGACACCGGCGTCATCGTCCGCAGGCCCGACGGGTCGCTGCGCGCGGCCCTGCAGCGCGGCAGCGAGCCCTACCTCGTGCATCCGACCCAGTTCCCGGCCGTCGTCACGGTGTTCGCGATGACGATCCACCGCAGCCAGGGCAGCCAGTACGACACCGTCTCGGTCGTCCTGCCCGAACCCGAATCCACGCTGCTCACCAGAGAACTGCTCTACACCGCGATCACCCGCGCCCGCACCCATGTGCGCATCATCGGCACCGAGGAAGCCATTCGCGCCGCGATCGGACGACGGGTGCTCCGGGCCAGCGGACTGTCCCGGAGCACCCAGTCCTGACCCGGCCTCAGCGCGCCGATCCGCGCGACAGGTTCCACGACCACCAGTGGTCGTCGTCGAGGTCGGCGCGGATCGGGTCTTCGATGTCGGCGCGCAGCCCGGCGGGCAACCCGTCGAGCGCGGGCAGGATATCCGGGGACAGGGTGCTCAGATACTCGGTGTCGAGCCGCTTGCCGTGTTCCCAGCGGGCGATATTGCGTTCGGCGACAAAGCGTTCCGGGTCGAGCACGGCGAGCGCGAGGAGGGTGGCGAGCGCGGTGCCGACCGCGGCGCGCGGCACCCAGCTCCAGCGCAGCCGGGCGATCGCGACCAGCACGAGCACATAGACCAGACCGACCCACAGCTCACACACCTCCACCAGCAGGCGCAGCACCGTGAAGCCGTAGGCCTGTTGATAGGTCCACATCCGCGCCAGCGCCGAGCCCACGATCACCAGCGCCAGCACGCTCACCGCGCCGAGCAGGACCCGGAGCCAGCGCCGGTCGGCGGCCGTCTCCTGCGACGCCCAGTGCAGCACCGCCAGGATCACCGCCAGGGTCAGGATGCTCACCACCGACAGCTGCCAGAAGCCGCTGCGCGCGTACTCGGCGTAGGTGAGACCGGCGGTGCGCTGGACATAGTCGTCACCGCCGAACAGGGCGACGAACTGGGCACCGAGGAACACGCCGAACAGCACGGTCAGCGCGCCGACCGGCAGCACCCATTCACTGCGCGTCCACAACCGGGCGGGCCGCGGCTGGGCGTCGGCGGCGGCGAGCGGCCCGGCGAGCAGGTACAGCCCGCCGAGCGCGCCCATCCCGATCACCGCGAACAGCAGAATCCACTGCCAGGCCGTCGCCGCATCGATCGACGGCACCAACCCACTGAGCAACTCGGCGAAGGTGGCGTCCGCACCGCCCAGCAGCGGCACGAACACCACGAGCAACGCGGCCGTCACCGCGACCGACGCACCATAGCGCCGCACGCTCGACAGCTCCGTGGGCCGCGCCCCGCGCACCCCCGAGAAGGCCCACGGCACCGCCCCGAACGAGGCCAACGGCACCGCGACCATGTCGTGCACGATCCCGCGATTCGATCGCCGCCCCAACACCCCCAGCGAGCCCGCGACACACGCCGCCAGCACACACAGCACGAACAACCACCCCGCGGCCCGGAACGTACCGACCCCGAGCAGCGCGAGCGCGGCGGCGGTCCACCACAGCCGATGCCGCGCGGCCACGGCCTCGGCAGTCGGCGAGGTGCTCGCGTCCGGCGGTGTCGGCACACGCGATGCCGACTCGCCGGTCGCCGGTCCGACCGTCGCCGCGGGCACCGGGTCGACACCGGCGGTCTCGGTAGCGCCGGTCGGCGGCGGGGGAGTCACCGCGGTCGGGGGTGCGGTGCGAGTCGAAGTGGACGGAACTTCTGTGGCGGGCGGGGTGTTCTCGACGCTCGACGGAGCGGATGTGGTTGGGGCGGCGGCCACCGCAGGTGCGGATTCGCGGTGCGCATCGGCACTCGAATCCGATTCTGTTGCTTCCGCAGCGGACCGGCTCGTCGGTGCCGAGCGGCTCGGCTCCCTGGTGACAACGGTCGGGCTGTCCGGCGTTGGAGCGGACTGGGGGGCACCAGCGCTGTCGGTCGGCTCGGATTCGAGGATCTCCGTAGCGGACGCGGAACCGGCCGGTGCAGCCTGTGGTGTCGTCTTGTCCTGCGCCGTAACGGGATCGGAAGGCGCTGGAGCCGCGATCGAGGTGTCCTCGTCCGCCGGTACCGGAGCGCCCGACGAAACCGGTGCGTGTGCCGGGGTGGCGTCGGAATAGGTGGTCGAAGCCTTGTGCGCCGCAGCCACTTCGGTCTCGGCGGACCCGACCGTGGGCGTAGGCACGACAGTCGACGGGCTGCCTTCGGCCGGGTCGCCGATCGACGGCGTCGTCCCGGCGGAGGTGAGCGTGTCGGGTTGCGCGGGACCCGGCGCCGATGTGCCGGAATCGGCCGATCTGCGGGCGCGGTGGTCGACGACGCCGAGCGCACCCGCGACGACACCGCCGGCCAGGAGCCAGCCGATGCCGGGGCGATCGAGGGGAATCACTGTCGCGCCGACGATGCCGGCCACGGCCGCGGCGGGCAGGACACCGGCCGGGCGGGCGACGTGGTACCGGCGCCGGTAGACCGGTGGCGGCGGCGGTAACGAGGGCATGGCAGGCATCGGGGGCGCGGACGCGGGCCTCGGTGGGGGAGCGGGGTCGGTGGTGGTCGCCGTGGCGGTGGCCGCGGGTTGGCCGGGTGTTCGCGGGGTGGTGGATTCTGCGGTCATGTCCCCTCCGATGGGTGTGCGGGATCGTCCCGGGACGTGGGTCCGGGATGGTGAGTCGGGATGTGGTCGGGTCAGTCCGCGGGCAGGACCACGCGGATGCGGGAGCCGGGGTCGGCGACGGCGATGGTGCCGCCGTGCAGGTCGATCACCCAGCGCGCGATGGCCAGGCCGAGGCCGGTGCCGCCGCCGTCGGTGCGCCCGCCCCGGGTGAATCGGTCGAAGACGGTGGCGCGGTCCGCCTCCGGGATACCGGGACCCTCGTCCTGGATCTCGAGGACCGTCGCGCCGGGGACGACCCGCGCCGACACGCGGACCTCACCGCCGGCCGGTCCATGCCTGGCCGCGTTGTCGAGCAGGTTGAACAGCACCTGGTGCAGGCGGGCCCGGTCGGCGAGCACGGTCGCCCCGGCCGGCTCGATCGAGGTGGTGAACCGGACGCCGCGGCCGAGCGCGGCCGTCATCACCTCGGCCTCGGCGATCACCTCCGCCAACAGCGGTGCCAGCGGCAGCCGCTCGCGATCGAGGGTGAACGCGCCGGCCTCGATGCTGGACAGATCGAGCAGTTCGGAGACGAGCAGGCCGAGCCGTTCGGTCTGGGCCAGCGCGGTGCGCAGTGTCGCCGGATCGGGTTCGCTCACCCCGTCGACGATGTTCTCCAGCACCGCGTGCAGCGCGGTCACCGGCGTGCGCAGCTCGTGCGAGACATTGGCGATGAGGTCGCGGCGCTGGCGGTCGGCCGCGGCCAGGTCGGCCGCCATCTGATTGAACGCGGTCGCCAGCTGCCCCACTTCGTCACGGGAACTGGCCCGGACCCGGAAGCTGTAGTCGCCGTGGGCCATCCGCCGCGCGGCCGCGGTCATCTCGCGCAGCGGGCGGGTGATGCCGTGCGCGAGGAACTGCGAGGTGACCAGCGCGATGATCATCGCGGTGAGCGTGGTGAACGTCGGCAGCCAGCCGATCCGCAGCCAGAAGTAGGCGAACGCGACCGCGCCCGAACACACCATGAGCACGGCCAGCTTCAGCTTGATGGAGCGCAGCGGATCGAGCGGCCGGGGCATCCGGTCGGCCACCCGGTCGAGGAATGTGCGCGCGGCGTCGGCGGACAGCTCGCTCATCGCGCGTCCAGGGCGTAGCCGACACCGTGCACGGTGCGGATCAGATCGGCGCCGAGCTTGCGGCGCAACGCCTTGATGTGGCTGTCGACCGCGCGGGTGCCCGAGGCGTCGGACCAATCCCAGATGTCCTCGAGCAGCCGCTCCCTGGCCAGGACGGCGCGGGGACGCTGCGCGAGACGAGCCAGCAGGTCGAACTCCAACGGCGTCAGCTTGGCCTCGGTGGCGCCGCGCCAGACCCGCCGCTCGTCGAGGTCGATCCGCAGATCGCCGACGACGATCGCGCTCTCGCCGCGCTCGGCGGCCCGGTCGACCCGCCGCAGCAGCGCGTGCACACGCGCGGCCAGCACCCGCATCGAGAACGGTTTGGTCAGGTAGTCGTCGGCGCCGACGCCGAGCCCGACGAGCTGGTCGGTTTCGTCGGTGCGGGCGGTCAGCATGAGCACCGGGACGTGCCGGTCGGCCTGGATGCGCCGACACACCTCGAGCCCGTCGAAACCGGGCAGCATCACATCGAGCACCACCAGGTCCGGTTCCCCGGCGGCGGCCGCGGCCACCGCACCCGGACCGTCGTGGGCCACCGTCACGGTGAATCCCTCCGCGCGCAGCCGCGCGGCGACCGACTCCGCGATCGTCACCTCGTCGTCCACGACGAGGATGCGCCGCGCGGGCGCTGCCGTCGCGCCCCCACTGATGTCCATGGTCAGACCCTAGCGAGCCGGTGTGGAGGGTTCCGTCGTCAAATGTGGAGATTCTGTGTGCGGCGCGCTGGGTACCATGACCACGTGCATCAGTGCTCGCGCTCCACGCCGCCGCCCGCCTCCTGAGCGAGGTGCCCCGAGAACGCGTGCCACCCACCGGGTAGGCGCGACGTCGTGCACCGCTCGGGCGTCGATGGTGTGTGCCTCCACAGCCGCTGTCCGCACCTCGTTTCCGCGACCCCCCACCCGCTGTCGCAGGAGCGAATTCCCTGATGTCTGTTTCTCTGTCCGTGTCCGCGCCCGCCCGCCGTGGACTGTTCCCGCTCGTCGCCGCCGGTGTCCTGTGGGGCACCGGCGGTCTGCTCGGCACCCTCGTCCAGCACCGCACCGGCCTCGCCCCGATCGCGGTCGCCGCCTATCGGCTCGGTGTCGGTGGCGCGATCCTGGTCGCGATCTCGCTGCTCGCGCGGCGCGGTGTACCGCGCGGGCGGGCGGCCTGGCGGCGGGTCGGCGCGGTCGGCGCGGCGGCCGCGGTGTTCCAGGCCTGCTACTTCGCCGCCATCGCGGCGTCCTCGGTCGTCCTGGCCACGCTCGTCACCATCGGCGCGGCACCCGTCGTCGTCGCGCTGGTCGACCACCGCACCGGTCGTCGGCGACTCGACCGGCGCCGCGGCGCGACCCTCGCGCTGGCGATCGCCGGCCTGGCGATCCTGGTCGGCGTGCCGGCACCGGAGGCGGCCGGGCTGTACGCGGGGGCCGCGCTGGCCCTGGTCGCGGCCACCGCCTTCGCCGCGGTCACCCTCGTCACCGCCCGCCCCGTTCCCGGCCTCGACGCGGTGACCGCGACGGGCTACGGATTCCTCGGCGGCGCAGCCCTTCTCGCCTGCCCCGCCGCGACGACCGGCCTCGCGATCAGCCCGGCACCCGCGAACCTGCTGGCCGTCACCGTCCTCGGCCTGGTCCCCACCGCCGTCGCCTACGGGCTCTTCTTCCACGGACTGCCCGCCGCGGGCGCGTCGACGGCCGCGATCCTCACGCTGCTCGAACCCCTCACCGCGACTCTGCTCGCGGTGGTTCTCCTCGGCGAGCGATCGACCCCCGTCGCCTGGACCGGCGCGGCCCTGCTCGCCGTCGCTCTGGTTGTCACCGCCACCGCCCAGGAGGCGCCGACGTCGGCGGAACTCAGGGTTCGGGGAACAGGCCGGGGAGTTCCATGGCGTAGGAGAGGTCGTCGCGGGTGCCGAGGGTGACCAGCAGGACGCGGATCATCGTGACGCGCGCTTCGGAGTCCAGCACGGGATCGGGGTCGGAGCCGGGTTCGGTGCCCATGGTCAGGCGGTAGACGACGTATTCGCACACATGCAGGGCCGTGTCCATGTCCAAGGGCGTGGGCACGGGACGGCCCAGCTCGACGAAGGTCTTGCGGACCAGGGCGCGGATGTCGTCGAGGGCGCGTTCACGGTAGGCCGACACCAGCGAGCCGGGATCGTGCAGTTCGGCGAACAGCGGGCGCAGCATCGGTCCGTGCCCGCGCGCCCAGTCGATGAAGGCGTCGATCAGCCGGATACCCAGCTGGACCGGCTCGTCGGTGCCCGACAGCGCGTCGCGGATCGCCCCGACCAGGCCGTCGTTGGACGCGGTGAGGACCACGTGCAGCGGCTCGGACACATTGCCGAAGTAGCGGTAGAAGGTGGGCCTGGCCAGGCCGGCCTGTTCGATGATCTGGGCGACGCTGAGCCCGCGCGACCCGTTGCGGGCGAACACGGCGGCCGTCGCCTCGACGATCCGGGCACGGACCTCTTCGGCCTGCTCCTGGGTCTGCGGTGGACGCCCACGGCGCACCGTGGCGGAATCACCGGACATCGCACCTCCTCACAACCGCGAGACGTCCACGGAAAGCTTGACACGGCACCGGCCCGAACCATTAATCTAACACTAGTGTTCAGCAAATAGCCGAACCTGCGCGATCGCTCCGCGCGACCCATCTGTTGAGGAGAAGGGCCGACAATGACGACAGCCCCCGAGCTGACCGCCGAACCCACCGCGCTGCCGACCGCGCTGGTCAAGCCCCTGTTCGACCGAGGAGTCGCGGGTGGCGCGCCGTCGGTGCCGATCTTCGCCCCCGCGACCGGACACAAGATCGGCGACCTGCCGCAGTCTTCGATCGCCGATATCGACCGCGCGTTCGCCGTGGCCCGCCACGCCCAGCGCGACTGGGCCAAGGTGCCGGTCAAGCAGCGCGTGGAGATCCTGCGCCGCTTCCACGACATCGTGCTGGCCGAGCAGGACACCATTCTCGACATCGTGCAGACCGAGACCGGCAAGTCCCGCCCGCACGCCTTCGACGAGGTCGGCGACGTCGCGCTGAACTCGCGCTACTACGCCGCCGTCGCGCCCAAACTGCTCGCCGACCGCAAGCCGCGCGGCGTGCTGCCGGTGCTCACCTCCGTCGAGGTGCGCAACCGGCCCAAGGGTGTCGTCGCGGTGATCTCGCCGTGGAACTACCCGCTCGCGCTCTCGGCCTCCGACGCCCTGCCCGCCCTGGTCGCGGGCAACGCCGTGATCGCCCGGCCGGACAACCAGACCGCGCTCTCGGCGCTGTGGGCCATCGACGCCGCCGAACGCGCCGGGCTGCCGCGCGGGCTGTGGCAGGCCGTGCTCGGCCGTGGCCGCGAGATCGGCGGCGACGTGATCGCCCGCGCCGACTACGTCGACTACACCGGCTCCAGCGCCACCGGCCGCACCATCGCCCAGCAGGCCGGTGAGCGCCTGATCGGCTACTCGCTCGAGCTGGGCGGCAAGAACCCGCTGCTCGTGCTGGCCGACGCGGACGTCTCGAAGGCGGCGAAGCTGGCCGTGCGCGCGTGCTTCTCCTCGGCGGGCCAGCTGTGCGAGTCGATGGAGCGCATCTACGTCGACGCCACGGTCTACGACCAGTTCGTCGCCGAGTTCGTCGGCAACGTCAAGAACATGACGCTCGGCGGCGACCTCGACTACAGCAAGGACATGGGCTCGCTGACCTTCCAGCGTCAGCTCGACACCGTCACCGCGCACGTCGACGACGCCGTCGCCAAGGGCGCCAAGGTGCTCGCCGGTGGCCGCGCCCGTCCCGATTTGGGCCCGTACTTCTACGAGCCCACCGTGCTCGCCGACGTGGCGCCCGGCATGACGGTCTACCGCGAGGAGACCTTCGGTCCGGTCGTGTCGGTGTACAAGGTCGACTCCGACGAGGCCGCCATCGAGGCCGCCAACGACACCGCCTACGGCCTCAACGCCAGCGTGTGGAGCAAGGACGCCGAGCGCGGCAAGGCCGTCGCCGCCCGGATCAACGCCGGCTCGGTCAACGTCAACGAGGGCTTCATCGCGGCCTGGGGCAGCGTCGACGCGCCGTCGGGTGGTCTCGGCATCTCGGGTCAGGGCCGTCGCCACGGTCCCGAGGGGCTGTTGAAGTACGTCGACACCCAGACCATCGCGGTCCAGCGGGTGCTGCCGATCGCGCCGCTGCCGGGCATGTCCGAGCAGATGTGGGCCAAGACCATGACGCTGGTCTTCGGTGTCATGAAGACACTGCGCCAGAAATAGCGCGTACGGAAAACGAAGCAGGGGTAGGCATTTCATGAAACTCGATTCGGTCGCGGGCAAGCGGGTGCTGGTCACCGGCGCCGCCATGGGCCTGGGCAGGCTGTTCGCCGAGACGGCGGTCCGCGAGGGCGCCGACGCGGTGGTGCTGTGGGACATCAACGAGCTCGCGCTGCGCGAGACCGCGGCGCAGCTGACCGCCCTGGGCGGCAAGGTGCACCATCACGTCGTCGACGTGTCCTCGCAGGATTCGATCCGCGAGGCCGCCGAGGCGGTGCGCAAGGAGATCGGCGGGATCGACATCCTGGTCAACAACGCCGGGATCGTGCGGGGCAACACCTACTTCTGGGAAACCGAGAACCGCGCCGACATCGACAAGACCATGGCGATCAACTCGCTGGCCCCGATGTACGTCACGTTGGAGTTCCTGCCGGGCATGGTCGCCGGTGCCGGTCAGGCGCGCATCCTCAACATCGCGTCCTCGGCCGGTCTGGTGGCCAACCCGCGCATGGCCGTCTACGCCGCGTCGAAGTGGGCGGCGCTGGGCTGGTCGGATTCGGTGCGCCTGGAACTCGAGCAGGCGGGCCACGACCACGTGAAGGTCACCACGGTCTGTCCGACCTACATCAACACCGGCATGTTCGACGGCGCCAAGGGCATCCTGTTCACGCCGATGCTCGAGCAGAACGACGTCGTCGAGACCTCGTGGCGGGAGATGAAGAACGGTGGCGCCCTGGTGGTGCTGCCGTGGACCTCGCGGATGAACCGCGCGCTCACCGGTCTGCTGCCGATCAAGGTGCGCGACTTCTACCTCAACGCCGTCGGCGTGTACCACTCGATGGATCAGTTCACCGGCCGCAAGTAGCCGCTCGGACCACCACGATGCCCCCGCCGACCCCGTGTCGGGCGGGGGCATCGCCGGTTCGGCGCGCGGTGCGCGTCACGGTATCGACTGCCCTGCGCCGTCGTCGTCAGGCCGCGCGGGTACCGACAACGACGGTCGCGTAGTACTCCTCGGAGTGTTCGACGCGCGGCGTGAGACCGTGCCCGGACAGCACCGCGCAGGCGGTGTCGACTTGTCCGGTCGAGGTTTCCACCAGCACCGTGCCGCCGGGCGCGAGCCAGTTCGCCGCGCCCTCGGCGACCCGCCGGAACACGTCGAGCCCGTCCGCGCCGCCGTCCAGGGCGACCAGCGGTTCGTGCTCGCGGGCCTCCGGCGGCATGTCGGCCACCCGCTCGGTCGGCACATACGGCGTGTTCGCCAGCAGGACGTCGACGCGGCCCCGCAGATCACCCGGTAACGCGTCGAACAGATCCCCGCCGAACACCGGCGCGCTCAGCGGCGCGAGATTCTCCCTGGCGCAGGCCACCGCCACCGGATCGATATCGGCGGCGACGAGCTCGACATCGCAGCCGCGCGCGGTGAGTTCGGTGGCCGCGCTCAGCCCGAGTGCCCCGCAGCCGCAGCACAGATCGACCACGCAGGCCCGCGCCGTTCCCGGCGCGATCCCGGCCACCGCCCGCTCGACCAGGAACGCGGTGCGCTGACGGGGCACGAAGACCCCCGGCCGCACGCCGACCCGCAGGCCACGGAAGGCGACCCAGCCGAGCAGATATTCGAGCGGAGTCCCCGCCACCCGCCGGGCCACGAGGTCGTCGAGGCGGCCGGGGTCGCCAGCGGCGGCCTCGACCAGCAGCGCGGCTTCGTCCTCGGCGAAGACGCAGCCCGCGGCGCGCAGTACGACGACGACGTCGTCGAGGGGGGAAACAGTCATGCAGCGATTGTCCCGTGCCGGACAACCGATTTTTCCCGCGCCGGATCAGCGCGCGCTGTCGAGCTCGAACGTGCGGGTCGCGTCCAGGTAGATCCCGCGCTGCGC
Organism: Nocardia sp. MH4; assembly: GCF_019266065.1. Taxonomy (GTDB): domain Bacteria; phylum Actinomycetota; class Actinomycetes; order Mycobacteriales; family Mycobacteriaceae; genus Nocardia; species Nocardia canadensis. Next base: position 79,509 of record NZ_LPNR01000110.1, on the reverse strand, counting down.
GGCCCGCGCCGGCGGCGGCAGCTGCGAGACCAGCTGTTCGAGCGAGGTCATCGCGCCGACGACGTTCGTCCCGGCCACCAGGAAATCGGCGACCGCGCGGCGGATGTGGTTGGGCGAGGTCACCACCACGGCGCTGGTGGCGCCGAGATCGCGCAGCAGGCGGGTGCTGAACAGTGCGTTCTGCACCGTCGATCCGGCCCGGTCCTCGACGTGGATCCGCTCGTCGGGCAGGCCGCGGCCCACCAGCCAGCGACGCATCGCCTCGGCCTCGGAGATCCCGTTCTGCGGGTTGCCCCCGGTGACGACCACCGGCGAGAACGGCGCGGCGACCGCCTGCAGCCAGGCGGCGGTGAGCCGGTTCTCCAGTTCGGGCCGCAGCGCGCCGTCGGGCAGCAGGCCGTAGCCGAGGACGACGATGCCGGTCTGCGGACCGACCAGCGCGGGCAGCGGATTGGGCAGCGTCGCCGCCGCGGCGGTCACCGCGCGCAGCACGTTGGAGGTGCCCGCCGCCATGCCCGCGTCGACCGCGCCGAGCCGGGCCATCGCCTCGCCGACCGCGGCCGGGTCACCGGCGTAATGCGACCAGATGGCCTGCAGCGCGAGCGCGTCGACATCGTTGGGATCGGCGGCGATGAGGGCGCGCAGGTCGGCGCGACCGGCGTTGTCGTCACCGTCGGTGAAATGCCGCTGCGCGGAGTTGTAGAGCGCGGTCACGTCGGCTTCGGCGGCGGCCGGGGTGACGGTGGCGCTCGTGACCGCGGCGGCCGCGATGACGGCGGCGGCCAGCTGTTTCCAATGCCTCGAGATCTTCACGACAGTCGACACCCTTCCGCGAACGGTTCGGTACGTGCTGGGCAGAGCTGTGGCAGAGCTGCCGACACCCTACGGCCGGGTCCGGGTCGCACCGTGGAACCCGACGACGTTCCGCGCGTCGCCGCCCGGTGGTCGGGCGGACGGGTAGCGGCGGATAAGCTGACCCACCGTGGATACCGCTTCGCTGACCGGCAAGGAACTCGCCGCCGCCATCAACGCCGACACGAAGGAGCGCGCCGCCGCGCTCACCGCCGCGGGCACCGCGCCGACGCTGGCGCTGATCGTGGCCAACGACGACCCGGCCAGCGCCTGGTACGTGAACTCTCTGCGCAAGGCCGCCGAACGTCTCGGGATCGCCTGCGAGCGCATCGATCTCGGCGCCGACGCGAGCGCGGAGACGATCCGCGCCGAGCTGACCGCGCGCAGCGCCGACCCGGCCACCGCCGCGATCATGCTGCAGACCCCGCTGCCCGCAGGCGTCAGCCTCGACGACGTGAGCGCGTCGATCGCGGCGAGCAAGGACGTCGACGGTGTCAGCCCGCTGTCGCTGGGTCTGCTCGCCTCCGGCCTGGACGGGTTCGTCCCCGCCACCTCCGAGGCGGTGGTCGAGCTGCTGAAGCATCACGGCATCGCGCTGCAGGGGCGGGTGGTGACGGTCGTCGGCCGGTCCAACATCGTCGGCAAGCCGCTGGCGCAGCTGCTGCTGGCCGAGAACGCCACCGTCACCGTCGCGCATTCGCGCACCGCCGACCTGGCCGCGGTCACGACCCCCGCCGACATCGTGGTCGCGGCCGCGGGCCGGATCGGGCTGGTCACCGGCAAGCACGTCGGTGACGGTGCCGTGGTGATCGACGTGGGGACCAACGAATCCCCTGACGGCGGCATCGTCGGCGACGTCGACGCGGCCTCGGTCGACGGCAAGGCGGCGGCGCTGAGCCCCGTGCCCGGCGGCGTGGGCCCGGTGACCACCGCGCTGCTGATGCGCCACGTGGTCGTGGCGGCCGAGAAGGCCCGCGCCTGAGCGGCTTTCGCGTCCTCGGTCGGGTCTAGCGGACCGGCCCGATCGAGGTGATCAGGTACTTGCCGCCGACCTTGGCGGTGCCGACCAGCTGCGGGTTGTAGATGATCGGCACCGAGTCCGGCCGGTACTCGGTGATCACCACGAAGTACTGGCCGGCGAACGCCGCGGGCGTGATGCTCAGGCAGTGCGTCGTGCCCACCGGGATGGTGTCGATGCCCGCCTGGATATCGGCGCCCGACGGCAGTGCCGCGTCGCCGGACACCAGGGTGCGTGCCTGGTCACCCGACCGCGCGACGTAGTACGCGTGCTGGAACGCCAGGATCGCCGCGACACCGCTGTCGGTGCCGCCCGGCCCGTTGCCCTGGATCTTGCTGCCGACCAGCTCGGCGGGGCAGTTCCCGGCGACCGGGACCGCACCGGCCGGCGCGGGCTCGATCGTGCTGCTGGCCGCCGCGGATTCCGGTACGGGACCACGCAACTGGAGATAGCCGCCGCCGATCAGCACGGCACCGGCGACCGAGGCCGCGAGCGGGCCGACCCAGCGCGGCACGCGCTTGCGCCGGGAGCGGTCGATCATCCGCGCGAAGACCTCGTCGTCGCCGCCGTAGTCGGGCGTCGGCCGCGGCGGCAGCGAAACCGGTGTGGCGGCGACCCATTCGGGCTCGACGCGGTCGGGAGCCGGGGTGTCGGGGGTGATGATCGGCAGCCGGTCGGTCGCGGGGCCGTTGTCGGGTTCCGGCAGCGGCACCTCCGGAAGGGCATGGCGGGCACCGGGATCGAACGGTCCGCCGACGATCGGCAGCCGGTCGGTGGCGTAGCTGTCGGTCGGCACGATCCGGCCGGAGGACCGATCGGGCGCCACGTGCGCGGCCGACAGCGAGATCACCGGGATGCCGGCCGGTGTGGTCGGCCCGCCCTCGACGCGATGCCGGGCGCCGGCACGGGGCGGCGGATCGGACGGCTCGGTCAGCCGGCGGGGGCGCGGCGCACCCAGATCGCGACCGGGTCGCCACCGGGCGGCAGCGGTGAACGGACCACCGGCCGACCCGGGGTCGTGCTGTCGAGCCCCGATCGGTCTGTGTGCATCCGGTCGATCCATCGCCCCACCTTCATCAGGCTGTCGCCGTCAGGTTGTCTCGCAACGATTTCGTTACGGGCACGATACTGCTCTGACGGTGGGAACGCCGAATGCCACGAGGGAATTACTCACCAGTGAATGTAGACCGGGTCACCGATGCCGACGTTTTCGTAGTACCAGGCCGCGTCGTCGGGGGCGAGGTTGATGCAGCCGTGGCTCACATTGGCGTAGCCCTGCGAGTCCACCGACCACGGTGCCGAATGCACGAACACGCCACCCCAGGTGAGGCGTTCGGCCCATTCGCCGTCGATGATGTAGCCCTCGGGGTCGTCGAGCGGGATGCCGATCGTGCGCGAATCGAACACCACCGAGCGGAACTTCTCCAGCACCGTGAAGTTGCCGGTCGGGGTCTCGAAGCCGGGCTTGCCCATGGACGCGGGCATGTTCCGGACGACCTGGCCACCCATGCTCACCGTGAACGTGTGCGCCGAGAGGTTCGCCTCGGCGTAGACGCCGCCGTTGGTCTGGAACTCGGTGCGCTGGTTGCCGAACTGCACCGTGATCGGCGAACTCGTCGGCAGATGGCCCGTGGGGGTCCACTGCAACCGGGTGTCGTCGACCCAGGCGAAGGTGCCGGGCAGCGCGTCGGTCGAGCGGATCGCCGCGGCGCGCTCGGCGTTCGCCCGATCGGTGACCGGGGCGGCGAAGGTGAACGTGACCGGCGCGGCGACGCCGACGACCTGCCCGTTCGCCGGGGATATCGCGGTGACCGCCGGGGTCGGAGATCCTCCGATCAGGGCCGCGGACGCGGCTCCCGACCAGAATGCGGCGAGGAGTGCCGCCATGGTCGCGACGAACAGGAAACGAAGTGCGCTCTTCATAAACGCCACCCCTTCGGTCACTCGTAGGCGGATTCCAAGTCTAGGCCGCCATGATCAACTAGACCTATCGAAGTGATAACGGCCGACGGGTCCGACGGTGTGTCGGCTTGTGTTCGCGCAGGTGAGGGCTATCAGGCATCGATTCCACATCGATACCGGTTCAGCGGAACCCGCCGGGACGCGCCACCGGCGCGGGCGCGATCGCCTGAGCGGCGTCGAATTCCGCTCTGGCGGCGGTGATCTCGTGCTGGTGGTTCACCACACAGGCGACCACGGCATGGGTGATCCGGCTCAGGTCCGTCCCGAGCTCGGTGATCGAGTGCTCCACCCGGGGCGGCACCGTCGGATACACCGAGCGCCGCACGAGACGGTCGCGTTCCAGGTCACGCGAGGTTTTGGTGAGCATCTTCTGGGCGATGCCGTCGAGTCGCCCGCGCGGCTCGTCGAACCGCACCGGGCCGTCGGCCGCGCGCAGGGTACCCAGCACCAGCAGCACCCAGTTGTCGGCGAGCACGGCCGGCAGCTGCCGTGCCGGGCAGTTCCGCGTAGGTCGTGGGTACCGCGCGGGCCGCCGATCACGACTACCTGCGGGATCTCGGGATCGAAGAGCCGATCGATTACCGCACCACGGATTTCACCGCCGTGGTGCGCGAGGTCGACCTGGTCGGGGGAGAGAACACCGACCGGTCGCTGTGGGTGCTGAGCGCCGGTGGCCGGGTGCTCGCGGCCGAAGGCCCGCGGACACCCCCGGATGCGCGCGTCGACCGGTTCATCGTGAGCGCCACGACGGCCGCGCTCGACGCGCTCGCCGCCGCTGTCGACCGGGGCCGAGTTCGCGGTGCACGTCGCGACGAGCCCGCCGATCACGAACTCGCCGCCGCGCATCGGCGCGGCGAGTCCGGTGGGGTGCGCGGCAAGATCGTGCTCACCGCGGCCCGAGTCAGCCGCGCACGGCGTGCAGGACGTCGGCGTGCAGGGCGTCGGCGCGCGCGGCGATCGTGTCGACGCGCAGCAGTGCCGCGGCGAAGCCGTCGCCGAGGGCGGCGGGCAGCGAACCGACATTGATCTCGATGTTGAGCTGCGAGCTCATCGCCGCGGCGCGGGCGGCGTCGGCGGCCGCGCCGATGTCGGTGACCACGTTGGGGTTGCCGATCGGCAGCAGTTCGGCGGCCAGCGACAGGATCTCGTCGGCCTCGTCCACCACGGCGGCGGGCACCCGGGCGGCCTCGACCAGGGCGGCGTTGATCGCCTCGGTGCGGGCGGCGACCTCGGCCTCGGTGTCCTTGGGCAGCTTGTAGGCCGCGCCGACCGCGGTGAACGCGGCGGCGTCGGCATCGGCCAGCGCCAGCGACCTCGCGCGGGCGGCGTCGGCGGCCTCGATGATCCGCTCGACGATCGGCTGGTGGACCGCGTCCTTGGCCCGGGTCGTGTAGCGCGCGACCATCGCGACCAGCGCCGCGGCCTGGGCGGCGTGCAGCGCGGCCACGGCGCCGCCACCCGGTGCGGGGACCTTCGCGCCCAGCTCCGACAGATAGTGCTCCAGGGTCACCGCACCGAAGGAGGGGGCGATCTGCTGCGGCGAGGCGGTGGGCTGCGACACGACGGGGTGGCCTTTCGATGCGGCGAGAACTGCGTGGGAATCGTCGTCAACGCTACCGGGTGCCCACCCGCGTACCCCGCCCGACCAGCACCCGCGACGACAGACCGACCGGTCGGGGTGGCCGGGAACGGCGGGGCTATGTTGGGTGGCATGCGGATCGGATTGAGCATCAACTACTCGGGCGGGTTCAAGGAGGTCGCGGCCGAGGTCGCCGACCTGGAGCGCGCCGGACTCGACATCGTCTTCGTGCCGGAGGCGTACTCGTTCGACGCGGTCAGCGCCCTGGGTTTCCTGGCGGCCCGCACCGAGCGCGTGCAGCTGGCTTCGGGCATCCTGCAGCTCTACACCCGGACCCCCAGCCTCACCGCGATGACGGCCGCCGGGCTGGACTTCGTCTCCGACGGCCGCTTCATCCTCGGCATCGGCGCGTCCGGCCCGCAGGTCATCGAGGGTTTCCACGGTGTGCCCTACGACGCCCCCATCGGCCGCACCCGCGAACTCGTGGAGATCTGCCGCCAGGTCTGGCGCCGCGAGAAGCTCAACTACCAGGGCAAGTACTACCAGATCCCGCTGCCCGCCGACCGCGGCACCGGCCTGGGCAAAGAGCTCAAGCTGATCAATCGCCCCGTGCGTGAACGCATTCCGGTGCTGCTGGCCGCGCTCGGCCCGAAGAACGTCGAACTGGCCGCCGAGATCGCCGAGGGCTGGCAGCCGATCTTCTTCCTGCCGGAGAAGGCCCAGGACGTCTGGGGCGACGCGCTCGCCGCGGGCAAGGCCAAGCGCGACCCGGCGCTGGGCGACCTCGAGATCTTCGCCGGCCCCCCGCTGGCGATCGGGGACAACGTCACCCCGCTGCTGGAGTTCGTCAAGCCGCATCTGGCGCTCTACATCGGCGGCATGGGCGCCAAGGGCAAGAACTTCTATCACACACTGGCCACCAAGTACGGCTACGGCGCCGCCGCCGATCGCATCCAGGAGCTGTACCTGGCCGGTGACAAGCAGGCCGCCGCGCAGGCCGTGCCCGACGAGCTGGTCCGCGATGTGTCGCTGATCGGCCCGGAGAGCTTCGTCAAGGAGCGCATCGCGGCCATGGCCGCGGCGGGCGTCACCACGCTCAATGTCACGCCCCTGGCCGAGGACGCCGCGGGCCGGGTCAAGCTGATCGAGCAGCTGCGCGGCCTCTGCTGACCCCACCGACGACGAACGCGCCGCCGCCCGGAGAGATTCCCCGGGCGGCGGCGCGTTTCTCGATGGTCAGGACGTGAACGACGCCAGGGCCGCGGCCAGCGTGGTGTGCATGGCGAAAACCTGATCCAGGCTCGTCATCTTCAGCTGACGGCTGGTGGCCGGCCCGTCGGCGACCACCGCGATCGCGGTGTTACCCCCGGCCCGCTGATGGGCGGCGACCAAGGTCGCCATTCCCGCCGACGCCAGGAACCCGACCGCGGTCAGGTCGATCACCAGCGCCGCGGGTTTCTCGGCCAGGATCGCCTCGATCGTGGCGTCCAGCGTGGGCGCCGTCGCCAGATCGACCTCGCCGGTCACCGTCAGCACCGTGACGCCGTCGTGCACCGCCGTCGTGGTGGTCATCGTGTCCGTGAGTGGATACGCGTCTCCGGATGAGTTGGTCACGACTCAACAACACACAACTTCGCCCGAATACGCAAGCCGTCCGGATCCGGGCCGGCGTCCTGGGCCGGGCCCGCGCCTATACTCGGGAACCAGTTGTGCGTGTCCTCCACGGGCCCCGGCGGGGCCACGACGAAGGAGTGCCGATGCTGCCCGATCCCGTCGACGCCACCGATCTGAACATCTACGGCACCGACCAGCTGCCGTGGAGCCGGGTGCGCGCCGCCATAGAGAACGGACTCGCCGCGCTGGAGACCGCCCAGTTCCTCGGCACCGTCGGTCCCGACGGCAGGCCGCACTCGGCGGGCATCGGGGCGACACTGGTCGGCGAGTACTTCTACTTCACCAGCGGTCCCGGCACCCACAAGTCGCGCTACCTGGCCACCAATCCCGCCTGCACCCTGTCGTTCCGGTTCCCCGACGATGTCGATCTCGTCGTCGAAGGCACCGCGACACGCACAGTCGACCACGCCGAGATCGATCGGGTCACCGCGTGCTATCGCGACACCGGCTGGCCCGCCGAACGCGACGGTGCCGCGGTCACCGCGCCGTTCAGCGCCCAGAGCGCGGGCCCGGCCCCCTGGTACCTGTACCGCTTCACCACCCACGCCGCGGTGGGCGTGGCCCTGACCGATCCGCACGGCGCCACCCGCTGGCGGTTCGACCAACGGTAGCCACGACACCGGCCCACCGTGTTCTCCCGGGAAACGACGGCCCCGATGGTAGAGCTGGCTGCTGCTGAGCAAACAGCTGCCCGACGGGCACGCGGGAGATCTCACCACCGGATGGGTCGGTCCGCGCTGGTATGCCACGACGATGGCGCTGGTGGCCAGCGGGTCCGGCCTGGCCGCGGGCATGATCCTGATCGCCGGCCACGACGACAGCGCGGCCCTGGCGGTGTCGGCGGCCACCGTGCTGACGTCGTGGCTGATCCTGCACACCGCGTTCGCCCAGATCTACGCCCGCGCGTACTTCCCCGGCGGCGGGCTGGATTTCCCCGAATGCGCGGTGCCGGAGCTGGCCGAATTCCTGTACTTCTCGTTCACGATCGGCACCTCGTTCGCGGTCTCGGACGTGACGGTGGTGAGCCGGTCGATGCGCAAGCGGGTCACCGCGCACAGCGTGCTGAGCTTCTTCTTCAACGCGGCCGTGGTGGCCATCGCCATCGACTGGCTGAAAGGGTGAACGTCGGGTAGCGGGGTAGGTCTGGTGTTATTCGGAACTCGTCGTACTGTGAGGGCGTGAACATCGATGTGACGCCGCTACCGGGGATCGGCGTGTGCAAGGACTTTCCGCTGGCCGAGGCGCGTCGGCGGATCGGCGTGATCGAGCATCGCGACGGTTCGGTCGACCTGGTGGTCTCGCGGGCGGGTGATCCCGACACCACCACCTCGATTCCCCTGTCGGGCACCGAGATCGGGGTGCTGGCCGGTCTGCTCGGGGCGCCGCAGGTGGTGCAGAAGACCCGCGACACCCCGCTCGTCGGTGAGCTGTCGACCAGGCAGTTCGCGATCGATCGGGGCAGCCCGTTCGACGGTCGTCCGTTGCGCGACACCGCGATGCGCACCCGCACCAAGGCCTCGGTCGTGGCGGTGGTGCGCGCCGGTGACGTGACCCCGTCGCCCGGAACGGATTTCACCTTCATCGCCGGTGATCTGGTGGTCGTCGTCGGCACCGACGAGGGTCTCGACGCCGCTGGAAGGTTGCTCGACCAGGGCTGAGGCTCCGTGCGAAGGGTAAAGAGAAGGTAAGGTATCGCCTAGCTGAGGTTAGGTGATCCAATGAATGTAGATGTCACGTCCCTGCCGGGAATCGGTGTCCGGAAAGAGTTTTCGCTGACGAAGGTGGACCGCCGGATCGGTGTCGTCGACCACCGGGACGGCGGTATCGACCTGATCTTCACCAAGATCGGCGACCCGGACTCGACCGTGCAGGTTCCGTTGTCCGACACCGAGGCTCGCACCCTGGCGAGTCTGCTCGGTGCGCCCCAGCTGGTGGCGCAACTGCGCGAAGAGCACCGCGATCTCGACGGCGTGAGCACGCGCTCGCTGCCGGTGCCGCCGAACTCGCCCTACGCCGGGCGGCGCCTGGGCGAGACCGAGATGCGGACCAGGACCCTCGCCTCGATCGTGGCGGTCCTGCGGGCGGGCCAGGTGCACGCCTCGCCGGGTCCCGAGTTCGGGTTCGTCGGTGGTGACATGGTGGTCGTGGTCGGCACCAATGCCGGGCTCGACGCCGCCGCTGCGATCCTCTCCGACGGCTGAGCGCGTGCAGCTCACGGGAACCGCGCTGGCATTGATCCAGTTGGGGGCGGTGTTCTTCGGGTTGGGGGTGCTCGGGCGGATCGCCGGCAAGGTCGGCCTCTCGCCGATCCCGCTCTATCTGCTCGGGGGGCTGGTCTTCGGCACCGGCGGCCTGATCCAGTTGCACGAGGTGGAGGACTTCATCCACCTCGCCAGCGAGATCGGTGTCGTGCTGCTGTTGTTGCTGCTCGGGCTGGAGTACACCGCGGGTGAACTCGTCACGGGCATGCGCAAGTCGTGGACGGCGGGCCTGCTAGACCTGGTGCTCAACGCGACGCCGGGGGTGATCGTCGCGCTGATGCTCGGATTGGGTCCGACCGGGGCGATCGCGATGGCGGGCGTCACCTACATCTCGTCGTCGGGCATCGTCGCCAAGGTACTCAACGATCTGGGCAGGCTGGGTAACCGCGAGACGCCGACGATCCTGTCGATCCTGGTGTTCGAGGATCTGGCGATGGCCATCTACTTGCCGGTGCTGACCGCGGTGCTGGCCGGTGTCGGCTTCATGGCGGGCCTGACCACCGTGGGGATCGCGCTGGTCGCGGTGACGGTGGTGCTGGTCGTGGCGCTGCGCTACGGCAAGTACGTCTCGGCGATCGTGGCCAGCGAGGACCGGGAGATCTTCCTGCTCAAGCTGCTGGGCTCGGCGCTGCTGGTCGCCGGTGTGGCCTCGGCGGTGCAGGTGTCGGCGGCGGTCGGCGCGTTCCTGCTCGGTATCGCGATCTCCGATTCGACCGCGCACGACGCCACCAAGATCCTCGAGCCGCTGCGCGATCTGTTCGCGGCGATGTTCTTCGTGCTGTTCGGTCTGAGTACCGATCCGCGGACGATCCCGCCGGTGTTGGGCTGGGCGGTGTTGCTGGCCGTGGTCACCACCGCGACCAAGATCGCCACCGGCTGGTGGGCGGCCCAACGCGCCGGTGCCTCGCAGCTGGGCCGGGCGCGGGCCGGTGCCGCGCTGGTCGCGCGCGGTGAGTTCTCGATCGTCATCGCGGGTCTGGCGGTGGCCGCGGGCGCGGTGCCCGACGAGTTCGCCGCGCTGGCGACCACGTATGTGCTGCTGATGGCGATCATCGGGCCGATCGCGGCGCGCATCGTCGAACCGGTCATGCGGGCCACCGTCTCGCGCAAGCAGACTCTGCGCGTGGACTCCGTCGCGGAGTGACCGCTGTCGACGACGCTCGTGTGTCCGCGGCGCGGGGTCGTCGCCGTACTCGCGGATCGATCAGCTCTTGATCGCGGCGATCGGCGCCACCGCGACCGACCTGGTCGGCGACAACTACGTCCTGGCCGCTACCGCGCTGGTCTTCGGGCCGGCGCTGCGAGCGGCGTTCGTCGACAACATCCCCGACACCGCCACCATGGCGCCGCCGTCGCGGCCGGCGCGAATGTCGTCGCCCTCGGCATCGCCGCCCGCGCCGGCCAGCAGATCTCCTTCTGACAGTTCACCCGATCCGGCATCCTGGTCACCGTGCTCAGCACGACGATGGCCTGGATCTCTGGCCGGCTGCGCTACTTCTGATCCCGCGCGCTCACTCGGCGGGCAGCGGCACGCCGGTGGCCTGGGCGATGTCGGCCAGCATCCGCTGCGCCGCCTGCACGCCGATGCCCGACATCCAGGTCTCGTCCGGCACCTCGTAGACCTTGCCGTTCTGCACCGCGGCCAGATCGCGCCACACCGGGCTGCTGGTGACGGCGTTCTTGGGCGTCTTGCCCGGGTCGTCGATGGTGGCGACGAAGATGAGGTCGGCGTCGGCGCCGTCGATCTGTTCCGGGCTCACCTCGAGCATGGTCTTCTTGGTGTCGCTCGAGACCTGGTTGGCCGGTCGCGTGAGACCGACATCGGCCAGTACGACACCGCTGAACGACTGCGTCAGATACAGCCGGGTCGGGCCGGCCAGGAAGCGGACCACCGAGGCCGACGGGGTGACGCCGTTGTTCTTCGCCTTGATCGCCGCGCCCAGCGCCTGCGCGCGGGTCTCGTACTTGCGCAGCGCGTCCGCGGCCTGCTGGTCGAGGCCGAGGGCCTTGGCGTGCACGGCCAGGTTGGCCTTCCACGGGCCGCCGGTGGTCTCGGTGAACACGGTCGGCGCGATCCCGCTGAGCTTGTCGTAGATCTTCTCGTGCCGGATCTTCGAGGACAGGATCAGGTCGGGCTTCAGCGAGGCGATCCGCTCGAGATTCGGCTCGAGCAGCGGGCCGACATCGGTGACGCCGTCCAGGCCCGCCTTCAGGTAATCGGGGAAGCCGCCCGCGGTCTTGGTGTGCGGGATGACCGCGCCGACCGGCGTCACGCCGAGCAGGGTGGTCGAGTCGAGTTCGGCGGTGTCGAGGACGACCACGCGCTGCGGGACGCGCGGGATGGTCACCTGGCCCATGACGGTGTCGAGGGTGCGCGGGAAGCTGGTCGCGTCGGCGGCGGTGTTCGTGCCGCCGGTCGTGGCGGTGTCGGTGCCGCAGCCGACGAGCGTGCCGAACGCGATGAGCGCGCCCGCGGCGACGGTGCCTGCCCGGCGGAGTCCGCGGGCGCGGAGACGTCGAAGGGACATGACGGTCCTCATTTCTGGTGGGGGACGCCGGCGACCCGGAGCGGGCCGCCGGGGAGGGGAGGTCAGACGCGGGCCCGGGCCGCCCGGCCCAGCGGCACCACCAGCGGTGTCCCGGTTTCCGGATCGGGGATCACCCGGCACTCCACGTCGAAGACGGTGCGCACCAGGTCGGCGTCGAGCACCTGCGCCGGCGGACCGGCCGCGGCCAGCGCGCCGTCGCGCAGGACCACCAGGTGATCGGCGTAGCGGGCGGCCTGGCCGAGATCGTGCAGCACCATGATCACCGTGCGGCCCGCGTCGGCGTTGAGATCGGCGACCAGGTCGAGCACGTCGAGTTGGTGGCGCAGATCCAGGAAGGTGGTCGGCTCGTCGAGCAGCAGCAGATCGGTGTCCTGGGCCAGTGCCAGGGCGATCCAGGCGCGTTGCCGCTGTCCGCCGGAGAGCTGGTCGACGGACAGCTCCCGCAGCGCGGTGGTGCCCGTGCGCGCCATCGCCTCCTCGACCGCGGCCTGGTCGCTCGCCGACCAGGGTCGCAGCATCTTCTGATGCGGGTAGCGGCCCAGGCGCACCAACGCTTCGACGGTGATGGCCTCGGGGGTGATCGGCTGCTGGGGGAGCAGGCCCAGACGCAAGGCCAGGGTGCGGGCGGACATCCGGTGGATGTCGGCGCCGTCGAGGGTGACGGTGCCGCCCGCGGGCCGCAGCAGCCGGGTCAGGCCGCGCAGCAGCGTCGACTTGCCGCAGGCGTTGGGGCCGACGATCGCGGTGACGGCGTGCCCGGGCAGTACCAGGTCGAGGCCGTCGATGATGGTGCGCTCGCCGTAGCGCAAGGCCAGGTCGCGGGTGGCGAGTTCGTTGCGCGGTTGCTCGGTCATGCGGTCCTCCGATTCGCCGGGTTGCTGTCGCGCACGAGCAGCCACAGCAGCCACGGTGCGCCGACGGTCGTGGTGACGACGCCGACCGGCAGTCCCCGCACCGGCAGCAGGTTCTGCGCGATGAAGTCGGCGGCGGTGAGCAGGGTCGCGCCGGCCAGACCGGTGACGGCGAGGGTCGCCGCAGTCGGTGGCCCGCACAGCAGTCGCACCAGCTGCGGCACGGCGAGCGCGACGAACACGATCGGCCCGGAGATGGCCACGGCCAGCGCCGCCAGCGCCACCGCGGTACACAGCAGCCGCAGCCGCGCCCCCGAGACGCCGACGCCGAGACCGCCCGCCGAGTCGTCGCCGAGGTCGAGCACGGCCAGGGTGCGGTACTGCACGCACAGGGCGACGAGTACGACGACGGAGCCGAGGGCGGCGCCGGTGACCTCCGGCCAGGTGCGGCCGTAGAGCGAACCGGCGGTCCAGTGCATCGCCGATCCCGCCAGCTCCCGGGGGAAGCGCACGATCACCAGATTCACCGCCGCGGCGAGTCCGGCCTGGATCGCCAGGCCGACCAGCACCAGCCGGGCGGTGGACAACTGCGACCGCCACCCGATCGCGCCGAGCGCGACCGCGGCGACCATGCCGCCCGCCAGCGCGGCGAGCGGAATCGAGTACTGGCTCGCGCCCGCGGCCAGCACGACCACCGCGCCGAGCGAGGCGCCGCCGGTCACGCCGATCACGTCGGGGGAGGCGAGCGGATTGCGGAACAGCCGTTGCAGCACCCCGCCCGCCACGGCCAGCCCGGCGCCCGCGACGACACCCGCCGCGATCCGGGGCGCGCGGAACTCCTGCACGACGTAGACGTCTCCGCGATCGCCGAGCCCGATCGCGGCCCGCAGCGCGGTGAGCGCGTCCATCGACACCTCGCCGGTGGCGAGCGCGACGGTCACGAGCGCCAGCAGCGCGACGGTCACGAGCGCCAGCAGCGCGACGGTCAGGACCACGGCGAGCAGCCGGACCCGCGCGGTCGTCGAAGTGGTTACCAGGGTGGTCATCGGCGCACCTTCCGCGTCGCGAGTACGGCCAGCAGCGGCGCCCCGAGGAACGCCGTGACGATGCCGACCTCGACCTCTGTCGGGCGCATGATCATCCGGCCGACGATGTCGGCGCTCAGCAGCAACAGCGGCCCGGCGAGCAGGCAGCCGGGCACCAGCACCCGGTGATCGGTGCCCGCGACCAGCCGCACCAGATGCGGCGCGGCCAGCCCGATGAACGCGATCGGCCCGGCCACGGCCACCGCGGCGCCGGCCAGCAGGACGACCGCGACCATGCCCGCGACCCTGATCCGGGTGACCGGCACGCCCAGCGCCTCGGCCGCTTCGTCGCCGAGGGCCAGCGCGTTGAGCCCGGAGGTGATCGCCAGCCCGACGACCGCGCCGACCGCGAACAGCGGCAGCAGCGGAATCAGCACCGACAGTTCACGTCCCGCGATGGAACCGACCAGCCAGAAGCGGGCCTCGTCGAGGGTGCGCTCGCTGAACAGCAGGACCGCCGAGGTCCACGAGGCCAGCACCAGCTGCACGACGGTGCCGCCCAGCACGAGCCGGATCGGGTCCAGATCGCCGGACCGGCGCCCGAGGGTCAGGGTGGTCGCCGCCGCGACGGCGGCGCCGGCGAAGGCGAACCAGACGTACTGTCCGGGCTGGCTCAGGCCGAGCGCGTAGATGGCGGTGACCACGGCCAGCGCGGCCCCGGCGTTGATTCCGAGGGTCGTCGGCGCGGCCAGCGGATTGCGGCTCACCCCCTGCACGACGGCGCCGGCCAGGCCCAGCGCGGCCCCGACCACGAGCCCGACGACCGTGCGCGGCCACCGCATTCCGGTGATCACCGCGGCATCCCGATCGGTGCCGTGGCCCAGGATGGCGTCGACGACGGTGCCGACGGGCACCGACCGGGAGCCGAGCGCGAGACTCAGTACGACGCACAGCGTCAGCGCGGCGGCGCCGAGCGCGAAGACCGCGGTACGGCGCAGCGCCGGACTTCGCAGGACGGGAGTGGACACGGTGGGCATTCCTCATCGCGCACGACCGAGCGCACCTGGCCGTCGGGCAGGCGGAAGACGCTGTGGTGCGTGCGGATCGGTCGACGGGCGGGTGCGAGGCGACGGCGCGGTCGTCACCACCGCCGAGATGCGAAGGTTGCGAACCGGATCGCGAGAGACTTTAGGGTAGGCAAGCCTTAATGCGCAAGATCGTCGAGCTCAGCCACGCACGTGCCGGGTGACGAGGCGGTGCAGCAGCCGGGCCGCGGTGCGGGCGGTGCGCTGGTCGATATCGAGGTCCGGATTGAGTTCGGCGACATCGACGACGGCGAGCCTGCCGGAGGCGGTGACCTGGTCGCAGACGGCCTGGATCGTCGAGAGCGGGACGCCGTAGGCGGCGGGCGCGCTGACCCCCGGCGCGACCGCGGCGGGCAGGACATCGAGGTCGATGGTCAGGTAGAGCAGATCGATCCCGGCCAGGAACTCCGCGACGAACGCGGCGACCCGCTCCGGCGCGCAGTCGTCGTCGAGCAGATATCGCACGCCGAACCGGTCGGCGGTGTCGAACAGGACGGTGGTGTTACTGGGCTGACTGATCCCCAGCACCGCGTACCGCACGTCGGGATCGCGCTCGAGGATCTGCCGGAACGGGGTCCCGGAGCTGGGCACCGGATCGGGGCGCAGGTCGAAATGCGCGTCCAGATTGAGGATTCCGACGATCGTGCCCGGTGCGCGCCGCGCCGCGCCCGCCACCCCGAGGTAGGTCCCGTAGGCGACTTCGTGCCCGCCGCCGAGTACGACCGGGAACGCGCCCGCGTCCAGCAGCTCCGACACCGTCGCGCCCAGCCGGCGCTGGCCGTCCTCGAGCCGGCCGTCGGTGACGGCGACCGTGCCCGCGTCGAAGGCGCGCAGTGCCGTGCCGAGCGCCATCGGCGACAGCGCCCGGCGCAACGCCTCCGGGCCTTGCGCGGCACCGGTTCTGCCCTTGTTGCGCCGCACCCCTTCGTCACTGGCGAAGCCGACGAACACGCACGCGCCGGGATCGGTACCCGGCGCGTACGGGGCGACGGCCTGGTGCCAGCGCAGGTGGTCGGGAGTGGTGCCGTCGATCCGGCCGGTCCACGCGGAGTCGGATGTCATCGGGTGGACCTCATTTCGTGGCGGCGAGCGCGCCGCCGCGCCACACCCGGTCGATCAGCGGAACACCCGGGCGGTAGGCCAGGTGCAGGTGGGAGGGGGCGTCGAGCGCGATCGCGTCGGCGCGCGCGCCGGGCGTCAGCGCGCCGATGTCGGTGCGGCGCAGTGCGCGTGCGCCGCCCGCGGTCGCCGCCCAGACGGCTTCGTCGGGAGTCATGCGCAGTTCGCGCACCGCCAGCGCGATGCAGAACGGCAGGCTCGTCGTGTAGCTCGTGCCGGGATTGCAGTCCGCGCCCAGCGCCACGGTGACACCGGCGTCGAGCAGAGCGCGAGCGTCGGGATAGCTGTTGCGCGTGCAGAAGTCGGCACCCGGCAGCAGGGTGGCCACGGTCTGGCTGCTCGCCAGCGCGTCGATATCGGCGGCGTTCACATGTGTCACGTGATCCACCGACGCGGCGCCGAGTTCCACCGCGAGTCGCACGCCGGGACCCTGGTGCAGCTGGTTGCCGTGCACGCGCGGTACCAGACCGTGCGCGATGCCCGCCGAGAGTACGGCGTGCGCCTGATCGCGGTCGAACGCGCCCTGCTCGCAGAACACGTCGATCCACCGGGCGTGCGGCGCGCACGCCGGGATCATCTCGGCGCACACCATCGCCACGTAGTCGTCGGCGCGCCCGGCGTACTCCGGCGGCGGCACGTGCGCGGCGAGCAGGGTCACCTCGTCGGTGAACCGGCCCGCGATCCGCACGCTGCGCAGTTCGTCGGTGACGGTCTGGCCGTAGCCGCTCTTGCATTCGACCGTCGTGCTGCCCGCGCGCAGCGACTCGTCCATCAGTCGTGCCACGTTCGCGGCGAGCTGCTCGTCGGTCGCGGCGCGGGTGGCCTCGATGGTGGTGCGGATGCCGCCGGCGCCGTAGGGGCGCCCAGCCATCCTGGCCGCGAACTCTTCGGCCCGGTCTCCCGCGAACACCAGGTGCGAATGGGTCTCGACGAAACCGGGCAGCACGGCGCGCCCGCCGAGGTCGACGCCGGTGTCGGCGGCGGGCGCGTCGGCGCTGTCGCCGACCCACACCACCGTCGCGTCGTCGAAGACGACGGCGGCGTCGCGGCGCAGGCCGAGCGGGCCGTCGCCCAGGGCGGGGTCGTTGGTGACCAGGGTGCCGATGCCGGTCAGTGCGGTGGTGGGCACTGGGGGAGTCCTCCTAGGTGCGGGTGTCGACCATGTCGGTGTGCGCGGGGTAGATCATCCGCGCGGGCGGGTTGGCGGTGCGCCGGGCGACCGGGTAGTAGATCGCCGCGGTGAACACGATGCCGACGATCCAGGAGATGTCGGCGCCGCCGAGCAGCTCGGTGATCGGACCGGTGTAGAGCTTCTGGGCCAGGAACGGGATCTGGGCCAGCACGCCGAGGCCGTAGCAGGCCAGCGCGGGCACGTTCCAGGCGCCGTAGCGGCCGTGCGGGTCGTAGAGCGCGGGCAGGTCGACCCGTTCCTTCGAGATCAGGTAGTAGTCGATCAGGTTGATCGCGCTCCACGGCGTGAACACCATCAGCAGCACGAGCACGAAGTTCTTGAAATTGTTCAGGAAGTCCGCGCTGGCGGCGATCGCGATCAGCATCGACACACCGACGAACCCGACGATGTAGAGCGTGCGGGCACGGGTGGAGATCTGCGAGCGTCCGTCGAAGGCGGTGACGGTGGTCAGGATGGACATGAACCCGCCGTAGGCGTTGAGCACGTTGACCGTCAGCTTGCCCACCACGATCACCAGATAGACGCAGAAGGCGAGCAGCGCGGGCCCGGCCAGCTCACCCAGGAACCCGACCTGGTCGGCCAGGAAGGCCTTGCCCGCGACCGCGGCCACCAGCGCGCCGAAGGTCATCGCCCACTGCGAGCCGAGCACGCTGCCGAGGAACGTCGACCAGAAGGTGGTGCGCTCACTGGTGCTGCGTGGCAGATAGCGGGAGTAGTCGGCGACGTACGGGCCGAAGGTCAGCTGCCAGCCCGCGCCGAGGGAGATGGCGAGCAGGAAGGTGACGACGTCGAAGCCGATCACCCCGACGAAGTCGCCGACCGGGTACTCGGCGAACAACCGCACCGTCAGGTAGGTGAAGCCGACGATCCCGATCACGGTCGCGATCCGCCCGACGACGTGGATCAGCCGGTATCCGGTGACCGCTACGAACGCCGTCAGCGCGCCGAAGATCACGATGCCGATCACCGGGTTGGCCACGTGCAGCATGTTGTTGACCGCCTGCCCGGCCAGCACCGTGCCGGTGGCCGCGAAGCCCAGGTACATCAGGATCACCAGCACCAGTGGCACGACCGCGCCCTTGACCCCGAACTGGGCGCGGCTCGAGATCATCTGCGGCAACCCCATGCGCGGACCCTGCGCGGAGTGCAGTGCCATCACGACGCCGCCGACGACGTTGCCGAGCAGCAATCCGACGATCGCCCACAGCGCGTCGGCGCCGAACACGACCGCGAGCGCGCCGTCGACGACCGCCGTGATCTGCATGTTCGCCCCGAACCAGAGCGTGAACTGGCTGCGCGGGGTGCCGTGCCGTTCGCTGTCGGGGACGACGTCGATGGTGCGGCGTTCGGGGGTGAGGAGGTCCTCGGAACTGCCGGAGCTGGTCATAGCGGCCTGTCTTTCTGCGGTGACGCCGTCGAGCGTGTGGCCGGCGCGTGTGCGCTGGATCACGTCCGATATGTATATGCCTGTATAGACAGGTACGTCAAGCGTTAGGCTGCCCGGCGATCGGCCGCGCGTTGACACGGCTGTATATACAGGTTTATACATGTAGCGGTCGTTGTGACCGGCCCCACAGGCGAATCCGACGGGTATCACCCGATCCGTGCGCCTTTCCGAATCCCGGGAGAATGGTGTGAACAAGCCCGTTGCTGTGCTGACGCGAGGACTCACCGCGCGTCACATCCGTTTCATCGCGCTCGGCTCGGCCATCGGCACCGGCCTGTTCTACGGTTCGGCGGAGGCCATCCACCGGGCGGGCCCGTCGGTGTTGCTCGCCTATCTGATCGGCGGCGCCGCGATCTACCTCGTGCTGCGCGCCCTCGGCGAGATGGCGGTGAGCAATCCGGTCTCCGGCTCGTTCGGCGAGTACGCCAGCAAGCACCTCGGCCCGCTGGCCGGGTTCGTCACCGGCTGGACCTACACCTTCGAGATGCTCATCGTGTGTCTGGCCGACGTCACCGCGTTCGGCGTCTACATGGGCTTCTGGTTCCCCGACGTGCCCCGCTGGATCTGGGTGCTGTCGATCATCTTCTTCATCGGCGCGATCAACCTGCTCAGCGTCAAGGTGTTCGGCGAGGTCGAGTTCTGGTTCAGCCTGGTCAAGATCGTCGCCATCGTGGCCATGATCGCCGGCGGCATCGCCATCCTGATCTTCGGTTTCGGCCTGCACGACTCCAGCGGCGGCGTGCAGAACCTGTGGGCCGACGGCGGCTTCTTCCCGACCGGCTTCGGTGGTTTCGTGGCCTGCTTCGCCATCGTCATGTTCGCCTTCGGTGGCACCGAGATCATCGGCATCACCGCCGGGGAGGCCGAGGACCCGCAGCGCACTATCCCGCGCGCGATCAACACCGTGCCCGTGCGGATCATCCTGTTCTACGTGCTCACCCTCGCGGTGATCATGGCGATCGAGCCGTGGCAGACCATCGGCGACGAGGGCAGCCCGTTCGTGCAGATCTTCCAGAGTCTGGGCCTGGGCCCCGCGGCGGCCGTGCTCAACGTCGTGGTGATCACCGCGGCCCTGTCGGCCATCAACAGCGACATCTTCGGCGCGGGCCGGATGATGTACGGCATGGCCCAGCGCGGCCAAGCGCCCGCGGTCATGCGGCAGGTCTCGCGCAACGGGGTGCCGTGGATGACGGTGGTCATCATGACCGTCACCCTGCTGGTCGGCGTGCTGCTCAACTACCTGATCCCGGACAGGGTATTCCTGGTGATCGCCTCGATCGCCACCTTCGCGACCATCTTCGTCTGGCTGATGATCCTGTTCTCGCAGTACCGCTCGCGGCAGCGGATGTCGGCCGCCGAGGTCGCCGCGCTGAAGTTCCCGGTGCCGCTGTGGCCCTACGGGCAGCTGATCACCATCGGCTTCCTGATGTTCGTGATCGCGGTGATCGCCTTCGACGCCGACAGCCGGGTGGCGCTGGTCGTCGGCGCGGTCTGGCTGGTGCTGCTGTGGGTGGCCTACCGGCTCTGGGTCCGCCCTGGCCCGGCCACGGAGGCGCCCGCACCGGTCGCCGCGCCGGATCCCGTCGCCGATATCGCCTGAGAGATCTTGTCCCGCACCTCGTTCGGAATGGAGAAAACATAGTGAGCATCGACTCGGACCGGACCGCACCGGTCGCGGTGGAACCGGTCGTCGTCGGCACGGGGCCGGTGGCGCCCCAGGACGTGGTCCGGGTGGCCAGGGACGGTGTCGCGGTGCAGCTGTCCGAGCAGGCCCTCGCGGCGATCGGCGAGAGCCGCAGGCGGATCGAGGCCTTGGCGGCCGACCCCAAGCCGGTCTACGGCGTGTCCACCGGCTTCGGCGCGCTCGCCGTGCGCCACATCCCGCTCGAGCTGCGTCAGCAGTTGCAGCGCAGCCTGGTCCGCTCGCACGCGGCCGGCTCCGGCGCCGAGGTGGAGCGGGAGGTGGTGCGCGCGCTGATGCTGCTGCGCCTGTCGACCCTGGCCACCGGCCGCACCGGCGTGCGTCCGGTCGTCGCCGAGACCTACGCCGCGCTGCTGTCGGCGGGGATCACCCCGGTGGTCTACGAGTACGGCAGTCTCGGCTGTTCCGGTGACCTCGCGCCGCTGGCCCACGTGGCGCTGGCCGTCCTCGGTGAGGGCACGGTCCGCGACGCCGACGGCGAGCTGCGGTCCGCCGCCGAGGCGCTGGCGGACGCGGGCATCGCGCCGGTGGAGCTGGAGGAGAAGGAAGGGCTGGCACTGATCAACGGCACCGACGGCATGCTCGGCATGCTGGTGCTGGCCTGCCACGATCTGCGGCAGTTGCTGCGGCTGGCCGATGTCGCCGCGGCCATGAGCGTGGAGGGTCTGCTCGGCACCGACAAGGTCTTCGCCGCCGACCTGCAGGCGCTGCGCCCGCAGCCCGGCCAGGCCGTGGCGGCCGCCAATATGACCCGCCTGCTGGCCGATTCGGCGATCGTCGCCAGTCACGCGACCCCCGACTGCACCGTCGTGCAGGACGCCTACTCGCTGCGCTGCGCGCCGCAGGTGGCCGGTGGCGCCCGCGACACCCTGGCCCACGCCGAACGTGTCGCCGGATACGAATTGGCCAGTGCCGTCGACAATCCCGTCGTCACCCTCGACGGCCGCGTCGAATCCAACGGCAACTTCCACGGCGCGCCCGTCGCCTATGTCCTGGACTTCCTGGCGATCGTCGTCGCCGACGTCGCCAGTATCAGCGAACGCCGCACCGACCGCTTCCTGGACAAGGCCCGCAACCACGGCCTGCCCCCGTTCCTGGCCGACGACCCCGGCGTCGACAGTGGTCACATGATCGCCCAGTACACCCAGGCGGCCATCGTCTCCAAACTCAAGCGTCTCGCGGCCCCCGCCTCGGTCGACTCGATCCCGTCCTCGGCCATGCAGGAGGATCACGTCTCCATGGGCTGGTCGGCCGCCCGCAAACTCCGCCGCGCCATCGACGGCCTCACCCGCGTCCTGGCCATCGAGGCCCTCACCGCCGCCCGCGCCCTGGACCTGCGCGCCCCGCTCGCCCCGGCCCCGGCCACCGCCGCCGTCCGCGACGCCCTGCGCACCCAGGTCCCCGGCCCCGGCCCCGACCGCTACCTCGCCCCGGAAATCGACGCCGCCTACCACCTCGCCCGCTCCGGCGCCCTCCTCACCGCCGCCGAATCCGTCACCGGCCCCCTGGGCTGACCGTTCCCCGACCCTGGGCCCCGGCGAATTCACCGGGGCCCAGATCGTTTTCGGCACGATCCGGTGCTCACCGTCGATCCACATCGTCGAACGCCAAGACTGGTACGTTCGTATCGGACTTGCCGATTCGCGGGGGTATCGACCATGTTGTCGCTGTACGACTATCAACTGGCAATGCTGAACCCGATGTGCGATTCGGCCCCGGTCCAGGCGGCGGAACTGCTTCGGACGCTGGGGGTTACCCGTGCCGAGACCGCCGACGCCGCGCAACGCTACCGATCGGCGCCGCGGCGCGCATTCGACGACTACCTGGCGGCCTGGGGTGCACCCGAATCGCTGACCGTCGCGGCCTTCAACCGGAACATGGACATGCGGACCGCGCGGTGGAACCTGTCCTTCTGGCCGGACCTGCACATCGAACTGAGCAGCCCCCACGAACGATCCGTCTTCCGGCACTTCGTTCGCCGACCACACCTCCCACCCATGGTTCCGCGCTCGCTGGACGACCTCACCCCGTGGTCGTGTACCGCCGCCGAATTCTCGGCGGGCGGACTCGGTCCGATCGACCACGTCGATGGATTCGGCGGGATCGGCGACGTCTCGGCCTTCGCCGTCAGCGACCCGCACTCCCACGAGATCCGCACATACTGGGCATATTTCGACTGGAGCCTGCTCCAGGGGGTCGAACCAGCCCCCGACACGTACGTGTGGGATCCGTGCTGCGACGGCAGTACCGGGCAGCCACGGACATGAGCCCGGCTCTGTCGGAAGGGGCGACGTCGTCGGCCGTGTTGTCGCTGTACGACTATCAGTGGCGATGCTGAACGGGATGTGCGACAGCGCGCCCATCGAGGCGGCCGAGTTGCTCGGCACGCTCGGGGTGACCCGCGCGGAGACCGCGCCGGCGGAGCGGCGGCTTCGGCGGGCGCCGCTCCGCCGTCTCGACGACGTCACCAGATGCTTCGTCCGCCGTGGCGAATTCCCGCGCCCTCCCACGGAATCGGTGGCCGCCGTGCGGCCCTGGTCGTGCACCTACGACGAATTCGTCGGCCACCGGCACATCCACTACGTCGACGGGCTGCGGTCGATCCGGGACATCGACGCGTTCGTCGCGCCCGATCCGGAGGAAACCGGCCTCACCGACCTCGAGGTCGGCCCCGAACTCTGGCGCCGCGCCTTCGCCACGAGGTGACGCCGGAGAAGTCCTTCGTCGAGGAACTGGAGATCGACTCGCTGTCGCTGGTCGAGATCGCCGTCCAGCTCGAGGACAAGTACGCCGTCGAGATCCCCGACGAGGACCTGGCGAGTCTGCAGACGGTCGGCGACGCGGTCGCCTATGTGCAGCGGATGGAGGCCGCGCAGCCTCACCTCGCCGCGGAGATGGAGGCGAGGTTCCGGGCGGCACAGGAGGAGTGAGCCGACACTGCCGCCCGCACCGGCGCACGGTGCGGGCGGCAGTGCGGGGGATCAGTTCTCCTGCATCGGAATACGTACCCCGCGCTCGCGGGCGATGTCGGCGGCGTGTTCGTAACCCGCGTCGACGTGGCGGATGACGCCCATGCCCGGGTCGTTGGTGAGGACCCGCTCGAGCTTCTGGGCGGCCAGCGCGGTGCCGTCGGCGATGCACACCTGACCGGCGTGGATGGACCGGCCCATGCCGACGCCGCCGCCGTGATGGATCGACACCCAGGAGGCGCCGGAGGCGGTGTTGAGCAGGGCGTTGAGCAGGGGCCAGTCGGCGACGGCGTCGGAACCGTCGGCCATCGCCTCGGTCTCGCGGTAGGGGGAGGCCACCGAGCCGGAGTCGAGGTGGTCGCGGCCGATGGCCAGCGGCGCGGAGAGCTCGCCGGAGGCGACCATCTCGTTGAACTTCAGGCCCGCGCGGTGGCGCTCGCCGTAGCCGAGCCAGCAGATGCGCGCGGGCAGTCCCTCGAACTGCACCTTCTCCCCGGCCATGGTGATCCATCGCTTCAGGTGCTCGTTCTCGGGGAACAACTCCATGATGGCCCGATCGGTGGCGGCGATGTCCTTCGGATCACCCGACAGCGCGGCCCAGCGGAACGGGCCCAGGCCCTCCTCGAACAGTGGCCGGATGTAGGCGGGCACGAAGCCGGGGAACGCGAATGCCCGGTCGTAGCCGCCCTTGCGGGCCTCGTCACGGATCGAGTTGCCGTAGTCGAAGACCTCGGCGCCCTTGTCCAGGAACCCGACCATGGCCTCGACGTGCTTGGCCATCGACGCCTGCGCCTCGGTGGTGAACCACGCCGGGTCCTTCTCGGCCAGGGTGTGCCAGTCCTCGAGCGCGACCCCGAGCGGCAGGTAGGACAGCGGATCGTGGGCCGAGGTCTGGTCGGTCACGATGTCGATCGGGGCGTCCATGGCCAGCAGCCGCGGGAACACCTCGGCCGCGTTGCCGACCAGGCCGATCGACAGCGCGCGCCGCTCGTCACGGGCCGCGATCGCGAGCGCGAGCGCCTCCGGCAGAGTGTCGGCCTTGGTGTCGAGGTAGCCGTGCGCGATCCGCCGATCGATGCGGGCCGGATCGCAGTCCACGCAGAGCGCGACGCCCTCGTTCATCGTCACCGCCAGCGGCTGCGCGCCGCCCATGCCGCCGACACCGGCGGTGAGGGTGATGGTGCCGGCCAGGGTGCCGCCGAATCGCTTGCGCGCCACCGCGCCGAAGGTCTCGTAGGTGCCCTGGAGGATGCCCTGGCTGCCGATGTAGATCCACGAGCCCGCGGTCATCTGGCCGTACATCATCAGGCCGAGCTGTTCGAGCTTGCGGAAGTCCTCCCAGTTCGCCCAGTCGCCGACCAGGTTGGAGTTGGCGAGCAGCACGCGCGGCGCCCACTCGTTGGTGCGGAACACCCCGACCGGCTTGCCGGACTGCACCAGCAGGGTCTCGTCGTCGGCGAGGGTCTCGAGGGTCCGCACGATCGCGTCGAAGGCCGCCCAGCTGCGCACCGCGCGGCCGGTGCCGCCGTAGACGACGAGGTCGTCGGGACGCTCGGCGACCTCGGGATCGAGGTTGTTCATCAGCATCCGCAGAGCACCCTCCTGCTGCCAGCCCCGCGTGCGCAGCTGCGGTCCGCGCGGCGCGGACACGGGCCGGGGGCCGGATTCGGGCTGGGTGGCGGCGTCGGTCATCGGTTCACTCCTCGGAAATGACGGCTGTGTCCTGGGTCACTGGAATCCAGACTAGTGGTATAGTCCTGTATATACAAGTAGCTGTCAAGCGTGCTGTGTCGTTCGGGCGCAACGTATTCTCTGGGCAAACTGAGGGAACGGATACCGTGGTGGCGATCGAAGTGGTCGATGCGGACCTGGCCGCGCTGTACGGCGAACTGGGGACCGAGTTCGCGGCGTACGAACGCGTCAAGCAGCTGATCATGGCGCAGATCAAGGCCGGTCGATGGACCGAGGGTGAGCAGATCCCGTCGGAGAACCAGCTGGTCAACGCGCTGGGCCTGTCCCGGATGACGATCAACCGCGCCCTGCGCGACCTCACCGCCGACGGCGCGCTCAACCGGGTGATGGGTGTGGGCACCTTCGTCGCCGCGACCAAGGCCGCCTCCCCGCTGTTCGAGGTCAGGAATATCGCCGACGAGATCTCCCGGCGCGGCCACCGGCACCGGACCGAGGTGGTGTTCGTCCGCGCGGAGGAGGCGGGCGACCGGCACCCGGTGCTCGGGAACGCCATGAGCGGCAGGGTGTTCCACTCGCTGCTGGTGCATATCGAGGACGACGTCCCGATCCAGGTGGAGGACCGCTACGTGAACCCGGCGCAGGCGCCGGACTATCTGGCGCAGGATTTCACCAGCATCACGCCGAATACCTATCTCAGCGAGGTGGCCCCGCTGATCCGCGGCGAGCACGTCGTCGAGGCGGTGCGCGCCAGCCGGGAGGAGTGTGCGCTGCTCGACATCGATCGCGACGAGCCGTGTCTGCTGATTCGGCGGCGCACCTGGTCCTCGGGCGGGCTGGTCAGCGCGGCCCGGTTGATCCATCCCGGATCGCGGAATCGGCTGGAGGGCAGCTTCGGCTCCGCGGCGAATGGCGCCGAATAAAAGGTCTCGGGACCGCCGAACAACTCGCCGCGCCATTCCGCGCAGTGTGAGCACTGTCCCGTGGCAGGCGCGACTCACCCTCCGGTGGTCCTCGGAATTGTTATGCGATCTGAATAATATGCAGCTTCGGCAAACGTTCAGCTAATCGTAAACACGTGCTTGACCTCGCTATATTTGTCGTAGGCGAGTGAAGCGCGATTTCGGGTTATCACTGTTTCGTGACGAACTACGCGACATGCCGGATTCGGGCTGTACGTTTAGTGGCCCATGGCTCGCTGGGTCCCATTCGGGTAACGGAGAGGGCGGAAATGGCTACAGTCGCGCGGCAGTCGGGGCCGCACAGGGTGGGTGCCCGGCAGAGCTTTTCCGCAGTGAAATCGACGCTGTCGCCGTCGGCGCTGGTGACCGTCGGACTGATCTTGTTGATCCCGGTTCTCGCCACCGCGGGCCCGATTCTCGCGTCGGCGATGATCGCCCGGTACGCCGGGGTCGGGCCGTCGGGCGCGGTGGTACTGGCGGTGATCACCGCCGTCGTCGCGATCGCGGTGCTCACCGCGGGCTGGGCGTTCCGGCAGGCGTGGCGACGTGGTCCGGCCGGTCGGCCTTCGCTGGGTTCCTTCGCGCGGTAGGAGATCGCTATGCAGACGTACCGACCCGCCGCGGGCGCGGTGGTCCCCGCGATCGAGCCGATCGACACCCCGGAGGTCGCGCAGGAGTGCCGCCGCCTGCGCGTCGTCGCCCGCATCGACGACGCTGCCCTCTGGCGGGCGGCGGCGACGCGGCTGCTCGAGTGCGGCCGCCGGCGCTGGCGCACCCGCACCGATATCGCCGATCAGCCCGCGGTGCGCCGCTGGTCGCGCATCCAGGACCTCCAGGAGATCCCCGAACGGCCCAGCCTGCCCGCGTTGTTCGCCGCCGTCGCCGCCGGGGCGGAGATCGCCGCGGGGGACCCGTACGCCGACTTCGCCGCCGCGATCATGCTCCTGGCGAGCTGCCCGGCCGAAGTGGTGCTGCAGTCCGACCCGCGCACCGAGCCACGCGCCGTGCGCTTTTCGGTCTTCGCCCAGCGCGATGACGACTTACCGCTCGCGGAGGACCTGATCACCACCACCCTCCGATCCTGTGGTGCTGTCCTGGCCCGTCGCTGCACGGTCCTGCGGCGCGGCCCGTCGATCCGTCCGCCCGCCCCTCTCGTCGACCACCCGCTGCCGGAGTTGCTCGTCCTCGGAAGCGGCACCGCCGCACGCTGATCAGCGCTCGACGAGGATGTCGGCCGGTGCGGCCGTGATCGCGGCACGCAAGGGCTCGTGCCGGTCGCTCGGGGCGTGCTCGGGCGCTGTCCGCTCGGCCCTGTGCAGGCACGTCCGCCGCCGTCCGGAGAAGGTCCGGCTCCCACGGGCTTTCGGTCACCCCCGGGTGCGGTGGCACGCTTCCATCTGAAAACGACCCATGTTCCGTTTTGACATGGAGTGATGAATTGTCAAGGGCGACTGTGTATCTCGAGCGGCAGTCTGGTCGGTTTGGGAAAAGCCCCAAAAGTTCGGTTCCGGAGTCGGCGAGATCTCACCAACGGGTCGGTCCGATTCGCGGCATCGGCGGCGTGGTCGTAGAGTCGTCGAACGAGAGTGTTCGCACGCTCCCTCGGTGGCCGCTCGCCGGACGATGATGTCCTCGGCGAACGGTCCGGTCGGGCCGTCTCCGGCATCCCGGAGGACCGGCCTCGTAGTCGGCGTGACCCTACAAGGGGGTTGTCACGTCCGAATCATCTCTGTCGCAGCGTCGCGCCAGCCCACGGTTTTTACCTTCGCGCAACACACTCCCACGCGTGCGTGGGCTAGGGTCACGAAATCTGTTGGGGCACTGAGGCTTACGACGCAAGTCCGATCGGGCGCGCGGTGAATGTCCGCCGCCCTCCGTGCGCGGTGGCGCGCGAGTTACTTTGCGGCACTATCGATTACGTCATCCAAAACTGGAACCTGTTGTAGTGCTTGACAATTCGACAGGGTCTCTACAAAACTACCCGTCGGTAGCCGACGATCGGGAAGCTCGGGCCCGGTAGTTGTGACAAGTCACCGCCGACGATGCCACCGCCTGAACCCCCGTAAACCCCTGTGCACCAGTCGGGGTGAACCTCACCGCCACCGTGACCACACCAAAGGAGTTCAGCGCTATGGACAATCCCGCGCTACCCTCAGCGCACCGTCAGGATGCTCATCCGGCAGTGCACCCGGAGCACTCGGGCGATCAGGTGGCGGTACTGCCCAGACCGTCGGTCATCGCGTCCGTCGTCGACGACGACCGGACCGTCGGGCCGGTCGAGCTGCTTCCGCTGGTCACCGCCCGGTTGCGCGAAATCCTTCTCACCGGTGGTGATTTCGACGACATCTACCGGCATGTCCTGGCCGCTCCCGGCAAACGTGTGCGGGCTCGTCTCGTGCTCGCGTGCGCGGGCCTGCTGCCCGACGGCGCGGCGGCTCCGCGCACCGCCGCCGTCGACCTGGCCTGCGCCATGGAGATGCTGCACGAATCCTCGCTGCTACACGACGACATCTGTGACGGATCCCTACTGCGCCGTGGTGCCCCCTCGGTGCCCGCCGCGTTCGGGGTGCGCATCGCCGCCAGAGCCGGATTCCATATGGCCGGCGCCGCGATGCAGGTGGTCGCCCAGGTCCTGTCCGAGAACCAGAACGTGTTCGGCGGCATCGGCGAGGCGCCGGGGGTGACCTACGCCGACCGGCTCTCCGACCTGTCCTTCGGCCAGCTCATCGAGACCCTGCCGCCCGCGGTGGACGCGACCGCCCTGCGCCGCCACTACGAGCTCGTGGCCGGGGCGAAGACCGGGACGCTGTTCCGGCTCTCGTGCTCCTACGGCGGCACGGCAGGCGGCGCCGATCACGATCGCCTGCAGGCCCTGATGCAGTACGCCGACCAGCTGGCGCTCGCTTTCCAGATCATGGACGACGTCCGTGACATCGAAGGCGGCCCCGAACTGGGCAAGGACGCCTGCGGCGACCTGGACCGGCGGGTGCCGACCTGGCCGGTGATCGAGTGGCTGGCGGTGCGCCCGGGCGCCAGGGAGATGTGGCTGTCGCCGGAGACCTCCAGCGAGACACTGCAATCCGACCTGGTCGACAGCGGCGCCACCCAGGCCGCGCGCGCCGTCGCGCTGCAGGCCACCGAGACCGCGAGCGCGGCCTTGGACATCTTCCCGTCGTCGCCTGCCCGCGACGACCTCCGCGAACTCTTGCAGCAGGTGATCAACCGATGAGACAGACCAGAATCGGCTCCCTGGCCTACGGGCTCCGGCATCTGCGGCGCGCGCCCGACATGGCCGCGCTGCGCGCCGCGTCCTCGCCTGCGGAGCTGGCCCGCCTGGCCTTGATCCCCGCGGGCCGCAACCTCGGCATCTCGGTGAGTTTCCTGCCCGCGCATCTGCGCGCGGAGGCGACCGCCGCGCTGCTGGCCTGTCGCGTGCTCGACGCCTTCGAGGATCTCAGCGATCGGGCGGTCGCGAGCAGCGCCGTGCTGGCCGCGGCCGACTACCTCAACAGCACCTCCGACACGCCCCCACCGGCACTGCCGACCGTGACCGCCGAGGCCCGCGACAGCGAAGCCGTCGACCGGCTGCTGGCCGAGCGCATCGGTGACATCAGAGCGCTGCTGTCGGCGTTGTCGGCGGAGGGACAGAAGCGGGTCGGCGAGGTGATCACCGATGTGGCCGGGGTGATGGCCCGCAACATCGACGGACCGCTGTCGCGGGTGGCCTACAGCGAGGGCGTGCTCGGCCGGGTGACGCACTACGCGTGCGCCCTGGTCGCCGAGAACGTGCTCTCGGAAGCGGACCTACGCGAGCTGACCGGCTGCGTCGCGGTGATCGCCCAGTCGGCGAACGACCTGCGCGACAACGAGTTCGAGATCTACGGCGTCGCCGACCGCGAGGAACTGAAGCGGATGGTGATGCTGCAGCTGCTGGCGCCGGCCCTGGGCGGGTTCGCCCTGCTGGCCCGGCTCGGCCCCGGCACGCCCAGTCGCGGTGCGCGCGCGGCGATGGCGTACATGACCATCACCACCTCCGCGTTCCTGTGCTCGGTCGTCGACGCGCCGTCGCCGTATCGGCGCAAGGTCGGCGCCGCGCTGCTGGCCGCCTCCTCGTCGCGGTACTGGACCAGGATGATCGACCGCGTCCGCCGGACCGCCGATCTGGCGATCCATCGGATGCTCGACGCCTCACCGGATTTCGCCGACGGCGCCAGCCGCACGCGCGAGGTGCTCGGCGCGGGCGACCCGGCCACCATGGCGACTTCGCTGGTCCCGCTGATCGTCGACACCACCTTCGCGCTGGTGCAGACCCTGCCGGAAGCCCCGCTGACCGGCGAGCTGCCCGACGCCGAGGTGCGCACCATGATGATCGCCGACCATCTCGCCTTCGGCGCGATGGAACGGGTGCCACCGCACGAACCCGAAGCGCTGCAGGCGCTCGCCACGAGACTCCAACTCGCTGCCCTCGACACCAGCACCCAAGGGAGCCGCCCATGAGCATCGTCACCAGACCCGCGCTCACCGACCTGGACACCACTAGCGAAGGAGCTCGACTATGAGCACCGGAACGCCCATCGCACCCGAACAGACGCCGTTCAGCAAACGCGTGCTCAAGCTCGAGCACGCCTCCAATGTCGGTCCGCTCGTGCACATCGCGCTGTGGATCGGCATGACCGCCTTCGGCCTGTTCGTGCCGTTCGCGTCGAACTGGTACGTGGCGGTGCCGCTGATCATCGTGCTGTCGCTGCTGAACCTGTCGCTGACCATCGGCGTCATGCACATGCACACCCACCGGCCGCTGTTCGTGTCGAAGTTCCCGAACCGCGTCGTCGACATCCTGTGCTGTCTGCCGGGCAACCTGACCGCCGCCGAGATGCGCGAGGTGCACGTCCTCAACCATCACCGGTTCAACGACGGCCCCGGTGACGTCACCGCGACCACCGGCATGGAGAAGGGCCTCGGCGCCATCTGGTACTGGGTCCGCTACGGCATGATCGTCAAGCTCCACACGATGCGGATGGTCTTCGCCGCCGACCCGGCGCCGCGCCGCCGCCGCACCCGCCACCAGTTCCTCTTCGATCTCGCCGTGTACGCGGTCGTGATCGGCAGCGTCTGGTACGTCGCCGGGATGGAGAAGTTCGTCCTGTTCTACTGGGTGCCGTTCTTCATCACCCAGGTCAACGCGGGTTACTTCGCCTGGCTGAGCCACGCGCCGGCACGCGGGTTCGACGACGAGCCGAGCACCTCGCTGAACAACGCGGGCAACATCCTCAACTTCCTGATCTTCAACCAGGGCTACCACAGCGTGCACCACCGCTACCCCGGCATCCACTGGAGCCAGATCCCGGACAAGCTCGACTACATGCGCGATGTCAATCCCGGCGTCATCGTCCCCTACTGGATGGTCGCGCAGTCGGGGTGGCGGCTGTTCTGGCCCGGCGGCTTCCTCAACGAGGGCTACGGCACCAAGTGGAAGGCCAAGCTGGAGAAGCGCATCGAGGAGGGGACCGTGCGCAACCGGTACCTGCCGTGGTTCGCATGGATCTGATCACCCCCACGCCCACCCAGGCCAGGGACGTGCTGACGAGCCGTTCGCGGCTCGTCCCGTTCCTGTTCTCCTTCGCCGTCTACGGCGTCGCCGGCATCACCGTGCCGCTGATGCTGCTCTTCGCGGGCGGCTGGTTCCTGCCGAAGACGATCGACAAGGGCCCGCACCTGTCGACCGTCCCGGCATTGCTGATCGATGTGGTGCTGCTGGCGCTGTTCGGCCTGCAGCACTCGGGCATGGCCCGGCCCTCGTTCAAGGCGTTCATCACCCGCTGGGTGCCCGACGCGCTCGAGCGGTCGGTCTACATCGTCATGGTGTGCCTGGTCATGTGGGTGATCATGCTGGCGTGGCAGCCGATTCCGGCCGTGCTCTGGTCGGCCGAGGGCACCGTGGGCCTGGTGCTCGACGCCGGGTTCTGGCTCGGTTTCGTGCTCGTCTACGCGGCGACGTTGCTGCTGAACCACTTCCACCTGCTCGGCATCAGCCAGGCCTACCGGGAGTACGTCATCCAGGTGCCGGACGCGACCGTCGACCGGTTGCAGGTGAACGGGGTCTACAAGCTCGTCCGGCATCCGCTGATGACCGGCCTGCTGATCTCGTTCTGGTTCGCCTCGACGTTCACGGTCGGGCACCTGGTGTGGGCCCTCGGGCTGACCGGTTACATCCTGCTGGGCACCTATCTGGAGGAACGCGATCTGATCGCGCGTTTCGGTGCGTCCTATCGCGCCTACGCCGCGCAGGTCCCCGCGTTCTTCCCGTCCGTGCTCCGCATCTTCGGCCGATCGACTCGGCAGCCGTAACGGCAGGCCGCCCGGCGCTTTTCCCCGAGGGGTGACGCGCCGGGCGGGCCCGGCCCGAGTTCGGGAGAGGAATCGACGTGAACGGTCATCCTGTTCGAGAGCGCATCAGACACAACTCCACCGACCCGGGCCCCGTCGCCGGTGTCGGCCACTCCTACGCCAAGGCGATCCTGCTGGGCGAGCACACCGTCGTCCACGGCACGGCCGCCATCGCCTTCCCGCTGCCCGCGCTGCCGGTGCGCGCCGTCGCCCGGCCCGCGTCCGCCGGGACCGAATCCGCGGTGCTCGCCCCGGGTCACTTCCGGTTCCGCGCCGGTGCCGCGGGCACCGCGTCCGGTCCACGCGTCGCGGTGGAGGAAGCGTTGCGGCGCTGGGGTTTCGACGACGACATCGTCGATGTGGTCGTCGAGTGCGACATTCCGCTCGCGCGCGGCCTCGGCTCGAGCGCCGCGTGCGCGGGCGCGGCGGTCCGCGCGGTCGCCGACCTGTACGGTCGCGCGATCGATCCCGGCACGCTCTACGAGCTGGTGCAGTGCGGCGAACAGGTCGCGCACGGGCGGGCCAGCGGCATCGACGCCAGTGCGGTGCTGGCCGGCGGGCCGATCTGGTTCCACGAGGGCGTATCCCGGCCGATCGCCGTGGGCCTCGACGCCGCGCTGGTGATCGCCGACACCGGGGTGCCGGGGTCCACCCAGCACGCGGTGGCCGGCGTGCGCCGGGTCCTGGACCGGGACCGGCAGGCCGCCGATCGGCTGCTGGCCAGGGCCGCGGACCTGATCGCCGCGGCCGCGACCGATCTGTCGGCCGGACACGCCGCCGCCCTGGGCGCGACGATGCTCGAATTCCAGGGCCTGCTCGGCGAACTCGGCGTGAGCACACCGCACATCGACACCCTGGTGAGCGCCGCGCTGGAGGCGGGCGCCTACGGCGCCAAACTCACCGGCGCCGGCCTGGGTGGCTGTGTCCTCGCCCTCACCGCGATCGACACCGCGCCCGCGGTCGGCACCGCGCTGCGCCGCGCGGGCGCGACCCAGACCTGGACGGTCCCCACCGCGAGCCTGCGCTCGGACGCCCTGTCCCCATCCGCCTCGAGACCGGAACGCGAAACCCACCGATGACACCCACTTCCGCAGTACCCGTCACTGCCGCCCGGCCGGGCGAGCACGTCCGCGAGGGCGCGGCCGTCGCGGTCGCGTACCCGAACATCGCCCTGGTCAAGTACTGGGGCAAGCGCGACGAAACCCTGTTCCTCCCCGTCACGGGGAGCCTGTCGATGACGCTGGACATCTTCCCGACGACCACCTCGGTGCGGCTCGTCGACGGGCCCACCGACACCGTGGAGCTCAACGAGGCCGCGGCCACCGGCACCGCTCTGACGCGCGTCGAGCGGTTCCTCGACCTGGTCCGCGCGCTGGCCGGACGCGACGAGCGCGCCACCGTGGTCACCAGCAACGCGGGCCCCACCGGTGCCGGCCTGGCCTCCTCGGCGAGTGGGTTCGCCGCGCTGGCCACCGCCGCGGCCGCCGCCTACGGACTCGACCTCGACGGGCGCGCGCTCTCGCGCCTGGCCCGTCGTGGCTCCGGGTCGGCGTCGCGCTCGATCTTCGGCGGCTTCGTCGTGTGGCATGCGGGCGAGGGCGACGGCGAGAAGGGCGACCTGAGCTCCTACGCCGAGCCGATCGGCGGCGACGATCTCGACCCGGCCCTGGTCGTCGGTGTCGTCGAGGCGGGCGCGAAAGCGGTGTCGAGCCGGGTGGCCATGCGCCGGACCACCGAGACCTCGCCGTTCTATCGCCCGTGGGCGGACTCCTCGGTGCTCGACCTCGCGCAGATGCGTGAGGCCGTCGCGCGCCGGGACATCGCGGCGATCGGGGAGATCGCCGAGCGCAACGCCCTCGGCATGCACGCCACCATGCTCACGGCGCGACCGGGGATCCGCTACCTGTCGCCGCACTCGATCGCGATCCTGGACGCGGTGCTCGCGCTGCGCGCCGACGGCATCGCCGCGTATGCGACGATCGACGCGGGCCCGAACGTGAAGGTGCTGTGCACCCGTGCCGACGCCCCCGTCGTCGCGGCCACCCTCGAGGAGCTCGGCGACTTCGTCACCACCCGGACCGCGCACATCGGTCCCGGCGCCCGGCTGATCGGGGGCGACGACCGGTGATCAGTTGTCGCGCTCCGGGCAAACTCTTCATCGCGGGGGAGTACGCCGTCGTCGAGCCGGGACATCTCGCGGTGCTCACGGCCGTCGACCGTTACGCGAGCGCCACGGTGACCGAGGTGTCCGCCGGGGCGGCCACGACGCTGCGTTCGGATCTGCACGGCGGTGTCTCGCTCACCCTCGGCCGCGACGGCGACCGCTTGGTCCCGGCGACGCCCGAGGGCGCGGTGCCTGCCGCCTTCGCCTACGTGTTCGCGGCCGTGTCGGTGCTCGACCGGCTCCGCGGCGAGCGTGGAATCGACGCTCGTCCTTATCGTTTGGCGGTGTCGGCCGACCTCGGCGACGCCGACGGCCGCAAGTTCGGGCTGGGGTCGAGCGCGGCGGTGACGGTCGCGACGGTCGCCGCCGTCGGCCGGTTCCTCGCGCTGGGACTGTCCGCGATGGACCGGTACCGGTTGGCGATGCTGGCCACGATCGAGGTCAACCCCCGGGCGTCCGGCGGCGACGTCGCCGTGAGCACCTGGGGCGGCTGGCTCGCCTACGGTTCCCCCGACCGCGCGGTGGTGGCCGCGACGGCCGCCGCCGACGGGATCGATGCCGCGCTGCGTGCGCCGTGGCCGGGCCTGTCGGTCCGCCCGCTGCCGACCCCGACCGGCCTGGACCTGCGGGTCGGCTGGACCGGCGACCCCGCCTCCACCCCGGCGCTGGTCGGCGCCGCGACCTGGGCGCGGGGCGACCGGACCGTGTTCAACGCCCGCAGCAACGACTGCGTGCGCCGCCTGCTCACCGCCGTCGAAGCCGACGACGCCACCGGTGTCGGCACCGAGATCGACTACGCCCGTGGCCTTCTCCTCGACCTGGACGCCACCGCGGGCCTGGGCATCATGACGCCGCGACTGCACGCACTGTGCGCGGCCGGAGCCGCCGTCGGTGCCCCGGCCAAGCCGTCCGGCGCGGGCGGCGGCGACTGCGGGATCGCGCTCGTCGACCGCGCGCGTCCCGACGCGAGCACCGAACTGACCGACCGTTGGGTCGCCGCCGGTATCCGGCCGCTGCCGTTGCGGACCCACCCGTTCGAAGGGGACACCGCATGATCGCCGACCGCAAGGACGACCACGTTCGCCACGCGGTGAACCAGCGCAGCGTCGACACCGGCGCCAACGACTTCGACTCGATCACCTTCGTCCACCACGCGCTGGCGGGGATCGACAGCCGGGACGTGTCGCTGGCCGTCGACGTCGCCGGAAAACAGTGGGACACACCGCTCTACGTCAACGCGATGACCGGCGGCAGCGTCAACACCGGCGAGATCAACCGCAAGCTGGCCATCGCCGCCCGCGAGACCGGGCTGCCCATCGCCACCGGGTCGATGAGCGCCTTCTTCCGCGACCCCGAGGTCGCGGGCACCTATCGCGTGCTGCGCGAGGAAAATCCGCACGGGTTCGTGATGGCCAATGTCAACGCGACCGCCTCGCTGGATCAGGTGCGCCGCGCGATCGACCTGCTCGAGGCCGACGCGCTGCAGATCCACCTCAACGCGGTCCAGGAAGTCGTGATGCCCGAGGGCGACCGTTCCTTCGGCTCGTGGCCCCGCCAGATCGAGCACCTCACCGCCAATGTCGCGGTGCCGGTGATCGTGAAGGAGGTCGGGTTCGGCCTCAGCAGGCAGACCGTCGCCTGGTTGCGCGATGCCGGTGTCTCGGTGGCCGACGTCGGCGGCCGGGGCGGCACCAACTTCGCCCGCATCGAGAACGAACGACGTCCGGCCGCCGACTTCGCCTTCATCGAGAGCTGGGGGCAGTCCACCGCCACCTGCCTGCTCGACTGCGCCGGAATCGACGGCATCGACATCGCCGCCTCCGGCGGCATCCGGTCACCGCTCGACATCGCCAGGGCGCTGGCGCTGGGCGCCGCCGCGACCGGAGTCGCCGGTGCCTTCCTGGACACCGTCGTGCGCCGCGACACCGACGCGCTCGTCGAGCAGATCCGCACCTGGCTCGATCAGCTGCGCCAGATCCTGACCGTGCTCGGCGCGCGCACCCCGGCCGACCTGGCCGGCTGCGACCTGCTGATCACCGGGGACGTGGCGAGCTTCTGCGCACTGCGCGGCATCGACACGGCGTCTCTTGCCCACCGGAGTCCCTGGT
Source organism: Nocardia sp. MH4 (assembly GCF_019266065.1). GTDB lineage: Bacteria > Actinomycetota > Actinomycetes > Mycobacteriales > Mycobacteriaceae > Nocardia > Nocardia canadensis. The sequence continues at coordinate 42,914 of NZ_LPNR01000110.1, read as the reverse complement.
GGCGCGAATCGAAAGACCGAGGAGGAGTCATCGATGAATGACATGTCGTACGCAGCGGTCCCGCTGCAGTGGGTGGGGCCCTTGCGCATCACGGGCAATGTCGTCGACGATGCCGTCGACGTTCCCCTGGCCACCTACGAAACGCCCCTGTGGCCCTCGGTCGGTCGCGGCGCGCGGATCTCCACCCTCACCGAGCGCGGCATCGTCTCCACGCTCATCGACGAGCGGATGACCCGCTCGATCCTGCTCGAGGCCGACGACGCCTACACCGCGCTCACCGCGGTGCGGCAGCTGAAGGACCGCTTCGCCGAGTTGCAGGAGGTCGTCACCGGCAGCAGCCGCTTCGCCCGCCTGATCGACCTGCACCACCAGATCAACGGCAATCTGCTGTTCCTGCGGTTCGAGTTCAGCACCGGCGACGCCTCGGGCCACAACATGGCCACCCTGGCCAGCGACCACCTGATGGACCACATCCTGACCACGGTCTCGGGCGTGCGCTACGGCTCCATCTCCGGCAACTTCTGCACCGACAAGAAGGCCACCGCGGTCAACGGCATCCTCGGCCGGGGCAAGAACGTGGTGACCGAGCTGCTGATTCCCCGCGAGGTGGTGGCCCAGCGCCTGCACACCACCGCAAGGCAGGTGGTGGAGCTCAATATCCGCAAGAACCTGATCGGCACCCTGCTGGCGGGTGGGATCCGTTCCGCCAACGCGCATTACGCCAACATGCTGCTCGCGTTCTACCTGGCCACCGGACAGGACGCCGCGAACATCGTCGAGGGCTCCCAGGGCGTCACCCACGCCGAGGACCGTGACGGTGATCTGTATTTCTCGTGCACGCTGCCCAACCTCATCGTCGGGACCGTCGGCAACGGCAAGCACGCCAGCTTCGTGGACGACAACCTCGAACGTCTGGGCTGCCGCGAGGACCGGGAGCCCGGCGAGAACGCCCGCAGGCTCGCCGTCATCGCCGCGGCGACCGTGCTCTGCGGCGAGCTGTCGCTGATGGCCGCGCAGACCAATCGCGGTGAATTGATGCGCGCCCACACCCAATTCGAGCGGTCCACCACGAGCAACGGAACACAACGATGAACACATCCTCGGTCGGCATCCACGACCTGTCCTTCGCGACCACCCACTACGCCCTCGACCACGCCGTGCTCGCCGAGCGGCTCGGCGTCGACCGCGACAAGTTCTACCTGGGCATCGGCCAGGAGAAGATGAGCGTCGCCGCGGCCGACGAGGACATCGTCACCATCGCCGCGGCCGCGGCCAAGCCCATCCTCGAACGCCACGGCACCGACAACATCCGCACCGTGCTGCTGGCCACCGAGACCGGTGTCGACCAGTCCAAAGCCGCCGCGCTGTACCTGCATTCGCTGATCGGGCTGCCCAACGCCGCGCGCGTGGTGGAGCTCAAGCAGGCCTGCTACGGCGGCACCGCCGGACTGCAGTTCGCCGCGGGCCTGATCGCCCGCGATCCGGCGCAGCGGGTCCTGGTCATCGCCGCCGACATCGCCAAGTACGAGCTGGACTCCCCGGGTGAGCCGACCCAGGGCGCCGCCGCGGTGGCGATGCTGATCACCGCGAATCCGGCCATCCTGCAGCTGGATCCGTACTCCGGGCTCTACAGCGCCGACATCATGGACTTCTGGCGCCCGAACTACCGCAGCGCCGCCATCGTCGACGGCAAGACCTCGGTCAACGCCTACCAGAAGGCCGCCCAGGAGGCCTGGACCGACTACCGCCGCCAGGGTGGCCGCGACCTCGCCGAGTTCGCCGCCTTCTGCTACCACCAGCCCTTCACCAAGATGGCCTACAAGGCGCACCGGCACCTGCTCGAGAGCCAGGGCCACACCGCCGACGCCGCCGAGATCGAGGCCGCCATCGGCGACACCACCCGCTACAACCGCACGGTCGGCAACAGCTACACCGCCTCGCTGTACCTGGGCCTGGCCGCGCTGCTCGACCACGCCGACGACCTGACCGATCGGGCCCTGGCCATGATCAGCTACGGCTCGGGCAGTGTCGCCGAATTCTTCAGCGGCACCGTGCGACCCGGCTACCGCGAGCACCTGCGGACCGAGGCGAACCTCGCCGCGATCGACTCACGCGAACTGATCGGCTACGAACACTACCGGGAACTGCACGAGGCCACCTCGCCCAGCGACGGCGCGTACCACGCCATGGCGGAGCAGACCCGCCGTCCGTATCGGCTGGCCGCCGTCTCCGGCCACAAACGCATCTACGAATCCCGCTGAGGTCGCCCCATGAGCAGTAACGACACTTCCACGTCCGTGGACGACCGGTCCGCCGGCGACACCACCCGGCGGCACGTGCAGGTCCTGATCGTCGGCAGCGGCCTGTCCGGTCTCGGCACGGCGATCCGGCTCAGCCAGCACGGTGTGACCGACTATCTCGTCATCGAACGCGGCCCCGATGTGGGCGGCACCTGGCGCGACAACACCTATCCGGGCGCCGGCTGCGATGTGCCCTCGCACCTGTACTCGTACTCGTTCGCGCTGAACCCGAACTGGTCGCGCTCGTTCTCGCCGCAGGCCGAGATCGAGCGGTACCTGCGCGAGGTGGCCGACCGGTACGGGGTGCGCGACAAGCACAAATTCGACTGCGCGATGACCGCGGCGCGCTGGGTCGACGCCGACGGCCGCTGGGAGATCGACACCAGCGACGGTGGCTTCACCGCCGACTTCGTCGTCTCGGCGGCGGGCGTCCTCGCCGAGCCGAATCTGCCCGATATCAAGGGGATCTCGAGCTTCGAGGGCGAGATCTTCCACTCGGCGCGCTGGAACCACGACGCGAGCCTGGCGGGCAAGAAGGTCGCCGTGATCGGCACCGGTTCCTCCGCCGTGCAGATCGTCCCGTCGATCGCGCCCGAGGTCGAGCGGCTCGATGTGTACCAGCGCACCGCGACCTGGGTGATGCCCCAGCTCAACCGGCCGTATTTGGCGCCGGAACGCTTCGCCTTCAAGCACGTGCCCGGTCTGCAACGGCTGATTCGCGCGCTGATCTACACCACGCGCGAACTGTTCGTGATCACCCAGGTGAAGTACCCGTGGACCGGCCTGCTGCTCGAAGCGGTCGGGCGGGTGAAGATGCGGCTCGAGATCCGCGACCCGGACAAGCGGCGCAAGGTGCTGCCCGAGCACCGCATCGGCTGCAAGCGCATGCTGGTCTCCAACAAGTTCTACGGCGCGCTCGATCGTGACAACGTCGATCTCGTCACCGACGGCATCGCCGAAGTCCGCGCGCACTCGATCGTCACCGAGGACGGCACCGAACGCGACGTCGACGCCATCGTGCTGGCCACCGGCTTCCATGTGGCCGATTCGCCGACGTTCAACCTCTACACCGGCCGCGACGGCCGGACGGTGTCGGAGGCGGCCGACGCCGAGGGCTACCAGATGTACAAGGGCACCACGGTCGCCAATTTCCCGAACATGTTCTTCATGCTCGGCGCCAACTCCGGGCTGAACTACACCTCGCTGATCTACATCATCGAGTCGCAGATCAACTACATCGTCGACGCGATCACCACCATGCGGGCCCGCGGTCTGCGGTCGTTCGAGGTGAAGGTCGACGCCCAGCGCGCGTACAACAGGGCGCTCGAGCCGAAGATGGCCCGCACCGTATGGGTCAACGGCGGCTGCACCAGCTGGTTCCTCGACAAGCACGGCAACAACTCCGCGCTGTGGCCCGACTTCAGCTTCCGGTACCGGAAGCTGGTGCGCAACTTCGACATCGAGGCCTACGACACCACGGCGACGACGCGGTGACCGACACGCCTCGGCGCCATGTCCGCGTGGCGATCATCGGGGCCGGGTTCGCCGGGCTCGGCGTGGCGATGCGGCTGCGCCGGCTCGGGATCACCGACTTCGTCGTCTTCGAGCGCGCGAGCGATATCGGCGGTACCTGGCGGGACAACACCTATCCGGGCGCGGGCTGTGACGTGCCGTCGCAGCTGTATTCGTATTCGTTCGCGCCGAATCCGGACTGGACACACTCGTTCTCGACGCAACCGCAGATCCAGCGGTACGTGCAGGACACCGTCGACCGGGAAGGGGTGCGCGAGGCGATCCTGCTCGACTGCGAGGTGAGCGACGCGCGCTGGAACGCCGCCACCGCGCGCTGGGACATCCAGACCTCCCTGGGCGCGTTCACCGCCGACATCACGGTCTCGGCGGCGGGCCCGCTCAGCGCGCCGAGACTGCCGGAGATCAAGGGCATCAGCACCTTTCGGGGTGCGCTGTTCCACTCCGCGCGCTGGGATCACGAGGTCGACCTGACCGGCAAGCGGGTCGCGGTCGTCGGCACCGGCGCCTCGGCCATCCAGATCGTGCCGTCGATCGCGGGTACGGTGGGCCGGCTCGCGGTGTATCAGCGCAGCGCGCCCTGGGTGCTGCCGCGCCTGGGTCATCGCTACACGCGGCTCGAACGCCTGTGGTATCGCCACGTTCCCGGTTCCCAGCGACTGGCCCGCGCGGGGGTGTACTGGGTGCGCGAGTCGTTCGTGCTCTGGCAGTCGAAGTATCCGCCGCTGGCCGACTTCTTCGCCGCCGGTGCCCGCCTGAAGCTCTGGTGGGTGATCCGGGACGCGGCGTTGCGGCGCAAGGTGACTCCGGACTACCGGCTGGGCTGCAAGCGGATGCTCATCTCCAACGAGTACTACCCGGCGCTGGCGCGCGAGAACGTCGATGTCGTCACCGACGGGATCCGGGAGATCAGGGAACACTCGATCGTCGCCGAGGACGGCACCGAACGCGAGGTCGACGCGATCGTGCTGGCGACCGGGTTCAAGATCTCGGACTCGCCGACCTACGACCTGATCACCGGCCGCGACGGGCGCACCCTGGCGGAAGTGTTCGGCGAGCACGGGCTCAGCGTGTACAAGGGCACCACCATCGCGAACTTCCCGAACCTGTTCCTGATGATCGGCCCGAACGCGGCGCTGAGCTACACCTCGGCGTTGTTCACCATCGAATCGCAGATCAACTACATCGTCGACGCGATCACGACGATGGACGCGCGCGGGCTGCGGACGGTGGAGGTGCGTGCGCAGGCGCAGCTCGACTACAACCGGGACCTGCAGACGAAGTTCGCCGGTACCGTCTGGAACGCGGGCGACTGCACCAGCTGGTTCGTCGACGAGCGCGGACAGCACTCCCGGCTCTGGCCCGACTTCAGCTTCCGGTTCGAACGGATGCTGCGGACGTTCGACGTGGACGCCTACGACACGACCGCACGGACGTAGGGCGCGCGGGCACAGCTGATCCCGGGACGAGGTTGGGGGCGTCCCGGGATCATCGCTGAGTCAGCCCGACAGCGATTCGAGCAGTGTGGCGAGTACATCGACGAGGTCACCGAGAATCGCGGAAAACATGAGCTCTCCCTTCAGTCGGATGATCGGCCCGCAGGAGTACGGAAAGCGGCGCGGAACGCGGCTTCATCGCTGTGGTGCAGGAATGGGCCCCGGGCCCGTAAACCGGAGTGCGGGAAGATCGCTGGAATATCCGGGATCACACCAGACTCGGTGTGGAAATGCATCCACACCGTAGCAAACCGGGTTTTGCGTATACAAGGATGTGAAGGTCGGCTAAAGATTCGTTATCGAATTTTCGAAAACGCAGGTCACGGCGGGTATTCGGGGTGTGCTCGACGTTATCCGCAGGAATGGCGCGCCCCGCGCACACCGTGCCTGCGGGGGTGATCCGGACGGCTATTCTTGCGGCGCGTCCGCCGGACGTTATCGGAACGTATTGTTGACGGCCTGAGCAGCGGGGCGCACCGATCCGCGCAAGGGGTTCGCGGTCGGGAAGGTGATCGACGGCAGTGTCACCCACATGCGCACTCGGGTGCCGTTCTCGTCGTGGCTGAATTCCAGATCCTCGGTGAGCACCCGCATCATCTCCACGCCGCGCCCGCGATAACCGGGGTCGGTCGGGGTGGGAATCCAGCGGCCCGTGTCGACGACCTCGATGATCACCCGATCGCCCTCGCAGGTGGCGGTGAGAGTGACCCGGCCGGGCTCGGAGTCGCGGTAGGCGTGCTCGACACTGTTGCTGCACGCCTCGTTGGCCGCCGCGACGAGGTCGGCGGCGAGATCGTGCGGAACCGCGGCGGTGGCGAACCAGCGGTAGAGATTGCGCCGCAGGCCGGTCAGCTCCGCCGCGGCGGCGGGGATGTCGAGGTGCAGGGGTTCGGGCGGCTGACGGTAGACGACCATGGCGACGTCGTCGTCGTAGCCCGCGGGCGGACACAGCCGCGAGAGCACGGCGTCGGCGACATCGCGGGGCAGCGCGGCACCGGTCTCGCTGAGCACGCCGGCGATCTTGACGAAGCCCTCTTCGATGTCGTAGCCGCGCTGCTCGACCAGGCCGTCGGTGAACAGCACCAGCGTCGCGCCGGGCGGCAGCGCCGTGGTCGCCTCGGGCCTGCGCGGGGTGTCGAAGGTGGCCAGCGGCACCGCGCGTCCGCCCTCGAGTACCCGGCCCATGCCCCCGGGTGGGGCCAGGATCGGGGGCATGTGACCGGCGTTGGAATAGCGGACCATCCCGCGCTCGGGATCGAGCACCGCCGCGCATACCGTGGTGCACATGGCGCCGGGAATCCGGGCGGCGACGGCGTCGAGCTCGGCGAGCAGCTGCGCCGGTCCGGCGCCGCGCAGCAGCAATGCTCTTGCGGCCGTGCGCAATTGGCCCATCACGACGGCGGCCGAGAGGCCACGGCCGACACAGTCGCCGACCACGACGCCGATGGTGCCGTCACGCAACGGCACCACGTCGTACCAGTCACCGCCGATCTCGAGCGGCGGCAGCGCGGGCTCGTAGTGCACCGAGAAGCGCGGCGGCAGCTCGATCGGGCCGAGCATGGCGCGCTGCAGGGTGAGCGAGGTGGCGCGCGCCTGGTCGAAGTTGCGGGCGCGCTGCAGGGCGACGCTGAGGTGGCCGACCAGCAGCGAGTACAGCGCCCAGTCCGCGGCGCTGATCGCGCGAGGCGCGCCGAAACGCACCCACAGGGCCGCGTCGCCGGTCTCGCCGAGGGGCGCGACCACGGCGTCCACCCCACCGTCCTCGCCGGTGATGGCGGACAGGCCGCGGGCGGGTTGCCTGCGTGCCCGGTCGACCAGGGCGCGGACCTCCTCGTCGAGGACGACCCGCCCCGCCGGCTCCGCGACCGGTGCGGCGACGAACTGCGGTGTGCCCTCGGCACGTCCGGCCACCTCGGGCGCCCCGGCCGGTGGCTCGCCGCAGGAGTACACGTCCGGCTGCCCGGTCCGGCTCGGCCACACCGCGACCAGTGCGGTCCGTGCCCCCATCGTCCGGCGCAACTCGTCGAGCCCGACCTCGAGCACCTCCACCATGCTGGTGGCCGCGCCCACCGCGGTCGCCAGCCGCGAGGCGGCCTGATCGCGCGCCTGCGCATCGTGTTCGGCGGTCACGTCGCGCACGGTGCCGACGAAGATCTCCTCGTTGTTCTCCTGCTTCACCAGCGAGCTGGCGCTCACCGCCAGCCAGCGTTCACGGCCGTCACGATGACGCACCGGCATCACGAAACGTGATGCCTCCGTACCGATCTGGGGGTAGCCGGCCCGATCCGGCAACGCCCACGGATGCGGTACCGGGTAGGGGACCGCATCCGCGCCGTAGCCGGTGAGCACCCCGAAGGCGGAGTTCACCTCGACGATCGTGCCGCGATTGTCGGCGACGAAGAAGCCGTCCTGCAGGGACTCGACCAGTGCGGTGCGGAACGCGTCACGGCCCGCGAGATCCTCGGCGCGCGAACGCTGCTGCTCGTAGCGACGGGTGCCGTCGAGATAGCCGCGGGTGGCGATGTCGAGCGCGGCCATCGTCTGCAGCAGGAACTCCAGCGCCACCTCGGCGCTGCGGGCATCCGCCGTTTCCTCGATGTACGCCGCCACCGCCCGGAAGTGGTTCTCGGTGAGGTCGAGCAGACTGATGCCCTCGACGAGGGCGCGCCTGCCGAGGTCGTAACCCTCGGTGAGGCCGGCCTGGCCGGGCGCGGCGACGTGACGGCGCAGAGCAGCCGAGTAGTCGTCGAGAAATGCGGCCAGGACAGCGCTCATCGGCAACCTCTCATGGACAAGCTCCGCGGAATCGCGCCGCGAGAACCAGGGCGTCGTCGGTGTCCTTGGCATCGCGGGCGAGCAGGTCGCCGGCGATCTGGCTGGCCGGACGCGCCAGATCGATCGACTCCGGGCCGACCGAGACGATGCCGTCGGTGGCCATCAGCAGCAGGTCACCGGGACGGATCGGCAGGGTCTGCGGTTGCAGGTGCGAGGGCAGCCGATAGCCGACGATGCCGCCGGTGAGCAGCATGGTCGCCCGCAGTTCCGGACCGGCCGGACCCAGCGTCAGCAGCCGCGACTCGACATTGCCGACGCCGAGCCACTGCAGCGTCTCGCCCGGTCCCATCAGGGCCAACGAGACCGCGGCGCCGCGGGTTTCGACCATCGCGCGATGGCACAGCACCATCAGCACGTCCAGCGGTTCGCCGCGGTTCTCGGCCAGGATGACCATCGCGCGGTCGGCCGCGTCGGCCGCGGCCGCGCCGTGCCCGAGCCCGTCGAGCACGCCGAACAGCGCGCCACCGTCACCGGTGTCGAGGATGACCGCACGATCGCCCGAGACGTCCTGCCCGGGCAGTGCCCGACCGGCCGTCGACCATTCCGTGCGGCCGATGATCCCGTCTTCATGCACCGTCGGGTACCCACTTCCACATCTCGATCAACGTCCCGCGGCCGGGGGCGGAATCGATGGTGAGGCCGTCCATCAGCCTGCGCGCGCCGGGCAGCCCCAGCCCGAGTCCGCGGCCGGTGGAGTAGCCGTCGTCCAGGGCGCGCGTGATGTCGCGGATGCCCGGTCCCTGGTCTTCGGCCTGGACGACGAGGGAGCGCCGGCCGTCGCGCAGGTCGACGAGCAGCCGGATCTCGCCGCTGCCCGCGTAGCTGGTGATGTTGCGCGCGATTTCCGAGATCGCGGTGGAGATCATGGTGCGGTCGGTGAGAGTGAAACCCAGGGCTGCGGCCAGTTCATGTCCCGCCTGACGTGCGGTGACGATGTCCTCGGAGACTTTGACCGCGATGGCCACCTGCTCAGCGGCCACTGTCACGACCGTCTCGTCGCCTGCTGGGGAGGCGGTTGAGCCACGCGAGGCCCTCCTCCAGATCAAGCGCGGTGTGCATGTCCTCGAAGGTCAGGCCGAGCTGCACCATCGCGAATGCCACCTCCGGCTGCAATCCCACGATGACGGTCTCGGCGCCGCGCAGCTGGGTCATGTGCGCGATGGTGCGCAGCGAGCGCGCGGCGAAGGAGTCCATCACGTCGATTGCGGTGACGTCGACGACGATGCCGGTAGCCCGATAGCGGCTGACCTGCTTCATGAGGTCGTCCTGGAGACGCTCGGTATCGCTGTCGGTCAGGGCCGACTGCACCGAAGCGATCAGGAACGTGCCCTGTTTGAGAATGGGAACCGGCATGGTGGCTAGCTCAGCGTCCGTCTCGTTCGCTCAGGCGCTCGGTCACCCGGGAGACCTCGTACCCGAGCAGACGCTCGGCCTCTTCGATACCGCCCTGCAGGTCGCCGACCGCGTTCATCTTCGACAGATCCAGGCCGATGGTCACCAGCGTGAGCGCGATCTCCGAGGACAGACCGGTGATGATGACGTTGGCACCCATCAGGCCCGAGGCGTCGACGGTCTGCACGAGGTGGTTGGCCACCACCGAGTCGATCGCGGGCACACCGGTGATGTCGATGACGACGACCTTGGCGCGGTTGGCGCGGATGGCGCGCAGCAGCTGCTCGGTGAGCTGGCGGGCGCGCTGGGAGTCGAGCACACCGATGATCGGCAGGATGAGCAGCTGTTCGCGCACCTGAAGCACCGGGGTGGACAGCTCGCGGATGGCTTCCTGCTGCTGGCGGATGACGCGCTCGCGCTCCTGCACGAACGAGATGGCCACGGTGCTGGCGATGCGGTTGGCGGCGGGTTCGTAGGCGTCGAGGACCTGGTTGAGCAGATCGAAATCGGCCTGGTACTTCTCGAACAGCGAGCGAGCCAGCACGTCGCGCAGGAGCAGCACGATTCCGAGGACCTCGTCGGTCTCGACGCCTCGCGGAATGATGCGCTCGGACAGGTCGCGGGCGTAGGCCTGCAGCGCCTCGACGCTACCGGTGACGAGCACCTCGACGTAGTTGTCGTACATCGACGTGGCCTCGGAGAAGATCTCCTCCGGGGTCATGGCCGTGAGCAGCTCGGCCTCGGTGATGCGCCGCGCCCACTCCTCGCGCAGTCCGGTGCGGTTCTGCCGGAGGTGCTCGACCAGTTGCGGCAGCAAGTTGTCTACCGGGCGCGCCGGCAGCGAATCCGCCGAAAGACTCATGGACACCTCGGACATGGAAACTCCTGCCCCTTTCGACGGGCTTTCTCCGGTGCGCAGCGCGCGCTTGGCTCGAGCCTACTCATACCCCATCCGGGATGCCGTCCAAACGTGCGGGTTGCTCCGCGTCCGCTGACCGCTCCGGGGCGAAGCCTCGCTCCAGCGCTCGCAGCGCGCGGTCCAGATAGCTCGTCAGATCGGTGTCACCGCGTTCGAGCCAGGCGTCGAACGCCGCTCGCGCGGCCGCCAGCGTGGTGCGGCCGACGGCCAGGGGGACCAGGTCGCCGGCGGTGGTGCCGAGGCGCCGGGCCGCGAACTCGCCGACCGCGCGTTCCCACGCGTCGTAGTGCGCGCCTGCGCCCGCCGAGAGCGCGGGGACCCCGGAGACCAGGCGCATCCTGGTGCGCAGCTCCGGGATGTCCTCGGCGCGATATCTGTTGGCCGCCACCACGATTCGGCGCACCGCCGCCATCATCGGCTCGTCGTCGGGGACCGCGGCGAACGCGTCGCGCAGGTCGGCGACCTCGTCGTCGAACTGGTGCCAGAGCACCTCGGCCTTGCTGGGGAAATACCGGAAGAAGGTGCGTTCGCTGACCCCGGCCTCGGCCGCGATGCGCTCGACGGTGACGTCGTCGAAGCCGTGCTCGGCGAACAACCGCATCGCGATGACTTCGAGTTCGCGGCGCGTGGTGCGCGGCGGGCGGCCGCGATGCGCGCGCGGGGACAGGGCTGACATGGATACAGAGTAGGGAATCCCGGCCCCTTGATTATGTCAGTGACTGTCGTTAATCTCGGGACCATGTTCGTGGCCCACCTCACATGGCCCGAGGCGGGCACATGTGCCGCCGCGGGAGTGATCCTGGTCATCCCGCTCGGCGCCACCGAGCAACACGGCCCCCACCTGCCCCTGTCCACCGATACCGACATCGCCGCCGCGGTCTGCGCGCGGGTCGCCGCCGAGCGTGCCGACGTGCTGGTCGCCCCGGCGGTGCCCTACGGCGCCAGCGGCGAGCACGCCGGCTTCGCGGGCACCCTGTCGATCGGGCAGGCCGCGCTGGAGCTGCTGGTCGTCGAGCTGTGCCGGTCGGCCACCGACACCTTCGATCGCATCGTGCTGGTGAACGGGCACGGCGGCAATGTCGAGGCGGTGCGCCGCGCGGTCGCCCTGCTGCGCTCGGAATCGCGGGACGTGCGCCTGTTCTCGCCCGGGTACGGCGGTGACCCGCACGCGGGCCGCGCCGAGACCTCGATCCAGCTCGCGCTGACGCCGGATCTGGTGCGCGCCGACCTGGCCGAACCGGGGGACCGGCGCCCGCTGGCCGAACTGCTGCCGCTGCTGCGGGCCGGCGGTGTCCGGGCCGTGAGCCCCAACGGAATTCTCGGTGACCCCACCGGGTCGAGCGCAGGCGAAGGCGCCGCGCTGCTGAACGCGGCAACCACCGCACTGCTGGCAGACCTGGGCCGCTGGTGGCCCCAGGTTCCTGAGGAAGGATCACGTCGATGAATCCCTGGTTCGAGACCGTCGCCGAGGCGCAGCGCCGCGCCCGCAAGCGCCTGCCGAAATCGGTGTACGGCGCGCTGATCGCGGGCTCCGAACGCGGCCAGACCATCGAGGACAACCAGACCGCGTTCACCGAACTCGGCTTCGCCCCGCACTGCGCGGGCCCGATCGGCGAGCGCGACCAGTCGACCACGGTGCTCGGCCAGCAGCTCTCGATGCCGGTGCTGATCTCGCCCACCGGCGTGCAGGCGGTACACCCCGACGGCGAGGTCGCCGTGGCCAGGGCGGCGGCCGCGCGGGGGATCGCCATGGGCCTGAGCTCGTTCGCGAGCAAGCCGATCGAAGAGGTGATCGCGGCCAACCCGGCCACGCTGTTCCAGCTGTACTGGTGCGGCAACAAGGACCAGATCCTCGAGCGGATGGCCAGGGCGAAGGCGGCGGGCGCGGTCGGGCTCATCCTGACCCTGGACTGGTCGTTCTCGCACGGTCGCGACTGGGGCAGCCCGGTGATCCCGGAGTCGCTGAACCTGCGCACCATGATGAAGTTCGCCCCGCAGACCCTGGCACGCCCGCGCTGGCTCGCCACCTACCTGCGCTCGGGCTCGATCCCCGACCTGACCGCCCCCAACATGGCCGTCGGCGGCGGCGCGGCGCCGGGCTTCTTCGGCGCCTACGGCGAGTGGATGCAGACCCCCGCGCCCGACTGGGACGACGTCGCCTGGATCTGCGCCCAGTGGGACGGTCCGGTGCTGCTCAAGGGCGTCATGCGGGTCGACGACGCGCTGCGCGCGGTCGACGCGGGCGTGGCCGGCATCTCGGTGTCCAACCACGGCGGCAACAACCTCGACGGCACCCCCGCCGCCATCCGGGCGCTGCCGGTGCTGGCCGACGCAGTCGGCGACCAGATCGAGGTCGTCCTCGACGGTGGAATCCGGCGCGGCAGCGATGTCGTGAAGGCCGTGGCCTTGGGCGCCCGCGCGGTGCTGATCGGACGCGCGTACCTGTGGGGCCTGGCCGCCAACGGCCAGGCGGGCGTGGAGAATGTGCTCGACATCCTGCGCGGCGGCATCGATTCGGCGCTGCTCGGCCTGCGCAAGACCTCGATCGCCGATCTCGACCGGGGCGACATCATCGTGCCCGCCGGGTTCGAACGGGCCCTGGGCGTGCCCGCCGACCTCGAACGACCGCTCACCACAGCGGATCTCGTCCAGCGGTAGCTATCCCACCACCGGCGACGGACTCCGCTTCGGCGAGGTCCGTCGCCGGTGTCGTTCCCCGGACGGGCGAGCCGGGTCGTCGCTAGGATCGGCCGGGTCGTCGGCATCGAGGGGGAATTCGTGTGTGGGGGAGTACCGGACGAGCAGCGGCGCGTCCGAATCATGAAGTCGCGCAGTGTGTCCTGCACGCTGCCCGCCGTGGTGGCGATGGCGCTGGTGGCGGCGGGGTGCGGGACCGGGGCGCCGGCGCATCGCGCGGCCACCACCTCGGCGAAACCGCCGGTGACGAGCACGGCCCGGCCGACCACGACCGCGCGACCCACCACCACGACCTCGGCCCGGCCCACCACCAGCCCGCCCGCGCAGCCGACCGCCGTCGGCATCTGCGTGGACACCACCTCCTCGACCCGGGTGGCCGACGGACTGTGCGACACCGCCGAGGGCCGCTACGCCGATTTCTGGTACCAGCACACCGATACGCTGGTGTACCCGGCGATCGGCGCCGCCGTCGCGCTGGCCGCGGGCAGCTTCATCCGGCCCGCAGGCGCCGGCGTCTACGACCGCGGCGTACCGGACTCCGGCGGCACGGTCCAGCGGGGCGGGCTCGGCACCAGCCGTCCCGACTCCGGGGGCAGCACCGGGTCCTGACGATCAGGCCGGATCCGGGGCCGGTTCTTCCGCGTGCGGGGTCGCGCTGCCCCGTCCGGTGGGATCGAATCCGCCTGCCGCGCTGCGGTGATGGTTGATCAACACGTCGTAGATCTCGGCCAGGGCGGCCAGCTGGCCGCGGTCGAGGACGTCGATCATGTGCCGTCGCACGCTGCGCACGTGCGCGGGCGCGGCCGTGGTGAGCAGCTGGCCGCCCGCGCTCGTCAGGCGGGCGACGGTGCGGCGCTGGTCGTGTGGCATCGTCTCCCTGATCACCAGCCCGCGTTTCTGCATGCGGGTGATCTGGTGCGAGAGCCTGCTCTGCGACCATTCCAGCGCGCCCGCCAGATCGGCGAAGGTGAGGCGCTGACCCGGCGCGTCGGCCAGGTATACGAGCACCGAGTACTCGACCCAGCTGAGGTCGGCCGCCCGGCCCGCGTCACGCCCGATCGCCGCGGCGATCAGGTCGCGGGTCCGGACATAGCCCAGCCAGGCGCGCATTTCGACATCATCGAGCCACTGTGGATCGGTCACGATCGAGCTCCAGATTCTCCGGTGCAAGCTTCGGATTGGAACGGTGCACGCCCCGCCACCGTCCGGGTGAATGGGTAGCACCGTTTGGGTTGAACGTGCAACCTCGATCTTGGTTCAGGCATTTGCCTTACGTCACATAGGGTTGCCTAACCAGCAGGTGGACGCGGGTGGTCGATAGGCTTCCGAGTGCTTTGTGACCAGCCACCCGAGGAGTGCGATTCGTGACCGCGCCGGAGTTCCGCTATTCCGATCTGCTGCCGATCGGCGCCGACGACACGCCGTACCGCTTGCTCACCACCGAGGGGGTCAGCACCTTCGAGCACAACGGTCGCACCTTCCTGCAGGTCGAGCCCGAAGCGCTGCGGCTGCTCACCGAGACGGCGATCCACGACATCAGCCACTACCTGCGGCCCGCGCACCTGCGCCAGCTGCGCAAGATCATCGACGATCCGGAGTCCTCGGGCAACGACCGCTTCGTCGCGCTGGACCTGCTCAAGAACCTCAACATCTCCGCGGGCGGCGTGCTGCCGATGTGTCAGGACACCGGCACCGCGATCGTGATGGGCAAGAAGAGCGAGGGCGTGCTGACCGGTGTCGACGACGCCGAATGGATCAGCCGCGGCGTGTTCGACGCCTACTCCACGCTGAACTTGCGCTACTCCCAGCTGGCTCCGATCACCATGTGGGACGAGAAGAACACCGGCTCCAACCTGCCCGCGCAGATCGAGCTGTACTCGACCGAGGGCGACGCCGACAACCCGGTCTACAAGTTCCTGTTCATGGCCAAGGGCGGCGGGTCGGCCAACAAGTCGTTCCTGTACCAGGAGACCAAGGCTGTCCTGAATCCCGAGCGCATGCTCGAGTTCCTCGACGAGAAGATCCGCTCGCTCGGCACCGCGGCCTGCCCGCCCTACCACCTCGCCGTGGTCATCGGCGGCACCAGCGCCGAATTCGCCCTGAAGACGGCCAAGTACGCCTCCGCGCACTACCTGGACAACCTGCCCACCGAGGGCTCGATCACCGGCCACGCGTTCCGCGATCTCGAGCTCGAGGAAGAGGTCTTCCAGCTCACCCGCGAGTTCGGCATCGGCGCGCAGTTCGGCGGCAAGTACTTCTGCCACGACGTGCGCGTGGTCCGCCTGCCCCGGCACGGCGCCTCCTGCCCGGTCGCCATCGCGGTGTCCTGCTCGGCCGACCGCCAGGCGCTGGCCAAGATCACCAAGGACGGCATCTTCCTGGAGCAGCTGGAAACCGAACCGGCCCAGTACCTCCCGGAGCAGACCGAGGAGATCCTCGGCGGCGACGTGGTGAAGATCGACCTCAACCGGCCGATGGACGAGATCCGCGCCGAGCTGTCGAAATACCCGGTGAAGACCCGGCTTTCGCTGACCGGCCCGCTGGTCGTCGCCCGCGACATCGCCCACGCCAAGATCAAGGAGCGGCTCGACGCGGGCGAGCCGATGCCGGAGTACCTGCGCGACATGGCCGTCTACTACGCGGGCCCGGCCAAGACCCCCGAGGGCTACGCCTCCGGCTCCTTCGGCCCCACCACCGCGGGTCGTATGGACTCCTACGTCGACCAGTTCCAGGCCGCGGGCGGCTCCATGGTCATGCTGGCCAAGGGCAACCGTTCGGCCCAGGTGACCAAGGCCTGCAACGAGCACGGTGGCTTCTACCTGGGCTCCATCGGCGGCCCCGCCGCCCGGCTGGCACTGGACTGCATCAAGAACGTCGAGGTGCTCGAGTACCCCGAGCTGGGTATGGAAGCGGTCTGGAAGATCGACGTCGAGGACTTCCCCGCCTTCATCGTCGTCGACGACAAGGGCAACGACTTCTTCGCCGAGACCTCCAAGCCGATCGCCCTGCGCGTGCGCACCCGCTCCAAGGAACGCGTGTAACCGTCCCGCTCGGCCACCGACCGCGAAGACCCCGGCCTCGCCACCGTGCGAGCCGGGGTTTTCGTTCGTTCCCGGCACACAGGCCGCCGGTGTAGTGTGACCCGCGACATACGCTGGACCGGTTCGACGGGGGTGGAAATGGCGGCCACCGGGATACCGCCCTCGGGGCGCGTCGCGCGCGGGGCGAAGCTGGGGCAGCTGGCGGCCGAACAGACCGTGCGCGGGGTCGGAACGCGGCTGTCGATGATCGGGCGCACCGAGGAGGCCAGGCAGGTGCTGGCCGAGCGGTCGGCGATGAAGACCGCGCAGCAGATCGTCGCGGTGCTCGGCAGCATGAAGGGCTCGGCGATGAAGCTGGGCCAGATGCTGTCGGTGCTCGACCTCGATTTCGTCCCCGAATCGCACCGCGCGCAGTTCACCCGTCAGCTCGCGGCGCTGCGGGATCGGGCGCCGGCCGTCGCGTTCCCTACCATGCGCCGGGTGATCGAGGACGACCTCGGCCCGCTGGCGCGCATCTTCGCCGACTTCGACGAGACCGCCATCGCCGCGGCCTCGATCGGTCAGGTGCACCGGGCGACCCTGCGCGACGGCCGCGCGGTGGCGGTGAAAGTGAAATATCCCGGCGTGGAACGGGCCGTGCACGCCGATATCGGCAACCTCGAATTCCTCAGCAAGATGGCCAGATCCGTGCTCCCGAGCATGGCCGACACCGGGGTGCTGGAAGAGATCGCCGCCAACCTGCGCAGCGAGCTGGACTATCTGCGGGAGGCGCGGACCCAGCACCGGGTCGCCCAGCGCTACCGGGGACATCCCTTCATCACCGTGCCCGACGCGATCGAGGAACACTGCTCGCACAATGTGCTGGTGACCGAATACGTCACGGGGCATGGCTTCTCGCACCTGCAGACGCTGCCCGATGCGGACCGGGACCATTACGGCGAACTGATCTACCGCTTCTATCTCGGCACCCTGTTCGCCGACAACGAATTCTGCGGCGATCCGCATCCGGGCAATGTGTTGCTCGCCGAGGACGGCAAACTCGCCTTCGTCGACTTCGGGCTCTACAACCGGATGGACCCCGAGCACGTCGATTTCGAGCGCTCCTGCCTGCGGGCCGCCGCCGAGGACCGGCCCGAGGACCTGTACGCGGCCTGGGTCGGGCGCGGCATCATCGACCCGGACGCCGGCGTCACCGTCGAGGAGTGCCTGGCGTACGTGTGGGCGGCCTGCGGGTGGCATCTGCTCGACGAAGAGGTCACCATCACTCCCGAATTGGCCACCAGCGCCGTGCTGCTCGCCGTCGACCCGCGTTCGGTCGAGTTCCAAGGCATGCGCAGGCAACTGCTCCCGCCCGAGCACGTCTTCTCGCGGCGTGCCGACCTGTTCACCTTCGCCACCCTCGGCCAGTTGCGGGTCAGCGCCAACTGGCATCGGCTGGCCCGCGAATGGCTCTACGGTGAGCCGCCGGCCACCGAGACCGGCCGCGCGATCGTCCGGTGGCAGAGGGGAAATCAGCCGCCACCGCGCCCGGATCGCCCGTCCCCATGACGCTGACCTGTGCCTACGCAATGACGTAGTAGCTTGGTCGGCGTAGGCACCGGCGACGAGCGGCGAAGGAGGCACGGTGGGTCATCGGACTGGCCGTCCCTCGTCGCGCCGGACTGGCGCGCTGTGCGCGTTCGTCATTGTCGTGGCCGCCGTGTGCGCGCTCGTGATCGACTGCACCACGGTGCACCACGACAACCACCACGCCCCGGAGGCGGCGCTCGGCGTGGTCGCGGCCGTCGCCGACGGGGCCGGGCTCGCCGTTCCCGATCATCCACTGCCCGACCACTGCCTCGTCGGTACCGTGGCGCCCGATACCGGGCTCGTGCTGCCCCTGCTCGGCCTGCTCGGGGCGCTGGTGATCGTGCTCCTCGCGAGCCTCGGGCATCCGGCCGCGGCCCCGCGCGCCCCGCCTCGCTCATCACTGCGGTACCGCCAGGGCCGCGACATCCTCACCCAGTTCTGCATCTGTCGACGCTGATCGGTCAGCGCCAGGCCCGTCACCCATGGCGGGCCGGTGTTCGCGTGCCCGTTCTCGTCCGCGCCGCCGTGCCCGGCGGCCGACACAGGAAGCGACAGACATGCAGGAATACGTGCTCGACCGGACCGCCGCCGCGATCGCCGAGCGTCCCCAGGGACTCGTCGGCAATACCCCGGTGATGTGGGTGGGAGCGCCGCTGGCCACCGCCGACCGCGGGTTCTGGGCCAAGCTGGAAGGATTCAACCCCGGCGGGATGAAGGACCGCCCCGCTCTGCACATGGTGCGCAGGGCCGAACACCGCGGCGACCTCGCCCCCGGCGCGCGGATCGTCGAATCCAGCAGCGGCACCCTCGGACTCGGGCTCGCCCTGGCCGGACTGGTGCACGCTCATCCGGTCACCGTGGTCACCGATCCCGGACTGGAACCGATCGTCGCGCGGATGCTCGCCGCCTTCGGTGCCCGGGTCGACCTGGTCGAGCGAGCCCATCCCACCGGCGGCTGGCAGCAGGCGCGCCGGGACCGGGTCGCCGAACTGGTCGCCGCCGAGCCGACCGCGTGGTGCCCGGACCAGTACGGCAATCCCGACGCCGCCGACGGCTACGCCGGGCTCGCGCACGAGCTGATCGACCAGGTCGGGCGCGTCGACGTGCTGGTCTGCGCGGTCGGCACGGGCGGCCATTCCGCCGGTGTCGCCAGGGAACTGCGCCGCCGGTTCCCTGATCTGCGCCTGATCGGCGTCGACACGGTGGCCTCCGCGATCTTCGGCCAGCCCGCGGGGCCACGGTTGATGCGCGGACTCGGCTCCAACATCCACCCGGCCAATGTCGACTATCGCGCCTTCGACGAAATCCATTGGGTCGCACCGGCGGAAGCGGTCTGGGCCTGCCGGACACTGGCCGCGACGCACTACGCCACCGGCGGGTGGAGCGTCGGCGCGGTCGCCCTGGTCGCGGGCTGGGCGGCCCGGACGGCCGACGCGGAGACCAGGATCGTCGCCGTCTTCCCCGACGGCCCGCACCGCTACTTCGACACGATCTACAACGACGGCTACTGCCGTACGCACGGCTTGCTCGCGGGTCCGCCCGCCACCGACCCCGACACGATCGATCACCCGGCCGAGCGCGTGGTCGAATCCTGGACGCGCTGCACGACGGTGCTCGATCCCGGCGCGCTCGCCGAGACGGGCCCGGTGCGCGCATGAGGACCCTGCGGATCTTCGCCGGGTTCGATACCCCCGCCCGGCTGCTCATGATCAACCAG
This sequence comes from Nocardia sp. MH4, assembly GCF_019266065.1. Taxonomy (GTDB): domain Bacteria; phylum Actinomycetota; class Actinomycetes; order Mycobacteriales; family Mycobacteriaceae; genus Nocardia; species Nocardia canadensis. Next base: position 23,418 of record NZ_LPNR01000110.1, on the reverse strand, counting down.
TTCGGCATCAACCTCGGCTTCTACATGCTGATGCCGTACCTGGCCGGGTACCTGTCCGGCCCGCTCGGCCTGGCCGCGTGGGCGGTCGGACTCGTGCTCGGCGTCCGGAACTTCTCCCAGCAGGGCATGTTCCTGATCGGCGGCACCCTGGCCGACCGTCTCGGCTACAAACCGCTCATCGTCGCCGGATGTGTCTTGCGCACCGCGGGATTCGCCGCGTTGATCTTCGCCACCTCGCTGCCGATGCTGCTGATCGCCTCCGCCGCGACGGGATTCGCGGGTGCGCTGTTCAATCCGGCGGTGCGCGCCTATCTGGCCGCCGAGGCAGGCGAGCGGCGGGTCGAGGCGTTCGCGGTGTTCAACGTGTTCTATCAGGCAGGCATCCTGGCGGGTCCCCTCGTCGGGATCGCCCTGCTCGGGGTGGACTTCCGGTGGACCGCCGCGGCGGCGGCCGCCGTGTTCGCGGTGCTCTCGGTGGCACAGCTGTGCGCGCTGCCGCAGCGCAGCGGCGCGACCACCGCGACGTCGGTGTGGACCGACTGGCGCGCGATCGCCGGTCACCGGCGGTTCGTGGCGTTCGCGGTGGCCATGGGCGGCACGTATGTGCTGTCGTTCCAGGTGTATCTGGCGCTGCCGCTGCACGCGGGCACCATTTCGGGCGCGGGCGGGCAGGAACTGACCGCGCTGGTGTTCGTGGTGTCCGGCGTGGTCGCCGTCGCCGGCCAGGTGCGGATCACCGCGTGGTTGCGAGCGCGGTGGGGGATCGGGCGTGGTCTGGTCCTCGGTGTCGGCGTGCTGGCCGCGGCGTTCGTCCCGCTCGCGCTGATCCCCGGCGCGGAGTCGTTCGGGACGGTGGCCGCGGCCGCGGCGCTGCTGCTGTCCGCCGCGGTGCTGGCGGTCGGGACGGCGGCGGTCTTCCCGTTCGAGATGGACACCGTCGTCTCGCTGAGCGAGGGCAAGCTGGTGGCGACCCACTACGGGTTCTACAACACGATCGTCGGGGTGGCCATCCTCGCGGGCAACCTGGGGACCGGCGCGGTCCTCGACGTCGCGCGCGCGGCCGGCGCCGACCGGTTGGTGTGGGTGGGTCTGACGCTGATCGGCCTGCTGACCGCGGTCGCGGTCCAGCGCGCGATCCGCCCGGTACCCGGTCGGCACCGGCAACTCGACGCGCTGCCCGCCTACACCGCCGCGCCGGGCCGCTGGCCGATCCGGCCGGACCGGGCGACCTCGGGCGAGCTGACCCGCACACCCTGAATCGGTCGCCCGACCTGCCGGAACGACCCCGCGCACCGTGCCCGAGCCCACCCACGGCGGTCAGCTCGGGCACGGACCGGGTCGATAGACTTCCGGCATGACTACTGTGCTCGGCCGCCTGGCCGACCGGATGCTGGTGACGGTCACGGCCGCCGCGGCCGTGACCGTCGTCGGCATCGGCATCGCCGAGGCCCAGCCGGGCGCCACCGACCAGCGCGAACAGTTCCAGTCCGCCGCGGGCACCGAGGGCCTCGACCCGCCGCTGGCCCTGGCCTACACCCTCGCCGAGCAGCAGGCGCACGCCGAGGGCGTCCCGCTGTCGATCACCTCGGGCTACCGCACCCCCGAGCAGCAGGAAATGCTGTGGCAGGACGGCCTCGCCACCTACGGCACCCCTGACGAGGCCCGCCGCTGGGTGCTGCCCCCGGCGGAGTCCACCCATGTCTCCGGCCACGCCGTCGACGTCGGCCCCCAGGTCGGCGCCCAATGGCTGGAAACCAATGGCAACCGCTGGGGCCTGTGCCGGACCTTCGACAACGAGTGGTGGCACTTCGAGCTGGTCACCGCTCCGGGCACCCCGTGCCCGCCCCGCGTGCCCGATGCCGGCATGCGATAGCCGAACGCCACGAACGAACCACCGGGCAGGGTGCCGCGCACCCTGCCCGGTGTGCTGTCACCGGCCGGATTCAGCGCAGGTCGGCGAAGAAGGTGCGGATGTCGCTGGCGTGGGCCCGGGGTTCTTCCATGGCGACGAAGTGGTTGCCCGGGTTGCCCGAGGGCCAGTGGGTGATCTTGTGGTCGCGGTCGGCGAGCTTGCGCATCAGCGGTGAACCGCCGCCGTAGACACCGGTCGGGACCAGATTCTGGCCGGGGGGCCAACCGAAGCCACCGTCGCGCAGACCGTCGTACATCGGCCACGAGGAGGTGCCGGTGGTCTGGGTGAACCAGTAGATCGCGGCGTTGGTGAGCAGATGGTCGCGGTCGATGACGTCCTCGGCGAGGTCGGCCATCGGGGTGAACTCCTGGAACTTCTGCATCAGCCAGGCCAGCATCGCCACCGGGGAGTCGTTCCAGCCGAGCGCGAAGGTCTGCGGCGCGGCCCGCAGCAGGGTGTGGTGGTCGACGCCGCCGGTCATCCACTGCTGCATCTCCTCCCACTGCCGCAGGTCCTCGTCCGACATCGTCGGCACGTCGGCCGCGGTCGGCATCCCGATCCCGCCGTCGAGATGCACGCCGATGACGTGCTCGGGCGCGGCGAGCGCCATCTCCGGGGCGATGTAGGCGCCGAGGTCACCACCCTGGGTGCCGTAGCGGTCGTAGCCCAGCCGGTCCATCAGCGTGGTCCACATCCGGGCCACCCGGGCCGCGCTCATGCCCGTCTCACGCGGCGCCGCCGAGAACGCGAAGCCGGGGATCGACGGCACCACGACGTGGAAGGCCGGGGCCGGGTCGAGCCCGTGGGCCCGCGGATCGGTCAGCGGGCCGATGGTGCGGGTGAACTCGACGAACGAGTTCGGCCAGCCGTGGGTGAGTACCAGCGGCACCGCGTCCGGCTCGGGGGAGCGCACGTGCAGGAAGTGCACGTCGAGGCCGTCGATCTCGGTGACGAACTGCGGGAACTCGTTGAGCGCGGATTCCTGTGCGCGCCAATCGAAATCCTCGGCCCAGTACCGCGCCAGGTCGCGCAGGTAGTCGGTCGGCGCGCCGCGGTCCCAGCCCGCTCCCGGCAGCGGCGCGGCCCAGCGTGCCCGGCGCAGGCGCTCGCGCAGGTCGTCGAGATCGGTCTGCGGGATGTCGATACGGAAGGGACGAATGGTCGTCATCTGCACTCCTCGGTCGGTGTGCACACCACGCTAGGAGTCATCTAGGACAATTTCGGTCCTAGATGCGCGGCAGAATATCGGCCATGACCGATACCGCCGCCCGGCTGCTCCGTTTGCTCTCCCTGCTGCAGATGCCACGCGAGTGGCCGGGCAGCGAACTCGCCGACCGGCTCGGTGTCACCGACCGCACGGTCCGCCGTGATGTCGACCGGCTGCGCGAGCTGGGCTATCCCGTCGTGGCGGCGCTCGGGGCGACCGGCGGCTACCGCCTCACCGCCGGTTCGGCGCTGCCGCCGCTGGTGCTCGACGAGGACGAGGCGGTGGCCGTCGCGGTCGGCCTGCGGGTCGCGGCCGGGCAGGCCGTCGCCGGGATCGAGGACGCGGCGGTGCGCGCGCTCACCAAACTCGAACAGGTATTGCCCACCAGGCTCCGCAGGCGGGTGCGGGTGGTCGGCGCGGCGGTGACGGTCTCCGCGGGCGCGGGCCCCACGGTCGATCCGGAGGTTCTCACCGTCCTCGCCGCCGCGGTGAGCAACCGGGAACGGGTGCGCCTGCGCTATCGGGACGCCGCGGGCGCCGAGTCGCGGCGACACGTCGAGCCGATCGGCATCGCGGCGGCGGGCCGTCGGTGGTATCTGGTCGCCTACGACCTCGAGCGCGACGCCTGGCGCAGCTTCCGCGCCGACCGCGTCGAGCAGCCGCGACCGACCGGCGCCCGCATCGTCGTCAGGGAACTCCCCGCCGCCGATGCCGCGGAGTACGTCGCGGGGCGCCGAACCGACTGGGCCACACCGCGATACACGGTGGACGTGACGTTCGAGGCGCCGGCGCACCGGGTGGCGGGCAGGCTCGGTGCGGCGCCGGACAGCATCGTGGCCGACGGCGATGCCAGGTGCCGGCTCACCGAAACCCGCGACGACGACCCGCGATGGCTCGCCGCGCAACTCGTCGCCCTCGGCTTCCCGTTCCGGGTGCACGGCTCCCCGGAGCTGCGAGCACACCTGCGCGCCTGCGGGTCCCGGCTCGCGGATGCGCTCGCCGAATGACCTCAGAGCCTGCCGGTGTCCTTGAGCACCCGGCGTGACTGGGCGAACAGCATGCCCACATTGACCGTCTTGCGGCACACCACCACGACCACCAGATCGTCGCGGCTCTCCGCGCGCAGGAACAGGTGGGTGAGGTTGTTGGAATTGACCAGGATCTCCTGGAAGTAGTGGTCGTCGCTGCGGATGCCGCGCCGTTCCTTCCAGATGTCCTCGATCATCACCACATTGCGGCCCTGGAACAGGTCGAGGGTGGCGGCCGCGAGCAAATCCAGCACCTCCGGCGGATGGTTGTCGACGGTCTCCACCGACAACAGCATGCCGGTCGACATGTCGATGACGCCCGCGGCGACGCAGTCGGGAACTTCGGCGCGCAGCGACTTGACCATCCCGGTGAGCCGTTCGTTCATGCTGGCGGGGGTGCCGTTGGTGTTCATGAGATCCTCTCGGTTCTCCGCCGTGGCGAAGAGTCGGGTACGTCCACGGCGGTCGTGGACGGGGGAGCGGCCTGCGGTGGACGCGGCCGGAGGGTGTCGTTGATGCCGCTGGCGCCGCGGCGGCGCCGGGGCAGCGCCGGGTCGACCATGCCCGCCCCGGCGGGGACGGGCGGGTGGTCGGCGGCGTGCCGGGCGGGCACCGTCAGCTGACCGGCGCCGAGCAGGCGCGCGACCTCGACGGTCACCGGGTAGAGCGGACGGCCGAGCAGGAAGGCCAGGTCGCGGCAGCTCCTGGTGCCGTCGACCAGGCGCAGGAGCTCGGCGCCCTGCTCGCGTACCGAGCGGCCGAAGTCGGTGAGCGCCAGCAGGTTCCGGTACGGCGAGAAGCCGGCGTGCGCGAGCGCGGCCAGCCTGCGCTCGGCCTCGCCGAGCAGCCACTCGGCGTCGTAGCCGGAATCGTCGGCGGCGACGACATCCGGGTGGGCATCGATCCAGTGACAGCGATCGATCCAGCCCGCCGCGATGGCGAAGGTGCCGTCGACGGTGGCCGTCATCCGCAGCAGCCGGGTGCGGGCCGCGCCGAGCGGCTGTGCGTCGTCGTGCGGGTCGAGGGCGTCGAAATCCGGTGCGCCACCGGTACTCACGGCCACGATCCGGCCGTCGACGCAGCGGATGTCACCGCCCGGTTCGCCGGTGACGCGCAGGATGCCGGTGAACCGGCGCGCGTCGGCGTCGGTGAGCGCGGCCGCGAGTGGACGGGTGGTGTCCCGCAGGGGGACGGGGAGCTGCATGGTGGTCACATCCCGCGGTGGGCAAGGAAAGGTCGGCGCCGGATCGGTGCAACGGCGATCCCGGCGCAGGCGAGCCAGCAACGGCCGCAAACCATTTCCGGCGAATATGTCCGGCACCTTCATCGGGCTGGGTCGGCCGAGTTCCGGCGAACTCAGCGCATCGTCGGACGCGGCGGTCGTGACCGACCGCCGCACACGGCATCCCGACCCGCGGCAGCGCCGGAAAACCGCCGGTCCGACCCGGGTGGGCGGTGTTGATTGTGTCGATATCGCACGACGATCCCCTGAAGACTTGCTGACGGCGTGCGGTGGCGACCGCACCGTGATCGTGCCGGCCCGGCCAAGGCCGGTCCCGTCACGAGCAAAATCCTGGCAGCACTGAGGATTTCGAGCAACCGATTCCGTGAAATTCGATTCGGTTAATTCCGAGTAAGAAAACTGGTCGGTCTAAGACTTCCGGCAATTGCCTGGCCACCACGCCGCCGGGGCGGCGCGGTGGCGTCAAGACCGGTTGGCGCTCCTGAGCATTCAGCCCACCGGGGCCGGTTCGCCCGGCATGCCCTCCAGAGTGAGGCCGCCCTCGATGGTGTTGGGGACGCGGCGGCGGTTGGGGGAGCCCAGCGCCGTGGTCAGGTCGCCGCCGTCGTGTTCGGCCAGCAGTTCGCCGCTGTCCCAGACCAGCAGCGTGGCGCTGACGGTGTTCTCGGCGGTCGAGTGCGCCAGGTCGTAGTGTGCGCAGCCGGGGACGTGGCCGTAGGTGATCCACAGGTCGTAGCCGGTCATGAACAGATCGAGGTCGAATTGCACACTCAGGCCGAGCAATTCGCTACGGCCGTTGTCGTCGACGCCCGCGAACGCCTCGTCCAGCGCCAGCAGACGGGGAGCCTGCGGATCGGCGGAGTCGAGCATCACGTGCGCGGCCGCGAACAGCGGCAGGTGCAGCGAGACCGACTGCTCGCCACCGGAGAGCGCGCTGTGCCGGGCCACGGTCAGCTTGTCCTCGCTGCCGTCGCCGTTGATCAGGGTGAACGAGAACACCCGCCAGGTGCGGTAATCGAGGGTGGCGCCGAGGATCTCGGGGTAGGACCGCTCCGGGTGGGCGGTGCGGGCCGCGCGGATCTCCGCGGCGAAATGGGCGCGCACGGCGCCCAGATCCTCCGGGCTCAGCGCCGCGGTGTCCCGGTCGAGCAGTTTGCACATGGCGCGGGCGGCCTCGGACAGGCCGTCGGCCAGGATCCAGTGCACGCCGATGGTGTTGCCCGACGACATCCGGCGCTGCTTCATCTCCGCGCCCATGCGGGTGATGAGTTCGCGGGCGTCGCTGGTGCGTTCGTGGATCTGCTGGGCCAGGCCGGTCAGCAGCGCGTCCTCCAGGATGCGGCGCTCGGCGTCGGTGAGCAGCAGTTCCTGATCGCGGCGCGCGGCGTCGATCCGAGCCGCGAAATCGGCGAGCGCGGCCTGACCGTTCTCGTCGTGCACGGCGACCACGGTCAGGCCGTCGGCGGCATCCCAGTGCAGTCGATAGTCGCGGCCCGACGCGGTGAGCGCGGCATCGAACTCCTGCAGCGCGCTGGTCACCGCCGACCGGGTGGACTTGCGCCCGGCTTCGGTGGCTCGCACCTGGGTGGTGGCGGTGTCGAGGTCGGCGAACAGGGCGGCCACCTCCTCGGGCAGCACGACCGGGTCGGTCTCCGGTCCGGCGGCGAGGATCCGGTACTGCAACTGCTCCGGGGTCGACCACGCGGCATCGGTGCTCGGCCAGCGGTGCTCGACCGAGGCACCGAGCAGACTGAGCAGGTCAGGCCGGGCGTAGGGCGCCAGCGACCGCACCTCCGCCAGCACCTCGGTGAGCGCGGTGGCCAGTGCCTCGTTGGCGGTGCGGTAGGCGGCCTCGGCGTCGCCGACCGCCTCGATCGCGGCATTGGCGGCCTTGCGCGCGGCTCGCTGCTCGGCCTTGGCCGCCTCGATCGCGGCGCGGGCGGCCTCGAGGTCGCGGTCGATGTCGGCGGCGCCGGCGCCCAGCGCTTCCCGCAGGGTCTCGAGCTTGCGCTGCTGTTCGGTGAACCCGAGCCGGGCGGCCTCGGCCTCCTCGGCGAAGGCCTCGGCCAGCGCTCGCGCCTCGTCGTGCCGGTCGGCGCCCTCGCGTTCGCGTTCACGTTCGCGCTCGTGTTCGGCGCGCAGCCGCAGCAGCCCGGTGCCGGTGTTCTCGAAGTGCCGGATCGCGGCGGCGAGCGCGTCGAGTTCGCGGGCCTCGGTCGGCGTGCGATGCGCCTGCGCGGTGGCTCGCAGCTTCTTGTCCATCGCGGTGGCCTCGCCGACCGCCTGGTCCAGATCGCGTTCGGTCTGGGTGACGGCCTCCGATCGCGACCGCATGAGACCGGCCGTCTCCGCGACCGCGCGCAGCGCGGCGGTGATCGCGGACGGGCGGGGCAGGGACTTCGTCGCGGCGCTGAGGGTCGCCAATTCGGCGGTGGCCGTGGCCTCGTCGGCCTTCGCCGCCTCGGCTTCGGCGGCAGCGGCCTCGATCGCCGCGTCGAGTTCGGCCTGGCGCAGTTCCCGGCGGCGGGCGCGCGCGGTCGCGCCGAGGAACTCGGCGTCGGGCTTGGTGTGGCGTCCGACGTGCAGGCCGTGCCGGAAGATGCCGGCAGTGCCGACGACGACGGGATCGCCCGCGCCCGCCGGGAGGCGGAGCACTCCAGCGGCAGTCGTTCCGGCCACCCTCGGTTCGGTGCCCGCCGCGTCGGCGGCGGGTGCTTCGTCGAGTGCGATCGAGGCCAGCACCTCGGCGACGATGCTCGTCGGGATCGCCAGATCGTCGGAGCCGTCCTCGACGACAAGGACGTCGGCGAGGGTGCGACCGGCCGGGCGATCGGCGGCGGGCAGCGGGAGCAGATAGCGGACCCCGTCGACATCGGGGACGCGGGCCGGGTCACAGATCCAGGCGTCGAGGAGCCCGGTCGCCTGGAGAGCGGCCTCGATACCCGCGGCTTCGGCCGGGGCCACCGCGTCCGCGAACCGGACCGAGCGCCAGAAGGGCACGCCGGGAAGGTCTGTCGGCTCGCGGGGGTCGGTCGGGTGCGGCGGCGGCGCGTCGTCGCGTTCGGCGGCCACCTTGTCGCGCTCGGCGACCAGCGTTTCCCGGCGTGCGGCCGCGGCCGCCGCCCGCGCCTTGGCTTCCTGCCGTCGGGTGCGGATCTGGTCCTGCAAGGGCTCGCAATACTCGGCCAGCACCTCGTGCACGGACGGGGCGTCCTCCGTGCCCGCCGCGGCGAGGGCCGAGGTCAAGGCATCGAAAAGCCCAGGGCGCTCCGCATCGGCGCTGCGCGGAATGCCGCCGGAACCGAGGTCGGTGTCGTGACCGGTCGGCAGCGTGCCCGCGGCGATCGGCGCCAGCACCGCCGCGTTGGTCTGCCACCAGGTGCGCAGGGCGGCAGCCGATTCGGTCCTGGCCAGCGTGACGGCGGCTTCGGCGTGGGCCACCTCGGCGGCCGCGGCGTCGCGCAGTTCCACGGCGCGTTCGGCCAGGCGCTGGGCGCGGGTGCGATCGGCGGCCAGGGCTTCCCAGCGGCTCAACGCCTTGCGCACCGCGCGGACGTCGGCGTCGCGTTCCTCGGCGTGGCCGCGCACGGCGGCGGTGATCTGATCACCGCGGCCGTCGGCACCTGGCGTGGTCCACTCGATGCCGGCCTCCTCGGCCGCGGCACGCAGGGCGTCCTCGCCGCGGACCAGCGCGGCGGCGGCGGTGCGCACGGCCTCGGCGGCGCGCTCGGCTTCCTCGGCGCGGCGCTGCAGGGTCTGGCCGGCCTCGGCGGCCTTGTCGCGGTGCACGGCGGCGGAGGTCTCGAGCCTGCGGACAGCGTCGGCGAGGTCGTCGAGCTGCTGTTTGCCCTCGTAGGCGCTCGAGCGCTGCAGGTTCTCGCGGTCGGCGATGGCCTGTTCGTAGGCGCGGTCGGCCTCCTCGGCCCTGGCCTCGGCGGCGGTGCGGTCGGCCTCGCGCCGGGTGCGCAGGGCAGTGGCCGCGAACAGGGCGGTCGAGGCGTTGGTGACCGCGTCGAGGCGGGCACGCACCTGGTCGACATCGGTCTTGGCCTGCACGGCGAGGTATTTGCGGTACACGTCGACGAAGCGGCGCGTCGCGGTGTCGGCTTGGACGAGCCCGTCCAGGGTGCGCCCGACCTCCTCCATATCGCTGAAGGACCGGGCCGCGTCCAGGATCAGCTGCTCGTCGAGCGGGCGCAGGCCGTCGGTGAGTGCCTGCGACAGGCCGCGGGGGTCGAGGTTCTTGGCCAGCTGCGGTCGGCGCAGCGTGAGGATCAGATTGATCAGCTGGTCGTAGCGCTGCACTCCGAGCCCGAACATGCGGGCGTCGATGGCGGCCCGGTACTCCACCGGCCGGTCGACGATGGCGTCACTGCCGATCTGCTCGGCGAGCTGCTTGCGGGTCAGCGGCCGGTCGTCGGGGCCGATCAAGGAGAAGTCGACGCCCGCGCGCCCGTCGGCGACGAAATACCAGCGGGTGACCTTGTCCGAGGACCGGGTGGCGCGCATGCCGATGCCGACCGTGACGACCTCCGGGTCCTCCCAGCTGCCGCGCGCGAACTCCATCCAGACATACGAGTAGGCCGATTCCTGCTTGCGATAGAGCAGATTCGACTTCATGGTGCGCTCTTCGCCGGCGAACGGATTGAGCCTGCGCGGCTCGATCCGTCCGTCGAGCACGAACGGGAACAGCACCTCCAGGGCCTTGGTCTTGCCCGATCCGTTCGGACCGCGCAGCACGAGCCTGCCGTCGGCGAAACAGAACTCCTGGTCGCGGTAGTCCCAGAGGTTGACGATGCCCGCGCGGGTCGGGACGAAACGCACTCCGCCGTGAATGAGCGACATCTGCTCAGTTCCCTCCCGTTCCGGTGCTGCTGCCGTCGGTGTCGGCGGCGGTGACGAACAATTCCTCGGCCTGGCGGACCCGCACGGTGACCACCGCGCCCCGATACCTGGCCAGCGCGGGCAGGATCAGCAGCCCGCCCTCGACCGGCCGCACCAGCCGAAGCTTGGTGAGCAGCGCGACGACCTCGGCGGTGAGCCCGCCGACATCGGCCTGCCACTGCGCGGCGAAGGTGGCGCCGTAGCGGTCGGTCAGCGCGGTGACCGTGCCGCGCACCCAGACGTCGTCGAGGAACGGATAGGTGAGCGGCTCGGTGTCGGCGAGTTCGTCGTCGACGGAATCCGCAGGCGGGTCCGGTGTTTCGGGATCCTCGGCGAGCGGGGCGAACACGCCCGCCGCGGGGATGGCCGCGTCGAGCTGGTCGAGCAGCGCGTCCTCGGTGGTCGGCGCGGGATGGCGCGCGACCGGGTCGTCGATGTCGAGGACGATGTCGGCGATCTCGCCGATGAGCAGCAGCGCCACCTGCGCGAGCGTGCCGGTGCCGGGGAAGCGGGTGTCGGAGAGCCTGCCCGAGGTGTCGATGAGCGCGACCCCTTCGGCGCGCCGCTCGGCGCGCAGGCCGGTGCAGTACTCGACCTCGTCGACCACGCGGTCCTGGCCGAGCAGGGCGCGCTCGGCGGGGGAGAGGTCTTCGAGGTATACGACCGGACGTTCCACCAGCGCGCGGCGCACCCGGCGGGCCTGTTCGGCGGGCGCGTGCTCGGTGTCCTCGGCCAGCAGACCCCGCACGCTGTGCAGATGCTGCAGCGCGCGCGGCGGCCGGAACAGCGCGAACACCACCGGCCGGTCGATGTCGTAGAGGGCCTCGCCCGCCTCCGGGTCGCTGGCCCAGCCGCCCGCGTCACCGTCGGCCAGGGTGAGCGCGCCCCTGGCGCCGAGCCAGCCGACCGCGTCGACGAACGCGTCCCGATCGGCGGCCCGCTCGGTGGACAGCTCGAGGCCGTCGATCCGGCTCGCGTAATCGGCCACGTGTTCGGCCAATTCCGACAGCGTGATCTGGTCGCCCGCGCGGCCGAGCGCGGCCAGGGCCAAGGAGAGATAGGCGTAGCGGCGGCGGTCGAAGACGCGGTCGTTGACGCTGCGCGCGGGCAGGGTGTCGTCGAGCCGGTCGTGCACCGGATACAGCCGAGCCGTGGTCTCGGTGACCTCGAGGCGGTAGCCGAACAGTTCGGCGAGGTCCTCGCGCAGTTCGGTGGCCCAGCGCCGGATCAGCGGCAGCGCGATCCGGTCGGGATAGACCCGGGTGACCAGGTGGTTGGCGAGCATGACGCGGGCGGCGCGCTGGTAGCTGTCCAGGGCGAGGGCGTCGATGCGGCGGTGCGGTCTCATCGTGGCGTCCCCCGTCGCGTGGTCGCGGTGACCTCGAGGCGGCGGTTGTTCAGGTGCAGCAGGCCCGCCGCGGTGCGGATGACGGTCGACCCGTCGCACGGCCGCACCGTCAGTGTCACGCCGTTGTCGGAACCCGTTGTGCCGTCGACCTTTCCGCTGACCGGCACCCACGCTGTCGACGCGGCGTCGAGCAGGCGCAGCAACACCTCGGTCTCGCGCTGGTCCAGGACCCGTTCGTGCACGGCGCCGGTGGCCAGGGAGGCCGCGGCCGCGGCCCGCTCGCGCTGGGCCGCCAGCTGGGCCTCGCGCAACCTGCGGATGCCCGCGTCGTTGCGCGCGATCCGGGCCGGCGCGCCCGCGGTCGGCGCGCGACCGGTCTCGGCGAGGGTCCGTGAGATCTCCAACGGCGGTGCCTCCCACCAGGACCGGCCCGGCGGGATCACCTCGGCGTCGGGATGCTCGAGCGCCAGGTGCCGGGGCCTGCCCAGGCCGAACACCGCGTCGTAGAGCGCGTGCGCGCTGCCCGTGGTGGGGGTGTCGACGAACCAGGCGGCCAGATGCCGCAGCGCCGATTCCCGGCTGACCCCGCCGCGGCGGGTCTCGGTGACCCGGCGCAGCAGCGACAGCACCGCGGCGATCGCGCTCATCGTCGCCTCGCGCAGCCGGTCGGCCTCACACGACTCGTTCGCCTCGCCGCCGCCCGCCGCCACGAACCAGGTGCGCAGGCCGTCCCAGCGCGAGCGCCAGTCGGCCTCGCGTTCGGCCGGGCTCAGCAGCACCCGCTCGTCGCAGCTCGCCGCGCGGCCGATCAGCTGCTCGACGCCGGTGGCCTCCACCTCGCCGATCGCGGCCGCCAGCCGGGGGGCGAACCGGGCCAGGTCCATGCTGAACTCGCGCATGTGCGCCAGCAGCGCGTCCTTGTGCGCGAGAAAGGATTCCGGGGTGATCTCGGTCGTGCGCACCAGATCGCCCAGCGACAGGTAGAAGTGCGCCGCGCGCGCGGCCATGTCGGTGAGCGCGGCGTCGAGCCTGCGCAGCGTGGTGTAGACCCGCTCGGCGTCGCCGTCGCGATTGGCCGCGGCCAGGGTACGCAGGTCGGTGAGCAGTTCGGGCAGCACCAGGCGTGACAGCGACGCGTCGTCCATCCGGGCCGTCAGCACGCCGGCCACCGCCCGGTACGCCTGGAAGCCCGCCTGCGCGAACTGGTAGACGTAGTGCCGGTTGCGGTACTCGGCCAGAGTGGCCGCGCGGGTGCCGTCGTAGCTGCGCTCCAGCACGCCCCAGCGGTGCAGCTGCTCGAGCAGCGGACCGATCTCGACCGCGGGCAGCGGCACGCCCGCGGGCCCGGCCTGCCCGCCGGTCTCGGCTCTGGCGATCCACTCGGCGACGTCGTCGGCGTGCAGCAGCACCACGTAGGCGGCGCGGGCACTGTCGAAGGCGCGCAGCACCCGCAGGTAGTCGGCGCGCTTCTCCGCGGTCGCGAACGAGAACAACCGCAGCCGCTCGTCCCACAGGGCGGGTACGGCGCTGGGCAGGCCGTCGGCGAGGTCGGTCACCGTAGACAGATTAGTGGTGGCCGCCGCGCGCCCCGGGGGACCCGCCCCGGATCGGCGTGCCCCCGCCGTCTGGTAAGCCCCGCTCACCCGACGTTGAGCGAGCGCAGCTGCTCGAGGAACGACCGGGTGCGCGGATCTCCCGGATAGCGTTCGATGATCTCCCTGGCCGCCTCGCCGGCGATCCAGGCCAGCGACGGCAGCGAGCGGCGACCCGCCGTGAACGCCGCGACGCCCTCCTCGACCGCGCGCTCGAGATCGCGGTCGCGCACGGCGACCACGGCCAGCGTCAGCCGGGCCTCCGAGACCCGCATCGGGTTGCGGACCGAACCGTCGGGCCTGGTCGAATCGCTGATCACCTGCTGGGCGTAGCGTTCGGCCAGCCGGTCCTGGCCCGCGACCCGGCAGCAGTCCATCGCGTAGAAGTCGAACTTGGTCGCGTCGACGACGAAGTGGTTGTGCAGATCGGCCGGATGACCCATCCGCGACAGGATCGCCCTGCCCTCGTCGAGCGCGGTCTGCACCGCCCGGCGATCACCGAGGCGGGCCCAGCCCTTGGCCCGTTGGGCGGCCAGCTGCACCCCGACACCCATCGAGGCGGTGCCCGGCATGGCCTTCTCCGAGACGTCGATCGCGCCCCGGAAATTGCCCTGGGTGAGCGCGAACCAGGCCGACATCTCGGCGGCCCACGCCGAGATCTCGACGTTGCCCGCCTCGCGGCCCAGCGAATCCGCGGCCCGCCGGGTGGCCTCGGCGCCGGCCCGGTGTCCGAGGTCGTAATCGACGCAACCGACCAGCAACGCCACCCAGCCCGCCAGCACGAGGATCTCCCGATGCTGGCTCAGGGTGAGCCTGCCGTCGAGCAGCGAGGTGATCCGGCGCAGCCACGCGGTGCCCTCGGCGTGCAGCTCGTGCGGGTCGGCGTAGGCGTACTCGCAGCACAGCCGTTCGGCGGTGATCCGCACCGCGTCCAGGGTGGCGCTGTTGACGTCGGACATCCGGAGTCTGCCGATGAACTCGAGCGTGTCCATACCGGTCGCCGATAACAGCTCGTCATCGCGGTTGGGCCGGGACTTGGGGAAGAACGCGGCGGGGACGGTGTCGAACGCGGCCGCGATGATCGGCGCGTAGAACTCGTCGGGGCGCGATTCCCCGGACTCCCAGCGCCGCCAGTTGCGCAGCAGGGTACTGTCCGTCGGCAGGTTGTGGGAGGACTTGGCACGCATCGCGCGGACGGCATCGGCTTGCGACCATCCCCTCGCGTCACGTTCCGAACGCATCCGAACAGCCCAGACGGGTCGATCATCAGTTGCGGTCACGGCGGTAGTATCCCACCAGTTAACGTTCGGCGTCCCGAATAGGGCATGTAGATGTCATCGGCTTGACATCTGCTGCGCGGGGCCGCGAATACGCATGCTGTAAGTAGGTGCTCGTCGCCGACCCCGGCGGACACCCGCTTTGCAGGAGAGCTTGCAGGGCAACGCAGTACCCCCGCGCGGCGCACGGCGTGGCGCGGGGGGATCCGACAACAGAACAGCGATCCCAATCCAACGGAGGTTCGGGTGGAAGCGTTGATCTATGGATACTTGCGGGACGACCTGGCCGAAGGCCGGAGCGACCAATTGGAGGATGCGCTACGCAGCCTCGCGCGCACCGCGGGGATGTGCTTCGCCGCGACGTTCCATGAATCGACCGCGGGTGACGGTGCGGCGTTCGCCGAACTCACTCAGGAATTGAAGCGGGCCGACGCCCACCACGTGGTGGTGCCGTCACTCGATCACCTTGCCGGCCAGACGATCCCGCGTGACCTGCTGATCGCGAAGCTGGCGCACGAGGCGGCCGCCCAGGTACTGACCCTGGAGCGCTAGCCGTGGCCAGTTCCGCCGGCACAGAACCACCATCCTGGTAGCGGCCGCACCGGCCGCGAGCGAGGCGAACAATGCGAGCAGTCGATGGTCGCCGAACGCCGGGTACACCTGCCAGTGCAGCAGGTACGCGAACAACGAGCTGTCGGCCACCGCCACCGCCACCACGGCGAGGACGGCGGGCACGCGCAGCGCGGGCAGCCAGACCAGCAGCAGGATGCCCGCCATCACCAGGCGTTCCCGATCGGTGACGCCGAAATACCCCGGCACACTTGCCAGCAGCACGGCGCTGACGATCAGCCGCTGCCAGACTGCCGTCGCCTTCGCTCCGGCCCAGCCGAGAACGAAGTACCAACAGGCCAGCGGTGACAACGGGATATCGCGCTCGGGATAGAGCCCGAACGCATGCCAGCGCACCACCAGGGCGAGCCCGAGCAGAGCCAGGGCGAACCAGAACGGCCCCCGCCGCTCCCAGCGGTCCAGCCACGGGATCCGCAGCAGCAGCGCGGCGACGACCGTGCAGTAGACCAGCACCTCCAGGAACCACAGATGCCCCGCCGTGTCGTTGCGCGGGCCGAGGATCTTGTTGAGCAGCACCACATTCTGCCAGCTGTAATAGCCGGGCTGCAACACCATCGTGATCAACACCCACAGCGCCGTCGGCACCGCGATCATCGCCACCGACCGCGCGGTCTGCCGGAGACGCTGGGCCGGGGGAGCCGCACTCACCGCGAACCGCGCGAAGTTGTATCCGGCCACCGCCAGCAGCACGTGCGCCGCACCCCAGATCTCGAACAGCTGGATGTGCGAGCCGAGCACGAGCACGATGCCGATGGCGCGCAGCGCCGTCGCGGTGTCCAGGGCTCGCCCGACACCGCCCCGGCCGCGCGGTGCTCGCTCCAACCGGTCGATCGAGAGCTGCGGCCAGTCGGCGGGCAGCTTGCCGATGACCCGTTCCAGCCGGGCCGCGGTGGTGACGTAACTGAGCGAATCACCGCCCAGCTCCACGAAGCTGTGTGCACGCGAGATCTTCTCGACCGGCAGGGCCAGCGCGTCGGCGTAGATGGCGCGCACATCGGCGCCGGTCTCGGGCTCGGCGGGCGCCTGCGCGCGGATCGCCGGGTAGTCGATCTTGCCGGTGGCCAGCCGGGGCAGCTCGTCGACGATCGTCACGGTCACCGCCGCCGCGGGCAGACCCGACGCCCGCGCGATCAGCGCGGCGGGATCACCCCGGCCCGTCCCGGTCACCGCGGCGATCAGCCGGGCGCCGTCGTCGGTGCAGGCCGCGCCGAAACCGGCGGCGGCGAGCTCGGATTCGATCCGGCCCAGATCGATGCGCAGCCCGAACAGCTTCGCGAAGCGGCTGCGCCTGCCGATCACCTGGTACAGGCCGTCGGCGGTGCGCCGGGCGAGGTCACCGGTGCGCAGCGCCGCGACGGTGCGGCCCAGCGCGAGATCGGCGGGGCGGGTCGCGTAGCCGAGCATCACGTTGGCACCGTGGTACACCAGTTCCTCGGCGGCGCCGTCGTCGACCGGTTCGAGCGTGAAATGTCCACCGGGTACGGGTATCCCGATGCAGTCCGGGTGCTCGGTCGCGAGTTCCGGTGGCAGATACGCCATCCGGGCCGTCGCCTCGGTCTGGCCGTACATCACGAAGAATCGCCAGCCCGCCGCCGCGCCGAGCCGCGCGTAGGCCCGCACCCGCGCGGGCTCGAGCCGGCCACCCGCCTGCGTCACGTACCGCAGATCGGGCAGTGACATCTCGGCGAAGCCGACCCGGTCCAGCAGGTCCACGGTGTAGGGGACCGCGGCGAACGACGTCGCCCGGTGCGCGCGGAACTCGTCCCAGAACTCGGGATCGCTCACCGACCGGTCGGTGAGCAGCAGGCTCGCCCCGCGCAGCAGATGGCTGTGCACCACCGACAGGCCGTAGCAGTAGAACAGTGGCAGCGTGGTCGCCGCGCGATCGTGCGGCCCGATCTCGAGATAGCGGGCGATCGAGTCGGCGTTGGCGAGCAGGTTCGCGGCCGAGAGCCGGACCAGCTTCGGCGAGCCGGTCGAGCCGGACGTGCTCAACAGCAGGGCGAGCTCCGGGTGCAGCTCGTGCGCCGGGTCCGCGCGCTCGGCGACGATCCGTCCGCCCTCGACGACGACGTCGGGATCGTAGGTTGCGGCGAGTTCACCGGAGAGCTCGCCGGTCAGCAGCACCACGCAGCCCGCGTCGAGCGCGCCCAGGTAGGCGACGAGGGAGTCGATGTCGTTGGCCGCGGTCAGCGCGACGAGTCGGCGCGCCGGGCCCAGCCGTGCCGAGAACTCCGCGACGCGGTCGGCGAGCTGGGCATAGGTGACGCGGCACAGGGTGTCGGCGGGCACGGTCGGGTGCCGGTGCAGCACCGCGATCCGGTCGTCGAATCCCCGGAGATGAGCGACGATCGGGTGGTTCGGCACGCGAAAAAGTCTAGGGGGCGTGCCGTCGATATCCGGGAGGTGGTCGCGTGGCGAATTCCCGGTGAACGCGGGTCAGAGCCCGAAACTGCCCGGACCGCGCCTGCGCAGGTACTTCTCGAACTCCGCGGCGATGGCGTCACCGTCGATCTTGGCCATCGTCTCGTTGAGGTCGAGCGCCGCGTCGCCACGCTCCTCGAGCGAGCGCACGTACTCGTTGATCTCCTCGTCGCCGACGGTCATCTCGTTGACCGCGGCCTCCCACTCCTCGGCCTGTGTGGGCAGCTCACCGAGCGGAACCTCGATGTCGAGGACGTCCTCGACCCGGTGCAGCAGCGCGATGGTGGCCTTCGGGTTCGGCGGCTGCGACACGTAGTGCGGCACCGCCGCCCAGAACGACACCGCAGGCACCCCGGCCTTGACACACATGTCCTGCAGCACCCCGGTGATCCCGGTCGGGCCCTCGTAGCGGGTCTGCTCCAGGGCGAACCGCTCGGCGGCCTCGGGGCTGTAGGCCGAGCCGGTCACCGGCACCGGACGTGTGTGCGGCGTGTCGGCGAGCAACGCGCCGAGGATGACGACCGTCTCCACACCGAGCTGCTCGATGAACTCGAGCAGGTCGTTGCAGAAGCTGCGCCAGCGCATGTTGGGTTCGATCCCGCGCAGCAGGACGACATCGCGATCGCTCCCGGGGGGCGAGCACACCGACAACATGGTCGAGGGCCACTGGATCTCCCTGGTCACCCCGTCCACCTGGCGCACCGTCGGGCGGTTCACCTGGTAGTCGTAGTAGTCCTCGGAATCGAGTTCGGCGAGCGGCTCGGCGTCCCAGATCAACTCCAGATGTTCGACCGCGCCACTGGCGGCGTCACCGGCGTCGTTCCAGCCCTCGAAGGCCGCGACCAGCACGGGATTGCGCAACGTCGGCAGTTCCGTCTCGGGGGTTTCACTGGCATCCACCCGGTCAGCCTAGTGTCTTCGGCGAATTGTTTTGCGGTGACCGGCGCTGTTGCGTGTTTCCCGTGCGGGCTGTGTCCGGCGCCACTCGAATCACCCGCAGTGGTCTTATGCGTCGGGGCCGCCCATTAGTCTTGAATCATGTCTGCGTCCTTGCCCACCGGGTTCGATACCACGCTCCTCGATACGCTCCGACGGCGTGTCGTCATCGGCGACGGTGCGATGGGCACGATGTTGCAGGCCGCGGATCTGTCGCTCGACGATTTCCGTGGCCTCGAAGGATGCAACGAGATCCTCAACGACACCCGCCCCGACGTGCTGCGCGCGATCCACCGCGCGTACTTCGAAGCCGGCGCGGATGCGGTGGAGACCAACACCTTCGGCTGCAACCTGCCCAACCTGGCCGACTACGACATCGCCGACCGGATCCGCGATCTGTCCGAGCGCGGCACCCGGCTGGCCCGTGAGGTCGCCGACGAGATGGGCCCGTCCGCCGACGGCACCCCGCGCTATGTGCTGGGCTCGATGGGACCGGGCACCAAGCTGCCGACGCTGGGGCACGCGCCGTTCGTCTCGCTGCGCGACGCCTACACCGAGGCCGCCCTGGGTATGCTCGACGGCGGCGCCGACGCCATCCTCATCGAGACCTGCCAGGACCTGCTGCAGGTCAAGGCCGCGATCACCGGCAGCAGGCGGGCCATGGCGGCCGCGGGCCGCCGGATCCCGATCATCACCCACGTCACCGTGGAGACCACCGGCACCATGCTGGTCGGCAGCGAGATCGGCGCCGCGCTGACCGCGCTCGAACCGCTCGGCATCGACATGATCGGCCTGAACTGCGCGACCGGCCCCGACGAGATGAGCGAGCACCTGCGCCACCTGTCGCGACACGCGCAGATACCCGTCTCGGTGATGCCGAACGCGGGTCTGCCGGTGCTCGGCGCGAACGGCGCGGAGTACCCGCTGACCCCGGAGGAGCTGGCGGTCGCGATGAGCGGCTTCGTCTCCGAGTTCGGGCTCTCGCTGGTGGGTGGCTGCTGTGGCACCACCCCCGAGCACATCCGCCAGGTCGCCGAGGCGGTGCGCGCGGTCGAGACCACGCTGCCGCCGATCGAGGCGCGCCGCACGCCCGCCCACGAGCCTGCCGTGTCGAGCATGTACACCGCGGTCCCGTTCGAGCAGGACGCCTCGATCCTGATGATCGGTGAGCGCACGAATGCCAACGGCTCCAAGGCCTTCCGGGACGCGATGCTGGCCGAGGATTGGCAGCGCTGCCTCGAGATCGCCAAGGACCAGACCCGCGACGGCGCGCACATGCTCGACCTGTGCGTCGACTACGTCGGCCGCGACGGCACCAAGGACATGAACGAGCTCGCTTCGCGCCTGGCCACGTCCTCGACCCTGCCGATCATGCTCGACTCCACCGAACCGCCGGTGCTGCAGGCCGGTCTCGAGCACCTGGGTGGCCGCTGCGCGGTGAACTCGGTGAACTACGAGGACGGCGCCGGCCCGGATTCGCGCTTCCAGCAGATCATGCGGCTGGTCTCCGAGCACGGTGCCGCCGTGGTCGCGCTGACCATCGACGAGGAGGGCCAGGCCCGCACCGCCGAGACCAAGGTGGCGATCGCCGAGCGGTTGATCTCCGACATCACGACCAACTGGGGTCTGCTGGAGTCCGACATCATCGTCGACACCCTGACCTTCACCCTCGGCACCGGCCAGGAGGAGTCGCGCAAGGACGGCCTCGAGACCATCGAGGCGATCCGTGAGCTCAAGCGCAGGCACCCCCAGGTGCAGACCACCCTCGGCCTGTCCAATATCTCCTTCGGCCTGAACCCGGCCGCCCGGCAGGTGCTGAACTCGGTGTTCATGCACGAATGTGTCGAAGCCGGACTGGATTCGGCGATCGTGCACGCCTCCAAGATCCTGCCGATGAGCCGGATCCCGGACGAGCAGCGCCAGACCGCCCTCGACCTGATCTACGACCGCCGCGGCGAGGACTACGACCCGCTGCAGAAGCTGATGGCACTGTTCGAGGGCGTCTCGACCGCGTCGTCGAAGGCCTCCCGGGCCGAGGAACTGGCCGCGCTGCCGCTGTTCGACCGGCTCGAGCGGCGCATCGTCGACGGCGAGCGCAACGGTCTCGACGTCGACCTCGACGAGGCGATGCAGACCGTGCCGCCGCTGCAGATCATCAACGAGACCCTGCTCTCGGGCATGAAGACGGTCGGCGAGCTGTTCGGCTCCGGCCAGATGCAGCTGCCGTTCGTGCTCCAGTCGGCCGAGGTGATGAAGACCGCGGTGGCGCACCTGGAACCGCACATGGAGGCCACCGACGACTCCGGCAAGGGCCGGATCGTGCTCGCCACCGTGAAGGGCGACGTGCACGACATCGGCAAGAACCTGGTCGACATCATCCTGTCCAACAACGGCTACGAGGTGGTCAACCTCGGCATCAAGCAGCCGATCGCCACCATCCTCGACGCCGCGCAGGACAAGAAGGCCGACGTGATCGGCATGTCCGGGCTGCTGGTGAAGTCGACCGTGGTGATGAAGGAGAACCTCGAGGAACTCAACGCCAAGGGTGTCGCCGAACAGTTCCCGGTGCTGCTCGGCGGCGCCGCGCTGACTCGCGCCTACGTGGAGAACGACCTCACCGCCGTCTACGAGGGCGACGTGCACTACGCCCGCGACGCGTTCGAGGGCCTGCGCCTGATGGACGAGATCATGACCGTCAAGCGCGGTGGTGGCCTCGATCCCGACAGCCCCGAGGCGATCGCCGCCAAGGAGAAGGCCGCCGAGCGCAAGGCCCGCCACGAGCGGTCCAAGCGGATCGCCGCCGAGCGCAAGGCCGCCGAGGTGCCGATCGAGGTGCCCGAGCGCTCCGACGTGGCCGCCGATCTGCCCGTGCCGACCCCGCCGTTCTGGGGCACACGCGTGGTGAAGGGGCTGCCGCTGCAGGAGTATTCGGGCCTGCTCGACGAGCGGGCGCTGTTCCTGGGGCAGTGGGGTCTGCGCGGTCAGCGCAGCGGTGACGGTCCGTCCTACGAGGAGCTGGTGGAGAGCGAGGGCCGCCCGCGGCTGCGGGCCTGGCTCGACCGCCTCGCGACCGAGGGTGTGCTGCAGCACGCCGCGGTGGTCTACGGCTACTTCCCGGCGGTGTCGGAGGGTGACGACGTCATCGTGCTCACCGAGCCCGACGCCGACGCGCCCGAGCGGTACCGGTTCACCTTCCCGCGCCAGCAGCGCGACCGGTTCCTGTGCATCGCCGACTTCATCCGCTCGCGGGAGCGGGCGCGCGAGACCGGCCAGGTCGACGTGCTGCCGTTCCAGCTGGTCACCATGGGCCAGCCGATCGCCGACTTCGCCAACGCGCTGTTCGCGGCCGACAACTACCGCGACTACCTCGAGGTGCACGGAATCGGCGTGCAGCTCACCGAGGCGCTGGCCGAGTACTGGCATCGCCGGGTGCGCGAGGAACTGACGCTGGAGGGCCAGTCGGTCGCCGACGACGATCCCGCCGACATCCAGGACTACTTCAAGCTCGGCTACCGCGGTGCGCGGTACTCCTTCGGCTACGGCGCCTGCCCGGAGCTCGAGGACCGGGCCAAGCTGGTCGATCTGCTCGACGCGGGCCGGGTCGGGGTGACGCTGTCGGAGGAACTGCAGCTGCACCCGGAACAGTCGACCGACGCGTTCGTGCTGCTGCATCCGGAGGCGAAATACTTCAACGCCTGAGACACTGGCAGGCGACGGCAGATCGGACCGGTCCCCGCGGGGCCGGTCCGATGCTGTTGTGCCGGTTGTGAGTCTGATCACGAAGCGGCCGGGAGTCCATGGACCAGGGCCCGCGAGGACGAGGGCAAAGCAGTTCAGCACGTAGGATTTTCGGAAGTTTCATCCCGCTGTGGCGCGGAGGGCTGGACGACTCGGCGGTATTGCAGGAGGGGCACACGTTATGACATCGGATCGGTTGATCGCGGGGCGTTATCGACTCACCGACCCGATCGGCACCGGCGCGATGGGAGTCGTGTGGCGCGCCACCGATGTCCGGCTGCGTCGCACCGTCGCGGTGAAGCAACTGCTGCTCGCGCCGGGGCTCACCGGTTCGCAAGCGCTGGAAGCGAAGCTGCGCGCCATGCGCGAGGGTCGCATCGCCGCCCGCCTGCACCATCCGAACGCCATCACCGTCTTCGACGTCGCCGAGGAAGACGGCCAGCCGTGGCTGGTCATGGAGTACATGAACGCGCCCAGCCTCGCGGCGAAGCTGGCGGGCGGGGCGACGCTGCCGCCGCTCGAGGTGGCCGGGATCGGCGCCCAGGCCGCCGCCGCGCTGTCGGCGGCGCACGACGCCGGGATCATGCACCGCGATGTGAAGCCGGCCAACCTGCTCGTCGGCGACGACGGCACCGTCAAGCTCACCGACTTCGGGATCTCGCACGCCACCGGCGATGTCACCGTCACCGCCACGGGTTTCCTGGCGGGCACGCCCGCCTATCTGGCGCCCGAGATCGCCCGCGGCGACGACCCGAAACCCGCCGCCGACGTCTTCGCGCTGGGCTCGACCCTCTACGCCGCCGTCGAGGGCGCCCCGCCGTTCGGCGAGGGTGACAACCCGCTGGCGGTACTACACGCCGTCGCCAGGGGAGTGGTGCCGGAACCGAAGCAGGCGGGTGCGCTCGGGCCGGTGCTGATGTGGTTGCTGACCGCCTCGGCCGAGCAGCGCCCGACCATGGCCCAGGCGCGCAAGGCGCTCGAAGACGTGGCGGCGGGCCGGGTTCCGGCCCTGCCCGCCACGGCGACGAAGGTGCTCCCGCTGAGTGAGGCGGCCACGACGCTGTTGCCGCAGCCGAGCGCGCCCACCGGCGGCGTGGCGGCGAAGTCCGGCGCGGCGGCGCTGCTGGGCGGTGGCCTGGCGCTGGCCAAGGCGGCCAGGTCGGCGATCACCGGCGGATCGTCCGCCGCGGGAACGGCCG
>NZ_LPNR01000109.1 GCF_019266065.1 Nocardia sp. MH4 | reverse complement strand
CCGCCGCCCCCACCGCCACCGCCGGTCGTGTCGAAGGTGTGGCCTGCCCCGCCCGCGCGCGGACCACCGCACGTGAGGCCGCTCGGCGTGGTGCCCGCCGGATTGTTCTCGCCCGCACCGCCGGTCCACGGCGGGCCTTCCTGCCAGCCGACCGCCGCGCTGCCGTCGCCCCCGTTCCCGCCGTCGCGCCGGGAGCCGCCGCCGCAGTAGAAGAACGTCGAATCCTGCACCGGCGACACCGAATAGCAGTCCGGCGCGTTGCCGCCCGCGCCACCACCGCCACCCGCGACCAGCACCGGCGCGTTGTCGGGCCCGAGCACGGCCGAGGCCCCGCCGCCACCGCCGCCGTCCCAACCGCTCGAGTACACCGTCCCGAAATTCGTGACCTGATCGACCGCTTCGCCCCTGGCCCCACCCGGGGCATACGGCGAGAACCCGCCGTTCGCGCCGCCCGCGCACCCGACCTGGACCTGGAACTGCTGCTCCGGCGTCACCCGCAAACCGCCGCTGACCTGACCGCCGAGCCCACCGATCCCGGTGAAGTTCGGATTCGGCGTCTGCCCCTGGCCGCCCACGGCCTCGATGTAGAGGCTCGTCGTCCCGGCGGGCACCGTGTAGGTCTGCGTCCCCGAGCTGCAATAGAACACGTCGATCGCGAGCCCCGACTCCGGGTCCTCGAAATGCTCGGATGCGTGCTCGGCGGGCGGGCCCGGCGGCTGGGACTGCGCGAGTGCCGCGGTGCCGACGACCAGTACCGCGCCCAGGGACGCGGCGAGCCACACCCGCGTCGCAGTTCGTCCGGCCATGCCAGAACTCCGTTCGCCAGCGCCGTTGCCGAGGAAACTTGACGAAACGGTAGCCGTGGTTGTCGCCTCGGCCCCGCAGCGACGCGCGCTTTCGCGCAGGTCATCGGGGTTGTCGACCGGGAGATCCGAGGTGAACCGGGTGGCGCGGGCGGCGGGCAAGTAAGTTCGGACCCGACGGCGGTAGCCGCCACGACGACAGGGGACCGCGGTGCGGAATTCGGACACGACCAGCGGCGCGCGACGCGCCCGCACGGCCGCGGTGGGAATCGCGGTCGCCACACTCCTCACCGCGGGTTGCGCGACCGACGGCAAAGTCGACGGCACCGCCATCGCGTCGACGGATGCGTTCGTGCCGACCGCGGACAACCAGGACCCCTCCCGCGAGATCCCCGGCGTCGAGATCACCGAGTTCCCGCCGGGCCTGCACGTGACCAGCACGCAGCGGGTCGCCTATCCGGTGATCCCACCGCTGGGCGGACCGCACGACAGCAGGTGGGCGGCCTGCGACGGCGTCGTCTACGCCACCGGCGTCCGCACCGAGAACGTGGTGCACTCCCTGGAACACGGCGCGGTGTGGATCGCCTACAACCCGGACAAGGTGAGCGCGGCGGATCAGGCCGCGCTCGCCGCGCGGGTGACGAACAAGCCGTACACCCTGATGTCGCCGATTCCCGGCATGGCCCACCCGATCTCGCTGCAATCGTGGGGCCACCAGCTGAAACCCGACAGCGCCGCCGACCCCCGGATCGATCAGTTCATCCTCGCGCTGCGCGAGAACCCTTACACCACACCGGAACCGGGCGCGACCTGCTCCTCGCCGCTGTTCGACCGCACCAACCCGCCCCCGTTCGACCCCACGGCCCCCGGCCCCGACGCCGTCGACCCGAACAGCGACGGCAGCGCTACCCCCGGCCTGCCTACGCCGTCACCTGGAAGTGGGCGATGACCTTGGTCGGGCGCACCCGCACGACCAGCTCCCCCGCCACCCCGTTCCGCTTGCCGAACTCCTCGGCCTTGTCCGCCCCCATGTAGCGCGCCGCGATCTCGGTGGCCGTCCGCACCAGCTCGTCGAGATCCTCCGACAGCGTCACCGTGCCCTGCACCTCCACCAGCGCGTACGGCGGCTCCTCCAGATCCACGCACAGCGCGACCCGGGGATCCCGCGCGAACGCCCGCCCCTTGGCGGTGTTCTTCCCGGTGTTGAAGACCAGCTCGTCGCCCTCGACGATGAACCACACCGGCGTCACCAAGGGCCGCCCATCGGCACCGGTGAACGCCACCTTGCCGGTTCGTGTTCCATGGGAAAGGAATTCGCGCACCTGGGGATCAGCGAGTGAGGCCATGCGATCAGGGTAGGCGCCGGGCCGTGGGAACCGGCGGCAGCGGCCTCGCGTGTCAGATCGCGCCCTGCTCGCGGGCAGTGGCGACCGCCGAGGTGCGGGATTTGACGCCGAGTTTGGCGTAGATGTGGACCAGGTGGGATTTGACGGTGGTCTCGCTGAGGAACAGTCGCTTGGCGATGTCGCGGTTGGACAGGCCGGCCGCGACCAGGCGCAGGACCTCGACTTCGCGGGGGCTCAACGTGGTGTCGGCGCGCCGGACGCGGGTCATCAGACGGGAGGCGACCGTCGGGGACAGCACGCTCTCGCCCGCGGCGGCGGCGCAGACCGCGGCGAGGAGTTCGGCGGGCGGGGTGTCCTTGAGGAGGTAGCCGACAGCGCCCGCTTCGATGGCGCCGAGGATGTCGGCGTCGGTGTCGTAGTTGGTGACCACCAGGACGTTCGGTGGGGTGGGCAGGGCGCGCAGGTCGGCGGTGGCGGCGGCCCCGGAGCGGCCGTCACCGAAGCGCAGGTCCATCAGGACCAGGTCGACGGGGTTGGCGGCACAGAACGCCACGGCCGCGTCGGCGTCGGCCACGTCACCGACGACGGTGATGTCGGCGGACGCCTCGAGCAGCGCGCGCAGCCCGGCCCGCACGATCGCGTGGTCGTCGGCGAGCAGCAGCCGGATCATTCGACCGCTCCCAGCGGGAAGGACACGGTGACGGCGGTGTGGCCGGGTTCGGATTCGATCGTCATCCGGCCACCCTGCTGCTCGACGCGGCTGCGCATGGCCGCCAGGCCGAACGCGCCCGCGCGCGGCCCGCGCAGCACGGCGGGGTCGATGCCGATGCCGTCGTCGACGATGTCGAGGTGCACGTCGGTGTCGTCGTAGGTGAGGGTGACCCGCATGCGCGCCGCCCCGGCATGCTGGACCACATTGGCGACCGCGCTCTGCGCGATCCGCACCAGCGCGGCCTCCACCGGCATCGGCAGCCGCTCCGGCTCGCCCTCGACCAGCAGCTGGGTCGACAGCGCCGCCGACCGCGCCCGATCACAGATCCGTGCCAGCGCTTCAGCGAGCGACTGCCCGTCCAGCGCGGCGGGCGACAATTCGTCGATGAGCCTGCGGGTTTCGGCCAGATCCTCGGCCGCCGTCTCGCGGGCGAGCCGAATCCGGTCCAGTGCGGGATGATCCGGCGCCGCCTGCTCGGCCGCGTGCAGCAGCAACTGGATACTGCTGAGTCCCTGCGCGACGGTGTCGTGGATCTCCTTGGCCAGTCGTTCGCGTTCGGCCAGCTTGCCCGCCGTCCGTTCCCGCTCGGCGAGAATCGCTCTGGTGCCGAGCAATTCGTCGATCAGCCGCTCCCGTTCCACCGCTTCGCGGTACAGCGCCTGATAGCCGAGCCCGATGCCGATGGCGACCAGGGCGCCGAGCACGGGCCCGACCACCGCGCCCACCGACCAGCCGCGGTGTGCCGCGAAGCCGATGACGCCGACGGCCGTCGCCAGCACCACCGCGACCAGGTTCCACGGCCGCGGCAGCAGGTGCAGGTAGAGGAAGAACAATCCGAAGGCGAGATACACCGCGTCCGGGGTCAGCCCGAGCAGCGCCAGCCACAGCACGGTCAGCGTGGCCAGCCACAGCCCGGCCCTGCGCGCGTCCCACGCGGCGCCCGGCACCGCCCGCGACCGCGCCGCCCCGGCCGGGGCGCCCGAGGCGACCCGGCGCGGCAGTTCGGTGCCCGCGAAGTAGACGGCCAGCCAGATTCCCGTCAGGACGACCACCCCGACACCGTGCCCACCGCCGCCGGGCAACAGCGCTCGCACCGCGACCACCGCGCCCAGCACCGTCACCAGCACGTGCAGACCGAGCCGCAGCGTGGTGACCACCGGGGTCAGGGGGGACGAGTGCACCCGACCAGCTTATGTGCGGCAACCGGACCGGCATCCATCGAAAGGTGTAAACACGGGCAGTCCTTGGATGGAGCGCGTTTCGTGCGCCGGTGCGATGGCGTGGCGGTCGTGCGCGACGAGAGTGGAGGCATGTTCGTCGCACTCCGAGATCTCCGGGCCGCCCGCGGCCGCTTCCTGCTGATCACCACCGTCGTCCTGTTGGTGGCGGTGCTGGTCAGTTTTCTGAGTGGGCTCACCGCCGGGCTGGCGCACCAGAACATCTCCGCGGTCCAGGGCCTGCGCGCCGACCAGGTGGTGTTCGCCGAGACCGGCGCCGATCCGTCCTTCGACTCGTCGGTGCTCACCGAGGAGCAGATCGCGCGGTGGCGGTCGACGGGCGGGATCGAGGTCACCCCGGTCGGCATCTCCCGGACCCGCGCCGAACACGTGGGCGCGAGCCCCGAGCAGGTCGCGCTGTTCGGCGGCGACCCCGCGGCGTTCAGCAATCACCCTGCTACCGCACCGGGAGCGGTGGTGCTGAGCTCGGGCGCGGCCCGCGCACTGGCCGCGGGCACCGGCGACACCGTGGTGCTGGCAGGCCACGAGTTCACCGTCGCCGACGTCGCCGGCGACGAGTGGTACAGCCACACCCCGGTGATCTGGACGAGCCTGGCGGACTGGCAGGCGGCCAGCCCTCGCGCGGGCGCGGCCACCGTGCTCGCCGTGCTCGGCGACGCCCCGCGCGACGATCTCGACGCCGAAGCCGGAACGCGCACGCTGCCCGCCGCGAACGCCGTCGAGGCGATCGGCTCCTACCAGGCCGAGAACAGCTCGCTGACCCTGATGACGGTGCTGCTGTTCGCCATCTCCGCGCTGGTGATCGGGGCCTTCTTCACCGTGTGGACGGTGCAGCGCCAACCCGACATCGCCACCTTGAAGGCGCTCGGCGCGACCACCGGTTCGCTGGCGCTCGACGCGCTGGCGCAGGCGGCGATCGTGCTGGTCACCGGTGTCGCGATCGGGCTCGGCAGCACCGCGGTGGCCTCCCTGTTCCTCGGTGACGCCATGCCGTTCGTGCTGTCGCTGTCGACGACCCTGGTGCCCGCGCTGGCCTTGATCGCGCTCGGCCTCGTCGGCGCCGCGGTCGCGCTGCGCTTCCTGTTCACCACCGATCCCCTGACCGCGCTCGGCGCGACCCGCTGAAGGACCCCACCATGGCACTGACCCTCACCGACGTCACTCTCACCTACCCCGACGGCACGGGCAGGCTCACCGCGCTCGACCGGGTGAACCTGCACGTCCCCGGCGGCACCATCGCCGCCGTCACCGGCCCGTCCGGCTCGGGCAAGTCCAGCCTGCTCGCGGTGGCCGCGACGCTGATCCGGCCCGACACGGGCACCGTCGTCCTCGCGACCGACACCGGCAGTACCGATCTCGCGACGCTGAGCAGGCGGGCCGCGTCCACCGTCCGCCGCACCCAGATGGGCATCGTCTTCCAGCAGCCCAATCTCATCCCGGCGCTGACCGCCCTGGAACAGCTGGAGGTCACCGCGCATCTCGGCGGCAAGCGGCGCAGCGGCCGGGGTGAAACCAGGTCCCGCGCACGGGACCTGCTCGCCGCGGTCGGTCTGGCCGAGCACGCGGACAAGCGGCCCGCGCAGCTCTCCGGCGGCCAGCGCCAGCGCGTCAATATCGCCCGCGCCCTGATGAACGACCCGGCCCTGCTCGTCGTCGACGAGCCGACCAGCGCCCTGGACACCGAACGCGGCGCCGCCGTGCTCGACCTGATCACCACCATCGCCCGCGAGCACCGCGCGGCGACGATCCTGGTCACCCACGACCCGACCCACCTGCACCGGATGGACGCGGTCTACCGGATGACCGACGGCCGCCTCAGCCCGGTCGAGGTGCCCGCCGTCGCCTGATCCGGCGCGCCCGCCGAGCGCCAGGCGCGCGCCGGGGGGAGACTGGACCGATGAGCGATCCGACCCAGCTGATCGTGGTCGACGCGGCCAATGTCATCGGCGCCAAGGCCGATGGCTGGTGGCGCGACCGCGCGGGCGCCGCCCGGCGGCTGCTGGCGAACATCGCGGACCTGACGACCCGCCTGCCTGCGTCGACGGCGGTGACCGTCGTCCTCGAGGGCGCCGCCAAGGCCGCGGCCGACGACGCCGCACCGACCGCCCCGCGCCTGACCGTCGTGCTGGCCGACCGCTCCGGCGACGACAAGATCGTCGACGTGGTCGCCGAGGCCACCGGCTACGACCAGCTCACCGTCGTCACCGCCGACCGGGAGCTCCGCCGCCGGGTCGACGCTCTCGGTGCCGACGCGGTCGGCCCCAGTTGGCTCCTGCGCCAACTGGATTGATCTTCCCGGAGCCGGGCCGCGGCAGCGTTCCCACGCGGCCGATCAGGCCTGCTCGGCCGACAACGCCGCCAGCGCCATCTGCCGCAACACCGGCCGCGCCTTGCTCGCCCGCGCCGGGGCGGCGCTGTGCGGAGTGGAGTTGATCAGCCCGAAGGCCGCGTGGGCCTGGACGCGGGCGGTGTCCTCGGCCAGACCGGGATGCACCTCGCGCAGCACCTGCACCCAGACCTCGACGTATTGGCGCTGCGTGCGGCGCAGGGTGCGACGGTCGGCGGCGGGCACGTTGTCCAGATCGCGGTCCTGGATGCGGATGAGCTCGGGGTCGTCGAAGGCGAAGTCGAGGTGGAAGTCCACCAGGCCGACCAGGGCTTCCGCGGGCGATTGCGCCGCCGCGACGACCGCGCGCCCACCGGCGAGCAATCGCTCACTGACCCCGACCAGCAGCTCGACCAGCAGCGCCTCCTTGTTCGCGAAGTGCCGGTAGACGGCGGGTCCGCTGATCCCGACAGCCGCGCCGAGGTCGTCGAGGCGCACGCCGAAGAACCCGCGATCGGCGATCAACCGGGCGCCCGCGTCGAGCAACTGCTCGCGACGCTGGGCTTTCATCAGCTCGCGCCGGGTCGCCGGAGCGGGTTCGACCGTGGCCAATCTCGACTCCCTTCCGCCGGGTCTGGACAACTTGGTTAGTCAAGATTAACCTGAATTTCAGTTATTGGCGATTAACCGGATGGCAGGATGGCGTGATGACGGTTACGCACGACCTCGACAACGGCACCACAGCCGCGACGAGCAACCGGGACGCGCACCGCGCCCTGGTCGACGAGCTGCGCCAGCGGCTGGCGACGACGGCGCTGGGCGGCCCGCAGAAGTCGCGCGAGCGGCACGCGGCCCGAGGCAAGCTGCTGCCCCGCGAGCGGGTCGACCAGCTGCTCGACCCCGGCAGCCCGTTCCTGGAACTGTCCCCGCTGGCGGGCAACGGCATGTACGGCGACGAGTGCCCCGGCGCGGGCGTGATCGCCGGCATCGGCCGCATCGCGGGCCGCGAGTGCCTGGTCCTGGCCAACGACGCGACGGTCAAGGGCGGCACCTACTACCCGATCTCGGTGAAGAAGCACCTGCGCGCGCAGGAGGTCGCCGCGCAGAACAACCTCCCGTGCGTGTACCTGGTGGACTCCGGCGGCGCCTTCCTGCCGCACCAGGACGAGGTGTTCCCCGACCGCGAGCACTTCGGCCGCATCTTCTACAACCAGGCCAACATGAGCGCCAAGGGCATCGCCCAGATCGCGGCGGTGATGGGATCGTGCACCGCCGGTGGCGCCTACGTGCCCGCGATGGCCGACGAGGCCGTCATCGTGCGCGACCAGGGCACCATCTTCCTCGGCGGCCCGCCGCTGGTGAAGGCGGCGACCGGTGAGGTCGTCACGGCCGAGGAACTCGGCGGCGGCCTGCTGCACTCGCGCACCTCCGGCGTCACCGACCATCTCGCCGAGGACGACCGCGACGCGTTGCGCATCGTCCGCAAGATCGTCGGCACCCTGGGCCCGAAGCCCGAGGCGCCCTGGGAGGTGCTGGCGACCACTGCGCCCGCCAAGGACGAGGACGAGCTCTACGACGTGGTCCCGGTCGACCCGCGCACCCCCTACGACGTGCGCGAGGTGATCGACCGGATCGTCGACGGCGAGGCCGGCTTCCACGAGTTCAAGGCCGAATACGGCAAGACCCTGGTCACCGGCTTCGCCCGCATCCACGGTCACCCGGTCGGCATCGTCGCCAACAACGGGGTGCTGTTCGCCGAATCCGCCATGAAGGGCGCGCATTTCATCGAACTGTGCGACAAGCGCAAGATCCCGCTGGTGTTCCTGCAGAACATCACCGGCTTCATGGTCGGACGCGACTACGAGGCGGGCGGCATCGCCAAGCACGGCGCGAAGATGGTCACCGCCGTGGCCTGCGCGCGGGTGCCGAAGCTGACCGTGGTGATCGGCGGCTCCTACGGCGCGGGCAACTACTCCATGTGCGGACGCGCGTATTCGCCGCGCTTCCTGTGGATGTGGCCGAACTCGCGGATCTCGGTGATGGGCGGCGAGCAGGCCGCCTCGGTGCTGGCGACCGTGCGCGGCGACCAGCTCGACAGCGCGGGCAAGCCGTGGTCGGCGGAGGATCAGGAGGCGTTCAAGGCGCCGATCCGGGAGCAGTACGAGACCCAGGGCAACCCCTACTACGCGACCGCGCGGATCTGGGACGACGGCGTCATCGCGCCCACCGACACCAGAACCGTGCTCGGACTTGCCCTCTCGGTCTGCGCGCAAGCGCCGCTCGACCCCGTTTCCTACGGCGTCTTCCGGATGTGAAGGAGCGTCAGCGAGTGAACCAGAAACATAGCGCGCCGTCGCGCACGACGGAGCCGAGCGCCGGCGAGGCGAAGGAGTGAGCGACATGCTGAACAAATCCCACCCCGTCGAGTTCGACACCGTCTTGGTCGCCAATCGCGGCGAGATCGCGGTACGCGTCATCAAGACCTTGCGCGCCATGGGCATTCGCTCGGTCGCGGTGTACAGCGACGCCGACGCGGGCGCCCGCCACGTGCGCGAGGCCGATGTCGCGGTGCGCCTCGGGCCCGCCCCGGCTCGCGAGAGCTACCTGTCGATCGAGAAGGTCGTCGACGCCGCGATCCGCTCCGGCGCCCAGGCCGTGCACCCCGGATACGGCTTCCTGTCGGAGAATTCGGCGTTCGCCGCGGCGCTGGCCGACGCGGACATCGTCTTCCTCGGTCCGCCCGCCAAGGCGATCGAGGTGATGGGCGACAAGATCACCGCCAAGAACACCGTCACCGCGTTCGGCGTCCCGGTGGTACCCGGCATCGCCGAGCCCGGCCTGACCGACGAGCAGTTGATCACCGCCGCCGCCGAGGTCGGCTACCCGGTGCTGGTGAAGCCGTCCGCCGGTGGCGGCGGCAAGGGCATGCGGAGGGTCGAGCGGCCCGAGGATCTGCCCGCGGCGCTGGTCAGCGCGCGACGCGAGGCGGGCGCGGCCTTCGGTGACGACACCCTGTTCCTGGAGCGGTTCGTCACCCGGCCCCGCCACATCGAGGTGCAGGTCCTGGCCGACAAGTTCGGCAATGTGGTGCACCTGGGCGAACGCGAGTGCAGCTTGCAGCGCAGGCACCAGAAGGTGATCGAGGAAGCGCCCTCGCCGCTGCTGGACGCCACGACCAGGGCCCGGATCGGCGCCGCGGCCTGCAATACCGCGCGCAGTGTCGACTACGTCGGCGCGGGCACCGTGGAGTTCATCGTCTCCGCCGACCGGCCCGACGAGTTCTTCTTCATGGAGATGAACACGCGCCTGCAGGTCGAGCACCCGGTGACCGAGCTGGTCACCGGCGTCGACCTGGTGGAATGCCAGGTCCGCGTGGCCGCGGGGCAGCAGCTGAGCAAGAGCCAGGACGAGATCCGCCTGGTCGGGCACGCGATCGAGGCGCGGGTCTACGCCGAGGATCCGGGTCGCGGCTTCCTGCCCACCGGTGGCACCGTGCTCGCGCTCAGCGAACCGAGCGGCCCCGGCGTGCGCGTGGATTCGGGCCTGTCCGAGGGCACCGTGGTCGGCAGCGACTACGACCCGATGTTGTCGAAGGTGATCGCGCGCGGCGACACCCGCGCCGACGCCCTCGCGGCGCTGGACCGCGCGCTGGAACAGACCGTGCTGCTCGGCGTGACGAGCAATATCGAGTTCCTGCGCTTCCTGCTCGCCGACGCGGATGTCCAGGCGGGCCGCCTCGACACCGCGTTGCTGGACCGCCGGGTCGGCGACTTCCGGCCCGCCGAGGTGACCGACGACGAATTCCTCGCCGCCGCCACCCATCACTGGCTGCGCCGCTGGCCCGCCCCCGGCGGCGACCCGTGGTCGACCCCGTCGGGCTGGCGGCTCGGCGCGCAGGCTCCGACCGCGATCCGGCTCGCCGCCGGTGACCAGGTGCGCCATGTCTTCCTCACCGGCACACCGGAATCGGCGACCGTCCGGATCGACGACGGTGCGCCGCAATCGCTCTCGGCCGCCACCAGCCGCGACGGCCTCGTCCTCACGTTGGACGGGCTGCGCCGCGAGTTCCGCGTGGCCGAGGACGCCGACCAGCTGTGGGTCGGCCACGCCGGGAGCGTCGCCGTGCTGCGCGAAGTCGCCGAGGCGAGCGTGCGCGGCGACGCCGCCCACGTCGGCGACGCCGAGATCCGCAGTCCCATGCCGGGTTCGGTGATCGCGTCCCCGGTCGCCGACGGCGCGACCGTCGAGGTCGGCGATCCGGTGATCGTCATCGAGGCCATGAAGATGGAGCACACCCTCACCGCCCCCGTCGCGGGCACCGTCGAGGTGCTGGTGCGGCCGGGCGCCCAGGTGAAGCTGGACCAGGTGCTGGTCCGCGTCGTCGCCCATCCCGTCGAAACCGCAGTCGTAGAGACCGAGCGCGAAGGAACCAACGCATGACCGACTACCTGTCCACCGGCTCGCTGCCGGACGAATACCGCCAGCTCGCCCTGACCGTGCGCGACTTCGCCCAGCAGGTCGTGGCGCCCGTCTCGGCGAAACACGATGCCGAGCACAGCTTCCCGTACGAGGTCGTCGCCGGGATGGCCGACATGGGCCTGTTCGGCCTGCCGTTCCCCGAGGAGTTCGGCGGCATGGGCGGCGACTACTTCGCCCTGTGCCTGGCGCTCGAGGAGCTCGGCAAGGTCGACCAGAGCGTGGCCATCACCCTCGAGGCCGGTGTCTCGCTGGGCGCGATGCCGATCTACCGCTTCGGCGACGACAAGCAGAAGAACGAGTGGCTGCCCCAGCTCACCAGCGGGCGCGCCCTGGCCGGTTTCGGCCTCACCGAGCCCGACGCGGGCAGCGACGCCGGCGGCACCCGCACCACCGCGGTCGCCGACGGCGAGAGCTGGGTGATCAACGGCGCCAAGCAGTTCATCACCAACTCCGGTACCGACATCACCCGGCTGGTCACCGTCACCGCGGTGACCGGGCAGACCGGCGGCAAGAAGGAGATCTCCACCATCCTGGTGCCGACCTCCACCCCCGGTTTCGTCGCCGAACCGGCCTACAACAAGGTCGGCTGGAACGCCTCCGACACCCACCCGCTCAGCTTCACCGACGTGCGTGTGCCGCAGGAGAACCTGCTCGGCGAGCGCGGCCGCGGCTACGCCAACTTCCTGCGCATCCTCGACGAGGGCCGCATCGCCATCGCCGCGCTCGCGGTGGGCGCCGCGCAGGGCTGTGTGGACGAGAGCGTGCGCTACGCCGGTGAGCGGCAGGCGTTCGGGCAGGCCATCGGCCGCAATCAGGCCATCGCGTTCAAGATCGCCCGGATGGAGGCGCGCGCCCACGTCGCGCGCACCGCCTACTACGACGCGGCCGCGCTGATGCTGGCGGGCAAGCCGTTCAAGAAGGCCGCCTCGATCGCCAAGATGGTCGCCAGCGAGGCCGCGATGGACAACGCGCGCGACGCCACCCAGATCTTCGGCGGCAACGGCTTCATGAACGAATACCCCGTGTCCAGGCACTACCGTGACAGCAAGATCCTGGAAATCGGTGAGGGCACGACGGAGGTGCAGCTGATGCTGATCGCACGGGAGCTGGGCCTGTGAGCGCGCCTGATCACGGCGGCCCGGAGACGGCAGCGCAGGCGCCGTCGAGCACCGAGACACGACGCGTCGTCCAGCGCGGCCTGTGGTTCGAGGAGTTCGAGATCGGGACGATCTACGAGCACCGGCCCGGCCGCACCATCACCGAGGCCGACAACGTCTTGTTCACCACACTGACCATGAACACCCAGGCGCTGCACCTGGACGCGAACTTCGCCGACGCGCAGCCGCCGTTCAACCAGCGGCTGGTGAACTCGATGTTCACCCTGTCGACGCTGGTCGGCCTCTCGGTCGCCCAGCTCACCCAGGGCACCCTGGTGGCCAACCTCGGCTTCTCCGAGATGTCGCTGCCCGCGCCGCTGTTCCACGGCGACACGATGTACGCCGAGACACTGGTGACCGACAAGCGGGAATCCAAGAGCCGTCCGGGTGAGGGCATCGTCGGCCTCACCCACACCGCGCGCAACCAGGACGGTGTGATCGTGGCGAAAGCCGTGCGGCAGACGCTGGTCCGGAAGGCCCCCGCATGACGATGACGGGAGACAGCGTGAGCGCCTGGGAGCCCAGCGGACCGGCCTGGCTGTTCTGCCCGGCCGACCGTCCCGAGCGTTTCGCCAAGGCCGCGGCGGTGGCCGATGTGGTGATCCTCGACCTCGAGGACGGCGTCGCCGCAGGTGACAAGGTCGCGGCCAGGAAGGCGCTGATCGAGACCCCGCTCGACCCGCGGCACACCGTGGTCCGCGTCAACGCGGTCGAGACCGACGAGTACGCGGCCGACCTGGCCGCCCTCGCGCAGACCGCCTACCGGCGCGTCATGCTGCCCAAATGTGAATCGGCCGAACAGGTCAGGAGCCTGGCGGGCTACGAGGTGATCGTGCTGATCGAGTCGCCGCTGGGCGCGGTGCGGGTGGCCGAGTCGGTCGCCGCCGAGAACGCCATCGGCGTGATGTGGGGCGCCGAGGACCTGGTCGCCGGGCTGGGCGGCAATGCCAGCAGGCACGCCGACGGCAGCTACCGCGATGTCGCCCGGCACGTGCGCTCGACGAGCCTGCTGGCGGCCAAGGCCTTCGGCCGGTTCGCCCTGGATTCGGTGTTCCTCGACATCGAGAACCTGGAAGGGCTGGCGGTGGAGACGCTGGACGCGGTGGCCGTCGGCTTCGACGCCAAGGTCGCTATCCATCCCCGCCAGGTGGCGGTGATCCGGGAGGGCTACGCGCCCGACCCCGACGAGATCGACTGGGCGCGCCGAGTGCTCGCCGAGGTGCCGAACCATCGGGGCGTCTTCGCGTTCGAGGGACGCATGGTCGACGCACCGGTGCTCCGACACGCGGAGCGGATCGTCCGCCGGGCCGAACTGCCCAGCTGAGCACTACCCGGCGCGCGGGGGCGACTACCGGCCGCGCGCCGGGGTAATCATCGGCCGGGCAGTTCCGGCCCGCGCAACCCAGTACGAGGAGGACATCCGGTGCAACCGCAATGGGAACCGACCGCCGAGGACATCGCGTCGGCACGGATCACCGACTTCGCCGCCTTCGTCAGCGGCCGGACCGGCGAGCAGTACCCCGACTACCAGGCCCTGTGGCAATGGTCGGTCGACGACATCGCCGGCTTCTGGCAGGCGCTGTGGGACTACTTCGAGCTCGGTCCGATCGCCGACGGCGTGCTCGGCACGCGGGAGATGCCCGGCGCGCAGTGGTTCCCTGGGACGCGGCTGAACTACGTCGACCAGATCATCCGGCAGGCGCGGCCCGACCGGCCCGCCGTGCTCGCCCTGCACGAGGACGCCGAGCCGCGCGAGATCTCGTGGGCGGAGCTGATCGAGCAGGTCACCGCGTTCGCGGGCGCCCTGCGGGCGCGCGACGTCGGACCGGGCGACCGGGTGATCGGCTACCTGCCGAACATCCCGGAGGCCATCGTCGCCTTCCTCGCCACCGCGAGCATCGGCGCGGTGTGGAGCGCGTGCGGGCAGGACTACTCGGCCAAGGCGGCGCTGGACCGGCTCGGCCAGCTGGAGCCGACCGTGCTCGTCACGGCCGACGGCTACCGGTTCGGCGGCAAGCAGCACGACAAGCGCGCCGACATCGCCGCCCTGCAGGAGGGCCTGCCCGAGCTGCGCGCGACTGTCGTGGTCTCGCAGCTGGGCCTCGAGGTGCCCGACGCGGTGGCATGGTCGGACGCGATCGCCGATCCGGGGCTCGGGGTGATCGAGACCGCCGCCGTCGCCTTCGATCATCCGCTGTGGATCGTGTTCTCCTCCGGCACCACCGGTCTGCCGAAGGGCATCGTGCACGGCCACGGCGGCGTGCTGCTCGAGCACCTGAAAGCCGTTGCCCTCCAGTCCGATATCGGGCCCGAGGACACCTTCTTCTGGTACACCAGCCCCAGCTGGATGATGTGGAACTTCCAGATCGCCGGCCTGCTGACCGGCGCCACCGTGGTGACCTACGACGGCAGCCCGACAGCCGGCGGCCCGGACGCCCTGTGGCGCCTCGCCGCCCAGGTCCGCGCCACCGTGCTCGGCACCAGCCCCGGCTACGTGCTCGGATGCATCAAGGCGGGCGCGGTGCCGCGGGCCGAGCACGATCTGTCGGCGCTGCGCAGCGTCGGGATCACCGGGTCGGCGCTGCCGGTGTCGAGCGCGCTGTGGCTCGACGCGAACGCGGGCGAGCACGTGCAGGTGAACTCGATCAGCGGTGGCACCGACGTGGTGTCGGCGTTCATCGGCGGCGTGCCCACGGTGCCGGTGTGGCCGGGCGAGCTGTCGGCACCGTATCTCGGCGTGGCGCTGGACTCCTTCGACGAGCAGGGCGCGCCGGTGCGCGGGGAGGTCGGCGAGCTGGTGGTGACCCAGCCGATGCCGTCGATGCCGGTGCGCTTCTGGCGCGACGAGGACGGAAAGCGCTACCACGACGCCTATTTCGACACCTACCCCGGCGTGTGGCGGCACGGTGACTGGATCACGCTGACCGAGCACGGCAGCGTCGTCGTGCACGGCCGCTCCGACTCCACTCTCAACCGGCACGGCATCCGGATGGGCAGCGCGGACATCTACCAGGTCGTCGAACAGTTCCCGGAGATCGCCGAGGCGCTGGTGATCGGCGCCGAGCAGCCCGACGGCGGCTACTGGATGCCGCTGTTCGTCGTCCTCGCGCCCGGCGCCACCCTCACCGACGATCTGAAAGCCAGGATCGGCAGCGCGATTCGCTCCGAGGTCTCGCCCCGGCACGTCCCCGACGAGATCCGCGAGGCCCCCGGCATCCCGCACACCCGGACCGGCAAGAAGCTGGAAGTGCCGATCAAGAAGCTCTTCCAGGGCGCGGACGCGACCCGTGTGGTCGAACGCAGCGCCGTGGACGACCCGGCCCTGCTCGACTGGTATGCCCGGATCACCCCGCCCCACAAGGCCTAATACACTTCTGGCATGAATGTCGGCGAGTCTCGTGGTGCGCGTGGATCGGTAGTCGGCGGAGCGAAGGACGGTGTGCGGCGGCGTCCGAAGAATCGGCGCGCGCAGATCGCGGCGACCTCGGCGGTGGCATTCGGCGCGGCCGGGTATCACGGGGTGAGCATGGAGGACATCGCCGCCGGATTGGGCATCAGTTCGGCGGCGCTGTACCGGCACTACCCGAGCAAGTACGCGCTGTTCCGGGAGGAACTGCTGCGGGTCGGGCAGGCCTTCACCGCCTCGATCGCGGCGTCCGGTGACGGGTCATCGACCGCGGCGGAACGGTTGCGGCACATGCTGACCGGGCTCCTCGGCGCGACGGTGGAGAACCGGGGAACGGTCACGCTGGTGCGTTGGGAGGGCCGCTACCTCGAGCCCGCCGACCGGCTGGTGCTCGACGAGCAGCGGGCCTCGGTGCTGGTCGCCCTCGACGAGCAGCTGGCCGTCCTGCGGCCGGAGCTGACCGCGCCGGACCTGCGAATGCTGTCCACCGCGATGTTCGGGGTCATCACCAGCATCGCCGACCATCACGCCGCCCTGCCTGCCCGCACCCTGAACCGGCTGCTGACCACGGCCTGTCTCGCGCTGGTCGAGAGCGGATTGCCGCCCGCAGCAACGATTTCGGAGAAGGCCACCCAGGTCGAGATCCCGGAGTCGTTCAAACACGAACTGCTGCTGCGCAAAGCGGTCGAGCTGTTCCACGAGCGCGGGTATCCGAACGTCAGCGTCGAGGACATCGCCTCGGCGGCCGGGCTGTCCGCGGCCTCGGCGGTGTACCGGTTCTACCGCGGCAAGAGCGACATCCTCGCCGCCGCGTTCCGCCGCGCGGCCGACCGGGTCTCGGGTGCGATCGGCCCCGCCGTCGCGGGCACCCCCGACAGCGGCGCGGCCCTGGACGTGCTGATCGCCCAGTTCGTCGCCGACACCTTCGACGAACGCGCGCTGGCCGTCGTCTACTACGCCGAGTTCGGCCACGTCCCCGCCGAGGAACGCGCGGTCCTGCGCAACATCCAGCGCCTCAGCGTCCAGGAATGGGCCCGCCTGGTCCGCGAAGTCCGCCCCGAACTCTCGGCCGCCGAAGCCCGCTTCCTGGTCCACGCGGCCTTCGCCCTGGTCATCGACCTCAGCCAGATCTACGGCCCCGACCCCATCGCCTGCCGAGCCCGCGTCGCCCACCTCATGCACCGAACCCTCCTCGGCTGACCTGCGGATCTCACCCGTTGTGTGTGAGGGCGGGGGGACGGTGGGCGTTTACGGTGGGCGTTCGCGGTGTCGGACGGAGAGCGCATGGGCGGTCGGGCAGGTGACGAGGGTGGGCTGAGTCGGCGGCGCCTGCTCGAGTTGGGGGCGGCTGCGGGGGTGGGGATGGTGGTGTCCGGGTGCGGGGGTGGGGAGCCGGTGCCGTCGGTGGTGTCCTCGACAGGGGCGCCGGATGTGCTGGGGCTGGCGACCGAGGCGTATGTGTTCGGCTATCCGATGATCTTGCTGGACATGATGCGGGCGGCGAGTGGGCCGACGAACACGTTCGATCACAGCGTGCTGCCCGATCCGCTGGATCGCGGGGTGGCCCGGCTCAGCCACGACATGGTCTATTCCCAGGCGTGGCTGAACCTGGCCGACGAGCCGCTGGTGTTGCAGATCCCCGGGATGGAACCGGATCGGTACTGGCTGTTCCAGCTGCTCGACGGGTGGGGCAACACCGTGCACGACCTGAGCAGCAAGCAGCCGCGGACGACGGTCGACGCCGACGGGCCGCCGTTCACCTACGTCATCGCGGGCCCGAAGTGGACCGGGTCGCTGCCGCCGCACACCACCCTGCTGCACATGCCGTCGGCGATGGCGACGATCGTCGGCCGGATCCAGATCAACGGTGTCGCGGACGCGGCGCAGGTCAACCGGTGGCAGGAGAAGATCCGGCTGGTCCCGGCCGGCGCCTGGCAGCGCCGCGAATACGACGTCACGGTCAGCAGGGTGCACCCGATCGACCGCGGACCGGAGCCGCCGGTCAAGCGGATCGCCGCGCTGGACGGCCGCACCTACCTCAACCGGCTGTGCAGGTTGATGGTGGCCGATCCGCCCGCGGCCGCCGACGCACCGCTGATGGAACAGCTGGCCACCATCGGCGTCGTCCCCGGCGGCACCGTCGACAACGAGCCCGTCGAACTGCTCGACGAGGCGGTCCGCCAGGCCCAGCGCCGGATCGCCGGATGGACCGACCCGAACGCGCGCCGCGTCAACGGGTGGGAGATCCCGGTCGACCTCGGCAGGTTCGGCACCGACTACCTGCGACGCGCGGCGACGACCATGCGCTCACCGGGCAAGGCCCCGATCCGCGACGTGCTCTACGCCGAACTCTGGGCCCCCACGACCGACGACGCGGGACAGCCGCGCCGCTACCGCA
This sequence comes from Nocardia sp. MH4, assembly GCF_019266065.1. Taxonomy (GTDB): domain Bacteria; phylum Actinomycetota; class Actinomycetes; order Mycobacteriales; family Mycobacteriaceae; genus Nocardia; species Nocardia canadensis. The sequence continues at coordinate 121,339 of NZ_LPNR01000109.1, read as the reverse complement.
TCCGCTTCGAGCCCGGCCGCTGGCCGCCGGTGGACGCCTTCGCCTCGATCACCGCCTACGACCCCCAGGGCTTCCTCGTCCCCAACCCCGCCGAGATCTACGCGGTCGGCCACGCCCCACCGGTGGTGGCGGGCCCCGACGGCGCGGTGGAGATCGCCGTCCAGCACGACGACCCGCGCCCGGGCGTCCCCACCGGCAACTGGCTCCCGATCCCGGACTCCGGCGAGTTCTCCCTGACGCTGCGTCTGTACGCACCTCGCGAGGCGGCGATCGAGGGCGACTGGGAACCGCCGCCGATGACCCCGGTGCCATGACCCCCGGTCTCAGCCGATGACGGCCTCGATCGGGACGGAGACGGCCGGGGTGGTGAACACCGCGACGTAGTAGTCCGGGACGACGCAGGCGACCGGTTCGGTCGCGGTCAGCACCGGACGCAGCCGTTCCCGCGAGATCGCGAGATAGGCGCCGTCGTCGTGACAGCCGGTGGCGACGAAGGCGAACGCCCGATCACCGGCGGCGCGCCCCGACACCGCCGAACGCACCCGAGCGGCCGTCACGGTGTCGAGCCCGGCGGCGAAGGCGGCGAGCTGATCCGGCTGGGAGACCTCGGCGCCGCGCGGGGCGGTGCCGACTGCGATGCGCTCGAAATGGGCGAGGATCGCCGGACCCGGCGGGTCGGGGGGGTACCCGCCGAGCCGGGTGGTCGCCGGCACGTCCGCCGCGGGCAGCGCGAACACCGCCAGGATCTCCCACGGCGCGACGCATTCCGACGGCGGATCGTCCGCGCCGGTCAGCCGGACGGAGTAGTCGGCGTCGCCCTCGCTGGTCAGCTTCGCGCCGTCACCGGGCGAACAGCCCGCGCCCCAGGAGAAGGCGATCAGCGCCTCGGTGTCGAAGTCGCGGCGCGAGAGCGTGTCCGTGAGCCGACCGGCCGCGCGTTCGTCGCCGGGGAATCGCCCGGCGAACTGGTCGACGTCGGCGGTCGATCGCAGCACGGTCCGGACGTCGGGCAGCCCTCGGGTGGACTCGAACAGCACCAGCTCGGCGTGCTCGACATCGTGTCCCGTGGCCTGCCGCCGCGGCGGATCGGAGTCGGTCGACGACGCGAACAGCGCCCCCAGGTACGCGCCCGCCAGCAGCGCCACCACGATCCCGAACCGAGCGCTCCGCATACCCCACTGTACGTAGGGCGAGGTCAGCCCTCGTTGGCCATCGCGGCGATCAAGGAGTTGGGACGCATGTCGAGCCAATGGGATTCGACGTACTGGAGACAGGAGGTGCGGGTGGCGGCGCCGAAGGCGACGGTCCAGCCACCGGGGACGGCGGCGAAGGTGGGCCAGAGGGAGTGTTCCCCCTCGGCGTTGACCAAAACGTAGAACTGGGCGTTCTCGTCGTCGAACGGATTGCTCATCGGATTGCCTTCCTGAGGGGGTGGGGGTCAGCTCGCGGCGCGCTCGGCGGGGGTGCGCAGGTCGAACGAGTCGCTCGGGGCATCGGGGTCGCCGGTGAGCAGCCCCAGGGCGCGGGAGAAGCGGCGCAGCAGGGCAGCCGCGGCGTGATCGTCGAAACGGTCTGTGCTGTATTCCAGTTCGAGGCCGAGATTGCCGTCGGGGTCGGCGTGCGTGGAGACGATGAAGTGCACGCCGTCGGCCACCGTCGATCCGTCGAAACGCAGGGCGGTGAGTTCGAGGCCGGGAACGCCGAACGCCTCGGCGCCGGTGTCGAGATAGCTCAGCGTCACCGCGCCGAGCGGCCCGGACAGCGCGCACGACTCACTGGTCGCCGCGGTGGCCGAGGACACCACGGGATCGGGTTCGGCGCACAGGATCTCGGACAGGGTGGTCGCGCCCGCGACGGCCGTGCCCGCCTGCCAGGCCAGCAGCACCGTCATCGCGGCCCGGACCACCGCGAACGGCGGAACCGCGTGTCTGCGCGAGAGTTCGGTGATCCGCGCGCCGATCCCGGCGCCGATCCTGGCCCGCATGCTCGCCCCGCGCCCGAGCAGCGATTCCAGCGCGCCCACGGTCGCCGCGCCCACGGTGCCGAGACGAACGAGCGCGGCGCTGGTGCCGTCGATCTCCCAGCGCGCCAGCTCCCCGGTGCGGAACATCCGCTCCCCCGGGATGCCGAACGGGTTGGCGACGAACCGGTCCGAGGTGCCGCGCGGATCGTCGCGATAGCCGCGGGCCAGTTGCGCGCCGGACAGGTACAGCTCGCCGGCCACACCGGGGCTGGCCGGGCGCAGCCGCGCGTCGAGCACGTAGACCCGGCGGTTCCATTCCCGCACCCGCACGGCCTGCGGTTCGGGGGTGTCCGCGCCGGGCGCGGCGGGATAGGTGAGGGTGACGGTGGCCTCGGCCCTGCCGTAATCGTGGTGCAGCCGGGCGCTGGTCACCGCGCCGAAAGCCCGCACCTGCGCCGCGCTGAGCGGCGCGCCGAGGACGACGACGCTGCGCAGCGAGCCGATCTGCGCGCGCAGGCCGGCGCGGTGGACGTGGTCGGTGAACGCGGCCAGCCGCGGCGGGGTGAAATCGGCGGCGGTGACGCCGTAGTCGGCGACCAGACGCGCTAACCGCACCGGATCGGGCGGTTCGGTGAGGACGACGGTGGCGCCGACCCGCAACGGCAGCACGTAGCCGTGCCACTCGGTCACCTCGCCGATGGCGGCCTGATGCAGGTAGACGTCACGACCGGTGAAGCCGTGCCTGCCCTGCATGCCGGTCAACCGGTGCACGGCCGCGATGTGGCTGATGGTGATGCCCTGCGTAGCCCCCGGCGGGTACAGCACGAACGCCGGGTGCTCCGGCAGTACGGGGGTCCGGCGCTCGGCGCGGGCGATCGGCTCGTCGGAGTAGTCGGCGAGCGGCACGTCGTCGATGACGACGGCCGGAATGTCGTACACCGCACCGTGATCGCGCGAGCGCACGGTCAGCACCAGCGCGGGACTCGCGACCGGCGGCAGCACGGCGGGACTGGTCGCGGTGTCGACGGGCACCACGGCACCGCCCGCCTTGAGCACGGCGTACATCGCCACCACCAGCTCGACCGAGCGCGGGACATCCACCAGCACCGCCGATTCCGGGCCGATGCCGAGCGCGGTCAAGTGCCGGGCCAGCTGGTTGGTGCGCCGGTCCAGGTCACCGTAGGTGATGATCGAGGCCGCGCCGCCCGTGCTCGGGGCGTGCACGACCGCGGGGTCGAAAGGGGTGGCGGCGGCCTGCGCTTCGAACTCGTCGAGCAGCAGTTCCCCGGGCAGTCCGCCCTGCGGCGCCGTGCTCACCTCCTCGGCGTCGACGCGGCCGACGAATTCGAGTTCGGCCGTCCAGCCGTCGCCGGGCGGCCTGCGCCGCACGAGGTCGCCGGTGGCGAACATGCGGTCGTCGACCGGGCCGATCGGGTTGGCCAGGAAGGTGGCGGCGGTGGCCTGCCTGCCGAGGTAGCCGCGCGCCAATTGCACACCGGAGACATAGAGTTCGCCGACTTCACCGTCGGGCACCGGGCACAGGTGCTCGTCGAGGATCAGCAGCTCGACGTCGTCGGCGGCCGAGCCGAGCGGGACCGATTCGAGGTCGGCGCCGGTCACCTCGTGCGCGACGACCTCGCCCGCGGTCTCCGGCCTGCCGTAGACGTGCCACAGCGTCGCGCCGCTCACCGCGCGCAGGGCGGCCGCGGTCTTGGCGGGCAGTGGTGCGCCGCAGCTCAGGACGATCCGCAGCGAGTCGAGGCGTGCCTCGGCGTCGGGCAGCGCGGCCAGCGCGGCGAGCTGGTCGGGGTCGAAGCACGCCGCGGTGGCGCCGGTATCGGCGATCGAACGCGCCAGGGAGTCGCTGGTCGGGAGCACCAGGGTGGCGCCGGTCTGCAGGGCCAGCAGCAGCTCCCCCACCGTGGCCTGCGTGCCCAGCGGCGCGTGCCAGAGCACCGCGTCGCCGGCGCCGAGACCGCACAGCCGCTGCCGCCAGACCGAATTCGCTTGTGCGGCCCGGTGTCCGACGACGACCGCGCTCGCGCCCGCTACGTCGACGACCAGGTAGGCCGGGTTGTCCGCACCCGGACCGGGTAGGTCGTCGGCGACGAGATCGACGGTGGGTTCGGCGTCGATGCCCAGGACCGGGACACCGGTCGGGTGGGGCACCTCCGGCGCGGTGATCACCAGCACGGGCGCGGCGAGGGCGACCGTGCGCTGCCGCACGTCGGCGGGGGCGTCGGGGTCGAGCAGGACGAACGCGCCGCCCGCGGCGATCACCGCGTGCACCGCGACGACCAGGTCGACCGATCGCGGCAACGACACCGCGACCGTGGTCTCCGGCCCGACACCGCGGGCGGCCAGGCAGACCGCCAGCGCGTCCACCCGTGCGCCGAGCTCGCCGTAGCTGAGCTCGGTCACGCCGTCACGCACCGCGACGGCGTCGGGATCCTGGCGGATCTGGGTGGTGAAGGCGGCGAGCAACGTGGCGGGATCACGCCTGCGCTCGTCCGCCTGGTCACGCAGCAGCGCGTCGAGCGAGACAGCCGCCGTGACCGAATCCGTGTGCGACATCAGAGTTGTCCTTCCGAGTCGTCAGCCGACCCCGACCCGGCGATCACCGCGGCGGCATCGGTCACCAGTGTTTGCAAAGTGGTGGTGAGTCCGGACGCGCCGAGTGCGGCGAGCACGCCGGGCACCAGCCCGGCCAGCGCGACGTTCACCAGCGCTTCGGGTTTCATCGCGGCGCCCATCGCCTTGCGCACCGCGGTGAGCTTGGCGTCGAGCGCTTCGAACGAGATGGCGTGCTCGCCGTGGGCGAATGCCACGGTCGCCGGCGCGAGCCGGGCCGCCGAGCCGACGAGGCCCGGCAGATCGGCAATGGTGTAGGTACGCGGACGCGGGGTCTTCTCCGCGTCGGTGCGCACGTCGATCGCCCGCACGGGTACGGCCGGGTCGGCCGCGACGGCCGCGAGGACCTTGCGGAACCGCTCGGCCAGTATCCGGACGGTCGAAGCGTCGAAAAGGTCGGTGGCGTAGCCGAAGTGCACGTCGAGCCCGTCGAGCGCACCGGCCGCGTCGTAGCGCTGCAGGGCGGTCAGGTGCAGGTCGAACTTGGCCTCGCCGAGCCCGGGGTCCAGGATCCGCACGTGCAGGCCGGGCAGTTCGATGCCACCGGGCGGCATGTTCTGGAAGGTGAGCATCACCTGGAACAGCGGGGTGTAGGCGCCCGAACGGGTCCGGCCCAGGGTATCGACGACCTGCTCGAACGGCACGTCGGCGTGGGCGAGGGCGGCGAGGTCGCGCCGCCTGGCCTGGGCCAGCAGCTCGGTGAACGGCGCCCGCGAGTCGACCTCGGTGCGCAGCACGACGGTGTTGACGAACATGCCGACCAGATCGTCGAGTTCGCGGGCACCGCGACCGGCCACCGGGGCGCCGATGGTGATGTCGGCGCTGCCGGACTGCTTGGCCAGCAGCACCGCCAGCGCGCTGTGCACCAGCGTGAACAGCGTCGTGCCGTGCTCGCGGGCGATCTCGTCGAGGCGCCGGGTCAGTGCCGCGTCGATCTCGAACCGCTCTGCCGCGCCGCGCATCTCGCGCCGGGTGGCGCGGGGGCGGTCGGTGGGCAGGGCGAGCAGTTCGGGCGCGCCGGACAGTTCCCTGGTCCAGTAGTTCAGCTGCTGGGTGAGCACGCTGTCCGGGTCGGCATCGGTGCCGAGCAGCTCGTGCTGCCAGGCGCTGAAATCGCCGTACTGGATCTCCAGTGGCGCCCAGCCGGGCGCGCGGCCTTCGCTGCGATCGACATAGGCGCGCACCAGATCCCGGGTGAGCGGAGCGATCGAGTAGCCGTCGGCGCTGATGTGATGCACCACGACGACGAGCACGTGATCGTCCGGGCCGAGACCGTAGAGCGCCACCCGCACCGGCGGCGCGGCGGTGATGTCGAACGGCTGGGCCACCAGGGCGGTGATCCGGGCCTCGACGTCCTCGGCGGCGACCGGGATCGGGGTCAGTTCGACCGCGGCCGACCAGGCGGGCATCACCTGCTGGACCGGACCCGCCGCCGTGTCGGGGTAGCGGGTGCGCAGGGTGTCGTGCCGCGACAGCAGGTCGCCGACCGCCGATTGCAGGGCGGGCAGGTCGAGCCGGCCGGTGAGCCGGATGGCGGCCGGGATGTGATAGGCCGCCGACTGCGGCGCCAGCTGGTGCAGGACCCACATGCGTTGCTGCGCGGGCGAGAGCACGGCGGGTCCGTCGCCGGTGCGCCGGGTCAGCGGCGGACGGGCGGCCGAGCGATCCAGGCCGCCGAGCCGCTCGGCCAGCGCGGCCACGGTCGGGGCGTCGAACACCTCGGCCACCGGCACCTGGGCGCCGAGCGCGGCGCCGAGCCGGGCGGCCAGCCTGGTCGCCATCAGCGAGTTGCCGCCGAGGGCGAAGAAGTCGTCGTCCAGGCCGGCGCTCGCGCAGCCGATCACCTCGGCGAAGGTCCGCGCGACCAGTTGCTCGGTCGCGGTGACCGGCGCGCGGAAGACCGCCTCACCGAACTCCGGCTCCGGCAGTCGGGACCGGTCGACCTTGCCATTGGCGTTGAGCGGCAACGACTCCAGCACGACCAGGGCCGCGGGCACCATGTAGGCGGGCAGTTCGGCGGCGAGCTCGCCGCGCAGTTCGGCCGCCACGGCCTGCTCGTCGCCGGGGGTGAGGTCGGCGACCGCGGCGTAGGCGATCAACCGCGCCCCGGCCCGTTCGTCGGTCCTGGCGACGGCCACCGCCGCGCGCACGCCGGCGCACCGCAGCAGCGCGGTCTCGACCTCGCCGAGCTCGATCCGGAAGCCACCGATCTTCACCTGGAAGTCGGCGCGCTCGAGGTACTCGAGGGTGCCGTCCGCGCGCCACCGGACGATGTCACCGGTGCGGTACATCCGGGCACCCCCGGCGGCTCCGGCCTGGGTCGGCACGCCACGGGCAGCTGTTTCGGCGGCCGGCGGAGCGAAGGGGTTGGCGACGAAACGGTCGGCGGTCAGCGCCCGGCGGCCGTGGTAGCCGCGGGCGAGTTGGTCACCGGCCAGGTACAGCTCGCCCGCGACCCCGACGGGAACGGGGCGCAGCCGGGCGTCGAGCACGTAGAGCGCGCTGTTCCAGGCGGGCGTCCCGATCGGCACGACATGCGAGAGGTCCCGGGCCACCGCGTATTCGGTGATGGACACCGCCGCCTCGGTCGGCCCGTACAGGTTGTGCAGACGTGCGCCGGCGTCGCAGGCCAGGAACTGGGCGGCCGTGGCGGCGGGCAGCGCCTCGCCGATGGCCAGGACCGCGCGCAGCGACTCCGGCAGCGCGGGTGTGGCCTCGGCGGCCAGCAGCATGCCGACCAGTGACGGCACCGCGTGCAGCACGGTGACGCCGTAGCGGGTCATGGTGTCGCGCAGGCGATCCGGATCGCGTTCGTCGCCGGGGCGAGTGACGATCAGCGCGCCGCCGCAGGTCAGCGGTGACCAGAACTCCCAGACCGACAGGTCGAAGGTGGCAGGCGTCTTGAGCAGCACCCGGTCCGCGCCGGTCATGGCGAAGCGGTCGTGCAGCCAGGCCAGCTGGTTGACGATCGCCGCGTGCGGCACGGCGACGCCCTTGGGCTGACCGGTCGAGCCGGAGGTGAAGATGAGGTAGGCGGGATGGGCGGGACGCAGGGGGGCGATGCGCTCGGCATCATCCACCGGTGCGTCGGAAAGCTCTTCCAGCGCTTGGTGATCCAGCTCGAAGACGGGCACGTCCACGGCGACCGGCAGGCCGTCGGCGGCCGTGGTGAGCACGCACAGCGGCGCGGCGGTCGCCACGATGTAGGCGATCCGGTCGACCGGATGATCGGGGTCGATCGGCACGTACGCGCCACCCGCCCGCACCACGGCGTGCATGGCGATCACGAGGTCGAGCCCGCGCCGCATGGCCAGCACCACCGTGCGCTCCGGGCCGACGCCCTCGGCGATCAGCAGCCGGGCGATCCGGTTGACCCTGGCGTCGAAGGCCGCGTAGTCCAGCGAGGTGCCGGTCTCGGCGTCGACCAGGGCAGGCGCGCCGGGGGTGGCGGCCGCCTGGCGCGCGCCGAGCTCGGCCAGGGTGACCGCCGCCACCGGATGCGCGGTGGCATTCCAGGTGTCGAGCAGCAGGCCGCGGTCGGCGCCGAGCAGGTCGAGGTCGCCGACCACGGTGTCCGGTGCGACGGTGACGGATTCGAGGATGCGGCGCAGCTGGGTGGCGAACCGCTCGGCCGTGCCCGCGTCGAACAGGTCGCTCGCGTAGCCGAGCGCCATCTCGATGCCCGCGGGCGCGCCGTCGGCCGTGTAGTGGTCGAGGGCGAACAGGTGCAGGTCGAATTGGGCCACGCCGGAATCGAATTCGATGTCCGAGACGGTCAGGCCGGGCAGCTCGAGCTGTCCGCGCTCATGGTTCTGGAACGAGTAGCCGACCTGGAACAGCGGGTGCCGGGCGGTGGAGCGGGCCGGGTTGAGCACCTCGACCAGGCGCTCGAACGGGACGTCGGCGTGCGAGAACGCGGCGATGTCGGCGGCACGGGCGGCGGCGAGCAGGTCGGTGAACGGCGCGTCGCCCGCGACCGGGGTGCGCAGCACCAGCGTGTTGACGAACATGCCGATGACCTCGTCGAGTTCGGCCTCGCCACGGCCCGCGTTCGGGGTGCCGACGGCGATGTCGGCGGTCCCGGAGAGCCGGGCCAGCAGGGCGGCGAAGGCCGCGTGCACCACCATGAACAGCGTGGCGCCGTTCCCCCGGCCGAGGGCGACCAGGGCGGCGTGCAGGTCGGCGTCGACGGTGAAGCTCACCTTGTCGCCGCGCAGGCTCTGCCGGGCCGGGCGGGGCCGGTCGGTCGGCAGGGTCAGCTGGTCGGGCAGTCCGGCCAGCTGGGTACGCCAGTAGCCGACCTGCTGGGCCGCGACCGACTCCGGGTCGGCCTCGTCGCCGAGCAGTTCCCGCTGCCACAGCGCGTAGTCGGCGAACTGCACCGCCGGCGGCGCCCAGCAGGGCGCGGTGTCGGCCAGGCGCGCGGTGTAGGCGCGCATCAGGTCGGCGACGAACGGTGCGATCGAGGAACCGTCGGCCGCGATGTGGTGCAGGACGGCGGCGAGCACGAATTCACCCGAGGCCGGTCCGGCGGACGCGGCGGACGCGGCGGCGCCCACCTGGAACAGCCGCAGCCGCACCGGGATCTCGGCGGTGACGTCGAAGGTGGTAGCGGCCAGGTCGGCGATCGCGCCGGGCAGGTCGGCCTCGGTCACCACGATCGGGTCGAGTTCCGGAATCGCCTGCGCGGCGGGGGTGATCGACTGCACCGGCGCGCCGTCGACCTCCGGGTACACCGTGCGCAGCGATTCGTGGCGGGCGACCAGGTCGGCCACCGCCGCGCGCAGCGCGGCGACATCGAGGTCACCGGACAGCCGCAGCGCGAACGGGATGTTGTACGCCACCGAGGCGCGATCGAAGCGGTTGAGGAACCACATCCGCTGCTGGGCAGGCGAGAGCGGCAGCTGCTCGGGGCGGGCCCGGCCGACCAGGGCGGGCCGGTCGACCTTCGCCTGGGCATCCACCGCCGCGGCCAGTTCGCCGACGCGCGGCGTCTCGAACAGCGCGCGCACGCCGACCCGGCGATCCAGCGCGGAGCCGATCCGGGCGACCGCCTTGGCGGCGAGCAGCGAGCTGCCGCCGAGGGCGAAGAAGTCGTCGTCGGCGCCGACCGGCTGATCGTCGGCGCGGGTGCGGCCGAGCACCTCGGCGTACACCGCGGCGATGATCTCCTCGGTGACCGTGCCCGGCTTGCGGTAGACGGTGGTCTCGAAGACCGGCGCGGGCAACGCGGCCCGATCCAGCTTGCCGTTGACGGTCAGCGGAATCCGCTCGACCGCGACGACCGCCGCCGGGAGCATGTGTTCGGGCAGCGTGCGGGCCAGTTCCTGGCGGATGGCGGCCGCGTCCACCCGGCCGGTCTCCGGCCCGGCGACCAGGTAGGCCACGATGCGCGGCTCGTCGACCAGGTCGGTGCGCACCAGCACCGCGACCTCGCGCGGCGCGACCGAGCTGGCGAGCAGCGCGGCCTCGATCTCACCGAGCTCGACCCGGAACCCACGCAGGTTGACCTGCTGATCGGCCCGGCCCAGGTACTCCAGCTCGCCGTCGGCGGTCCAGCGGGCCAGGTCGCCCGAGCGGTAGGCGAGGCTGCCGGGAGCGCCGTAGGCGTCGGCGACGAACCGGCTCGCGGTCAGGTCGGGCCTGGCCAGGTAGCCGCGCGCCAATTGCGCTCCGGAGACGTAGATCTCGCCGGGCACGCCGACCGGCACCGGCCGCAGGCGCGAATCCAGCACGCGCACGGTCAGTCCCGCGAGGGCACCGCCGATGACGCTGGCCGAACCGGTCTCCGGGGTGATCTCCCGGTAGGAGGCGTGCACCGTGGTCTCGGTGATGCCGTACATGTTCACCAGCCGCGGCGAGCGCGGGTAGCGAGCGAACCAACCGGCCAGCCGCTGCGGTTCCAGCGCCTCACCACCGAAGATCACCGTGCGCAGGGCGTAGTCGCCGGGCGCGACGGCCAGATCGGCGGCGACGAGCTGGTAGAACGCCGACGGCGTCTGGTTGAGTACGGTGACCCGCTCGGCCAGCAGCAGCTCCCGGAACTGCTCGGGCGAGCGCGAGGTGAAGTAGTCGACCAGCACGATCGAGCCGCCGGTCAACAGCGCGCCCCACAGCTCCCACACCGAGAAGTCGAAGGCGTAGGAGTGGAACATCGTCCACACGTCCGACGGGCCGAAGCCGAAGTGGCGCTCGCTGTTGTCCAGCAGCGCGAGCACGTTCGCGTGCGGGATCACCACGCCCTTGGGACGGCCGGTGGAGCCGGAGGTGTAGATGACGTACGCGGTGTTCGCGGGCACCAGCGGCGCGCGCCGGTCCGCCGCCGTCAGCGGCGTGGCCGCGAAGCCGGTGAGGTTCTCGGCGGCGGGGTCGATCACCGGTCCGCCGAACCAGTCGCGGGCCAGCCCGGTGTCCGCGTTCGCGATCGCGCACAGCGGGCGGGCGTCGTCGAGGACGTACTCGATGCGGTCGGCCGGGTAGTTGGGGTCGATCGGCAGGTAGCCGCCACCCGCCTTGAGCACCGCCAGCAGCGCGACGGCCAGTTCCACCGACCGCGGAAGGGCCACGGCCACCAGGGTTTCCGGGCCGACGCCGGCGCCGACGAGACGCCGCGCCAGCCGGTTGGACCAGGCGTCGAGCTCGCCGTAGGTGAGCGTGGCGCCCTCGGCCTTCACCGCGACGGCGTGCGGGTGCCGCGCCGCGATGGCGGCGAACCGGTCGAGCATGGTCTCGGCGCCGGTGGCGACCGCGTCGCCGGTGGTGGCCCAGTCGTGCAGCATGCGCTGCTGCTCCTCGGCGCTGAGCAGCTGGATGTCCCCGACGACCACGGTCGGATCGGCGACCACCGCGGCCAGCACCTGGGTGAACCGGCGCGCCAGCACGGCGATGCTGCCCGCGTCGAACAGGTCGGTGGCGTACGCGATCTCGATGGCCATGCCGTCGGCGCGGCCGTCGACATCCCCGGATTCGGTGACGGTGAACTGCAGGTCGAACTTCGCCACGGCGGCGTCGAAGTCGATCGGTGCGACGCGCAGCCCGGCCGCGGTCAGCGCGGGCACGGTGAAGTTCTGCAGGACCAGCGCCACCTGGAACAGCGGGTGGCGGTTGCGCGCCCGCGCCGGGTCGACGGCGTCGACGACCTGCTCGAACGGGATGTCCGCGTGGGAGAGGGCGTCGAGGTCACCGGCACGGACGGCGTCGAGGGTGGACTCGAACTCCGCGCGCGGGTCGATCTGGCTGCGCAGCACCAGGGTGTTGACGAACATGCCGATCAGCCCGTCCAGGGCGGCCTCACCGCGCCCGGCCACCGGGGTGCCGATGGCGATGTCACTACCGCCGGAGAGGCGGGCCAGCAGCACGGCCAGCGCGGCGTGCACGGTGCTGAACAGGGTGGCCTCGTGCTTGCGGGCCAGCTCGCGCAGTTCGCTGTGCAGATCGGAGTCGATCTGGAAGCGGTGCACCCCGCCACGGAAGCTGGATTCGGCCGGACGCTGCCGGTCGGTCGGCAGCTCGAGCTGCTCGGGCAGACCGGCCAGGCCGCGCCGCCAGAACGCCAGTTGCGCGTGCGCGAGCGAGTCGGGATCGCTCGCGTCGCCGAGGTTCTCGTCCTGCCAGAGCGCGTAGTCCGCGTACTGGACCGGCAGCGGCGCCCAGTCGGGGGCGGTGCCGTCGCGGCGGGCGGCGTAGGCGGTCATCAGGTCGGCGGCCAGCGGCCCGAGGGAGAAGCCGTCGGCGGCGATGTGGTGCACCACCAGCACGAGCACGTGCTCCTCGGCGACCGCGAACAGCGTGGCGCGCAGCGGGATCTCGGTGGTGAGGTCGAACCGCACCGCCGCGCAGGACAGCAGGCGCGCGGGCAGCTCGCCCGCGCCGATCGGCTCGGCGCGCAGCGTGAGATGCGCGGCGTCGGCGACCAGTTGTTCGGCGCCGTCGGGGCCGTCCGGGTAGCTGGTGCGCAGGGTTTCGTGCCGATCGATCACATCGGCGAGGGCCGCTTCGAGCGCGAAGATATCGAGCTCGCCGGTCAGCCGCAGAGCGACCGGGATGTTGTTCACGGCGTCGCCGGAGCCGTCGGCGTCGGCCAGGTAGCGGTTGAGGAACCACATCCGGCGCTGCGCGGCGGAGAGCGGAATACGCCGCGGCCGTTCACGAGTGGTGAGCTCGACGCGCCTGCCGGTGCCGCGCAGCGCGGCGCAGCGGGCGGCCAGCTCGAGCACGGTCGGCGCGTCGAAGAGCAGTCGCACCGGGACCTGGGTGTCGAGCGCGGCGCCGAGGCGGGCCGCCACCTGGGTGGCGTTGAGCGAGTTCCCGCCGAGGGCGAAGAAGTCGTCGTCCAAGCCGACTTCCCGGTCGGCAGGGAAGCCGAGTACCGCGGCGAAGGTGGCCGCCACGATCTGCTCCACCTCGGTGACCGGGGCGCGGAAGACCGCGGCCTCGAACACCGGCGCGGGCAGCGCCTTGCGGTCGAGTTTGCCGGAGGCGTTGAGCGGGAACTCGGTCAGCTCGACGAAAGCCGCCGGGACCATGTAGGCCGGGAGCGTGCGGGTCAGCGCCGCGCGCACCCCGTCGACGTCGAGCTCGGCGGCCGGCACGAGATAGGCCACCAGCAGCTCGTCGCGGACGACGACCGCCGCCTGTCCGACCTCGGTCAGAGCGCCCAGCGCGGCCTCGATCTCGCCGAGCTCGATCCGCAGACCACGCAGCTTCACCTGGAAGTCGGTGCGGCCCAGATACTCCAGCTCGCCACGCACGACGCGGTCGGAACCGGTAGCGGAATGGGACCACGCACGGCCCTCGGCCGCGTCGTTCTCGAACACCGCGGTCCAGGCGACCAGGTCACCGGTGCGGTACATGCGCTCGCCCGTGGCGAACGGGTCGGCGACGAAACGGTCGGCGGTCAGGTCGACCCGGCCCGCGTAGCCCCGCGCCAGTTGAGCGCCGGCCAGGTACAGCTCGCCGGGGACGCCGACCGGCACCGGTCGCAGCCTGCTGTCGAGGACGTAGACGCGCGTGTTGTGGACGGGCTCGCCGATCGGCACCGAGACGACATCGGCGGCGGTCACCTCGTGGAAGGTGACGTCGACGGCGGCTTCGGTCGGACCGTAGAGGTTGTGCACCGTGGCGCCGGTCAGGGCGTGCAACCGGTGCGCGGGCGCGGGCGGCAGGGCCTCGCCGGAGGCGAACACCATGCGCAGCGAGGCGCACCGCCGCGCACCCGCCGGTGCCGAGTCGAGGGCCGCGACGAAGACCGACAGCATCGACGGCACGAAGTGGGCGACGGTGACCGACTCGGCCTCGATCAGCTCGGCCAGGTACGCCGGGTCGCGATGCCCGTCGGGCCGGGCCAGCACCAGGCGAGCGCCGATCTGCAACGGCCAGAAGAACTCCCAGACCGACACGTCGAAGGTCGCCGGGGTCTTCTGCAGGACCGTGTCGGCCGCGGTGAGCCGGTAGGCGTCCTGCATCCACACCAGACGGTTGACGATCGAGGCGTGCGAGACGACGACGCCCTTGGGCTTGCCGGTCGAGCCGGAGGTGAAGATCAAGTAGGCGGCATGGGCCGGGGTGAGGGTGCCCAGCCGGTCGGCGTCGGTGATCGGCCCGGCCGGGTAGTCGGTGGTGTCGAGCTGCTCGAGGTCGAGCACCGCGACCGACGTCGTCGCGGGGAGATCCAGTTCGTCGGCGGCGCGGGTGAGCACGCACACCGGCGCGGCGGCGTCGATGACGTGCGCCAGGCGCTCGGCCGGGTGCTCGGGGTCCAGCGGCACATAGGCGCCACCCGCGGCGAGCACGGCGTACATGGCCACGACCAGGTCGGTCGAGCGGCGCATCCCGAGGGCCACGGTGCGGTCGGGCCGCACGCCGATCGAGATCAGCAGGCGGGCGAGGCGGTTCACCCGCTCGGTGAACTCGCCGTAGGTGAGCGATTCGTCCGCGCAGGTCACCGCGGTCGCACCCGGGGTACGCGCCGCCTGCGCCGCGAACAGCGACACCAGCGTCATCGTCTCGTCGACCGGGTACGCCGTGGCGTTCCAGGTCTCGAGGATCCGGGTGCGCTCTGCGGCGCCGAGCAGGTCGATGTCGCCGATCACGACGCTGGGATCGGCGCTCACCGTTTCCAGCACCCGCAGCAGGCGGGTACCGAAATCTGTGATGGTCTGCGCGTCGAACAGGTCGGTGGCGTACTCGAAGCGGGCGAGCAGGCCGTCGGTGGTCTCGCGCAGCGTCAGCTGCAGGTCGAATTTGGCGGTGCGGGTGTCGATCTCGATCTCCGCAGCGGTCAGCCCGGCCAGTTCGAGTTCGGTCCTGGAGTTGTTCTGGAAGTCGAGCATCACCTGGAACAACGGGTGCCGGGCGGTGGAGCGCTCGGGGTTGAGCGTCTCGACCAGCCGGTCGAAGGTGACGTCGGTGTTGGCCAGCGCGCGCAGATCGCCCTCGCGCACCGTGCCGACCAGGTCGGCGAAGGTGGTGGCGAGGTCGATCCGGGTACGCAGCACCAGGGTGTTGACGAACATGCCGACGAGCTCGTCGAGCGCCCGGTCGCCACGACCGGCCACCGGGGTGCCGATCGAGATGTCTTGCTGCCCGGACAG
The DNA here is from genome assembly GCF_019266065.1 of Nocardia sp. MH4. Classification (GTDB taxonomy): domain Bacteria; phylum Actinomycetota; class Actinomycetes; order Mycobacteriales; family Mycobacteriaceae; genus Nocardia; species Nocardia canadensis. The sequence continues at coordinate 106,153 of NZ_LPNR01000109.1, read as the reverse complement.
TTTCGCCAAGGTGGCGGCGAACGCGGCGTGCAGCACCATGAACAGCGAGGCCTGGGCATCGGTGGCGAGGGCGCGCAGCCGCTCGGTGAGCGCGGCGGGCACCGCGAAGGTGTGCCGGGCGCCGCGGCCCGAGGCGACGGCAGGGCGGGGGCGGTCGGCGGGCAGGGCGAGCACATCGGGCAGTCCGGCGAGTTCGGTTGTCCAGAAATCGATCTGGCGCGCCATCGGCGAGTCCGGGTCGTCCTCGGCGCCGAGGGCTTCGCGCTGCCACAGCGCGAAGTCGGCGTACTGCACGGGCAGCGGCGTCCATCGCGGCGCGGCACCGGCCAGGTGGGCGGCGTAGGCCACCATCACGTCGCGGGTCAGCGGCGCGACCGACCAGCCGTCGGCGGCGATGTGGTGCAGCACCAGCACGAGCACGTGCTGGTCGGCGCCGATGCGCAGCAGGCGCAGACGCACCGGCGGTTCCTGGTCCACCGCGAACGGCACCCCGGCCAGGGCGCGCACGCGGTCGTCGAGCGTGGCCGGGTCGATGGTCTCGGGCTCGAGCGTGATGGTCAGCTGGTCGGCGCCGAGGATCTGCTGGAAGGGGATGCCGTCGACCGCCGGGTAGCGGGTGCGCAGCGCCTCGTGCCGGGCGAAGACCGCGGCGACCGCGGCGGTCATGGCGGCATGGTCGATGGTGCCGGTCAGCCGGATCGCGGCGGCGATATTGTCGGCGACCGAGTCGGCGTCGAACTGGTTGAGGAACCACATGCGCTGCTGCGCGTAGGACAGCGGAATGCGCTGCGGCCGTTCGCCCGCCACCAGCGGCGGCCGGGTCGCGGTGGTCTCGGCCGTGCCGAGCGCGGCCGCGAGGGCGGTAACGGTCGGCGCCTCGAACAGCGTCTTCAGCGAGACCGTGACGCCGAGCGCGGCACCCAGGCGAGAAGCCACCTGGGTGGCGACCAGCGAATTGCCGCCGAGGGCGAAGAAGTCGTCGTCGGCGCCGACCCGCGCGAGACCGAGCACCTCGCCGAACACCTCGGCCACCACGGTCTCGGTGCCCTCGGCCGGCGCGCGGAAGGCGCGGGCGGCGAAGACGGGTGCGGGCAGCGCGCGGCGGTCGAGCTTGCCGTTCGGGGTCAGCGGCAGCGCGTCGAGCACGACGAACGCCGAGGGGACCATGTGCGCGGCAAGGGTGGCGCGCAGCGTCGCGGTGAGTTCGGCGCCCAGATCCGGCACGGCCGGTTCGGGATTCGGCACCACGTAGGCCACCAGCTGATCACCGCGATGCGCGTCGGCCCGCACCAGGACCACGGCCCGGCGCACCGACGGCTGGGCGAGCAGCGCCGCCTCGATCTCGCCGAGCTCGATCCGGAAGCCGCGCAGCTTCACCTGGTCGTCGTTGCGGCCCAGGTACTCCAGGGTGCCGTCGGCCGTCCAGCGCACCAGGTCACCGGTGCGGTACATGCGCGCACCCGGCTCCCACGGGCAGGCGACGAAGCGGCCCGCGGTGAGCGCGGCCCGGCTACGGTAGCCGCGCGCCACCTGGGCCCCGGCGACGTACAGCTCACCGGCGACCCCGGCGGGCACCGGCCGCAACCGGTCGTCGAGCACCCACTGCGCGATGCCGCGCAGCGGCGTACCCAGCGTCAGCGGCGAATCCGCTGTGAGCGGTGCGCTGATATTGGTCGCGACGGTCGTCTCGGACGGGCCGTAGGCGTTCACGAACGCCCGGGACACCGAGCCTTCGGTCCAGCGCGCGACCAGGTCCGGCGGGCAGGCTTCGCCGCCGACCATCACCATGCGCAGGTCGTCGAGCTGTTCGGGATCGAGCACCGCCAGACCCGAGGGAGTCATCAGCGCGTGGGTGACCTTCTCCTCGGCCAGCAGCTGCGCCAGTTCGGCGCCGACGTGACGACCCGTCGGCGCGATCACCAGGGTGGCGGCCGAGTTCACCGCGAGCAGCAGCTCCATCACCGAGATGTCGAACGAGGGCGACCCGACCTGCAGCACCCGTGCGTCGGCGGTACCGAACATCCGCTCGGATTCCTCGGCGGCGAAACCGGCGATGCCCGCCTGAGTCACCAGCACGCCCTTGGGCAGGCCGGTGGAGCCGGAGGTGTAGATGACGTAGGCCAGGTGCGCGGGGCGCAGCGGCCGCACCCGGTCGGCGTCGGTGATCGGATCGCTGGAACGCGCCGCGCACTCGGCCATCAGCTTCAGCTCGTCGAGCACCAGCCAGTCGGTCGGGCCGGGCAGCGCGGACTGCGCCTCGGACACCGTAAGACCCACTCGCGCGCCGGAATCGGTCACCATATGGGTGATCCGATCGAGCGGGTAGCTCGGATCGACGGGCAGCCAGGCCGCGCCGGCCTTGGCGATCGCCCACACGGCGAGCACCGATTCGACGGAGCGCGGAATCCCGACCGCGACGATGTCGTCGGGGCCGACCCCCCCGTCCACCAGCACCCTGGCCAGGCGCGAGGACGCGCGGTCGAGCTCGCGGTAGGTGAGGGCACGATCGCCGTCGGTGACCGCGATCCGGTCCTGACCGGCCGCGACGGCGGCGGCGAACAGGTCGGGGAGCAGACCGGTGGCGGTGACGGGTGCACCGCGCATGCCGGTGAAGCGGGCGTGCTCGGCTGGCGACAGCAGCGGCAGGTCACCGACCGCGGTGGCGGGGGCGGCGACGGCCGCGGCGAGTAGTCGCACGAACCGCGCGCCCAGCGCGACGATCTCGGCGTCGTCGAACAGGTCGGTGGCGTAGAGGGCGACGGCGTCGATGCCCGCGGGTTCGCCCGCGGCGCCGCGACGTTCGTCGAGGGTGAGCTGCAAGTCGAACTTGGTGATGTCGAGTTCGATCTCGTGCACCGATACCGGCGTGCCGCCCAGCTCGAAGCGGGTGTCCAGCCCGGCCTGGAAGTTCAGCGCCACCTGGAACAGCGGATGGCGGGCCTGCGAGCGCGCCGGGTTGACCACGTCGACGAGCCGGTCGAACGGGACGGTGGCGTGCGCGAACGCGGCCAGATCGGTTTCGCGGGTGTGCTCGAGCGCGGCGGTGAAGCTCGCGGCGGGGTCGATCTCGGTGCGCAGCACGAGCGTGTTGACGAACATGCCGATCAGATCGTCGATCGCCCGGTCACCACGGCCGGCGACGCCGGTGCCGATGGCGATGTCGCTGGTGCCGCTGAGCCGGGCCAGCAGCACGGCCAGCGCGGTGTGCAGCACCATGAACAGCGACGCGCCCGCCTCGTTGGCCAGCTCGGTCAGCTGCCGGTGCAGGCCGGCGCCGATGGTGAAGCCGGTCCGGGCGCCGCGCATGCTCGGCGTCACCGGTCGCGGCCGGGCCGAGGGCAACTCCAGCTGATCCGGCAGGCCCGCCAGTGTCCGCTCCCAGAAGGCGATCTCGCGCGAGGCCAGCGACTGCGGATCGGTCTCCGAGCCGAGCAGTTCGCGCTGCCACAGGGCGTAGTCGGCGTACTGCACGCTCAGCGGCGCCCAGCCGGGCGTGAGCCGCGCGGTCGCGGCCTGGTAGGCGGTGAGCACGTCGCGCACCAGGACCTGCAGCGACACACCGTCCGCCGCGATGTGATGCAGCACGACGGCCAGCGCGCACTCACCCGCCGCATCGCCCGCGACGACGAAGATCCGCGCCCGGAACGGCGCCTCGTGTTCCAGATCGAAACCGGCGGCGGCGAATCGGGCGAGTTCGGCGTCGAGCTCGGCCACGTCGACCGTGGTCGGCTCGTCGATGCGGACGATCCCGGCGTCGCGCACGACCTGCTCGGCCACCTCCCCGCCGGGCACATCGACCGCGGGGAACACGGTGCGCAGCGCCTCGTGCCGTTCGACGACGGCGGTCAGCGCGGTGACCAGCGCGGACAGATTCGCGGCGCCGCGCATCCGGACCACGAACGGCATGTTGTAGCCGGGCGCGGACGGATCGAAGCGGTTGAGGAACCAGATCCGCTGCTGCGCGGGCGAAAGCGGGATCAGCGCGGGGCGCGGTCCGGCCGCGAGCACCGGCAGCTGGGCCGTGACGCCGGCGTCGGCGCGCTCGGCGACGGCGGCGGCCAGCCGGGCCGGGGTGGTCGCGCCGAACAGGTCGCGCACCCCCAGCCGGATCCCGAGATCGGCGCCGAGGCGGGCCGCCACCTGGGTGGCCACCAGGCTGTTGCCGCCCAGGGCGAAGAAGTCGTCGTCCCGGCCGATCCGCTCGATCCCGAGCACCTCACCGAACACCCTGGCCACCGTCTGTTCCACCGGCCCGGCGGGCTCGGCGTAGGCGACGACGGTGCGGGCGGGCGCGGGCAGCGCCTTGCGGTCGAGTTTGCCGGAGGCGTTCACCGGCAGGGCGCCGAGCAGTACGAACGCGGCGGGCACCATGTACGCGGGCAGCGCGCGCAGCGCGGCCTCGCGCAGCAGTTCCACCGCGACCGCGCCCGGCTCGGCCTCCACCACGTAGGCGACCAGCTGTTCGCCGACGCCCGCGTCCCCACGCACGACGACGACGGCGCGCACCGCGCCCTCGACGCCTTCGAGCACGGCCTCGATCTCGCCGAGCTCGATCCGCAGACCGCGCAGCTTCACCTGGAAGTCGGTGCGGCCCAGGTATTCCAGTTCACCGTTGGTGGTCCAGCGGACCAGGTCGCCGGTGCGGTACATCCGCTCGCCCGGCGCGTCCAGGTCGGCGACGAACCGCCCGGACGTCAGCTCGGGCCTGCCGACATAACCCCGGGCGAGCTGTACCCCCGACAGATACAGCTCACCCGGAGCCCCGACCGGTACCGGCCGCAGCCGCGAGTCGAGAACATGGAGCCGGGTGTTGAACACCGGCGCGCCGATCGGCACCGTGGTCCGGTCCGCGTCGTTCACCTCGTGGAAGGTGACGTCGACGGCGGCCTCGGTCGGACCGTACAGGTTGTGCAGCCGCGCTCCGGTGAGCAGCCGCAGCCGCTGCGCCAGGGCGGCGGGCAGTGCCTCACCCGAGGCGAAGACCAGTCGCAGCGAGGAGTGCTCGGCGATCTCCTGCTGGGCGAGAAAGGCTTCCAGCATCGATGGCACGAAATGCGCGACCGTGACGCCGTATTCGGCGATCACGCCGCGCAGGTAGCCGGGATCCCGGTGCCCGTCGGGCTCCGCGAGCAGCAACGTCGCGCCGATCTGCAAGGGCCAGAAGAACTCCCACACCGAGACGTCGAAGGTCATCGGGGTCTTCTGCAGCACCACGTCGACGCCGTGCAGCCGGTAGGCCTGCTGCATCCACACCAGCCGGTTGACGATCGCGGCGTGCTCGACCGCGACGCCCTTGGGCAGACCGGTCGAACCGGAGGTGAAGATGACGTAGGCGGGATGGCCGGGGCGCAGCGGCGCGGTGCGGTCGGCGTCGGTCAGCGGGGTGTCGGCGTAGTCGGTCAGCTCGAGCGCGTCCACGGCCAGCACCGGCAGCGCGTCGGCGCCGGGCGCGCCGTCGCGGGAGGTGGTCAGGACGGCGGCCGGGGCGGCGGTGGCCAGGATGTGGGCGATCCGCTCAGCGGGGTGATCGGGGTCGATCGGCGCGTAGGCCGCACCGGCGGCGAGCACCGCGTACATGGCGACGACCAGCTCCGGCGAGCGCCGAATGCTCAGCGCCACCAGCGATTCGGGGCCGATGCCGTCGGCGCGCAGACGCCGGGCCAGCCGGTTCACCTGCTGGGCCAGCTCGCGGTAGGTCAGGGTGGCGGCGTCCTCGCCCGCCATCCGCACGGCGACGTCGTCGGGGGTGCGGGCGACCTGGGCCTCGAACAGCGCGGGCAGCGTCGCCGACGCCACCGCGCGCTCGGCCAGGGCGGCCGCGACGTCGAAACCGGTCGCGTTCCAGATCTTGGTGCTGACCTGGAGTTCCAGCTCGGTCGCCACTTCGATCGCGCCGATCGCGGTGTCCAGGTCGGCGGCGGCGAGGCGCTCGAGGAAACCGAGGAATCGGGAATGATGCCGGGCCAGGGTATCGGCGTCGTAGAGGTGCGGGTTGGCCTCGAAGTCGACGTGTACGCGATCGCGATCGCCGTAGTAGACGTTGAGGCTCAGGTCCTCGATGGGGCCGGTGGACAGCACCCGGTAGCGGCCGGTGGTGGTGCCGAGGGTGAGGTCGCTGCGGAAGAGCATGAAGTTGGCGAGCGGGCCGAACAGCGCGCGCCGGGCGGGGCGGCCGTCGTCCTCGGCGTCGCGGCGGATGTCCTCGGCGCGGTAGCGCTGATGCCGCAGCGCGCCGGCCACCTCGACGCGGGCCGCGCGCAGCAGCTCGCCCCAGGTGGTGGGGGCCCCGGCGGCGCCGGTGGGCAGGCGCAGCGGCACGATATTGGACAGCATGCCCGCCGAGCGGCGCATCACCGCGGTGGTGCGCGCGGTGACGGGCAGGCTGAGCACCGCGTCCGGGCGGTCGGTGAGCCGGCCGAGGTAGGCGGCGAAGGCGGCCAGCAGCACCGCCGAGATGGTCGAATCATCACTGGCGGCAATGGTTTCCAGCCGATCGACCAGCTTCTCGGAGAGCCTGCCGCCGGTCACCAGGTTGATCGCGGCGCGCGGCGCGGTACGGCTGTCGAGGCTGGTCGGGCTGTCCAGGCCGGCGATGCGCTGGGCCCAGTGCTCGCGGTCGTTGGCGAAGCGGGTGCTCTCGCGGTAGCGCTGTTCGCCGTCGACGAGGTCGGCCAGGTCGCCCGGGGCCGCCGCCTTGGCCTCGGTGCCGAGCACGCGGGCGGTGTAGAGCTCGGCGATGCGCTGGGAATTGGTGAAGGCGCCGTAGCCGTCGAGCACGATGTGGTGTCCGCGCAGGTACCAGAACCAGCGGTCCTCGCCGACGCGCAGCACCGCGCCCGCCACCAGCCGGTCGGTGAGCAGGTCCAGCGGCGCGCCGAACTCCGCGCGCATCCACTCGTGGGCGGCGGCGACGGGGTCGTCGTGGTGGCGCAGATCGATCAGCGGCAGCTCGTTCTCGACCGGGATGGTGTGGTCGACGACCTGGTAAGGGACACCGTCGGATTCGCCGATGCGCACCAGCGGGGAACCGTAGGTGTGCGCCGCCTCGGCCGTGACCTGTTGCAGCACAGCCGCATCCAGCTCACCGGTGATGTCGACGTACTGGGCGATGGTGATCGGGACCTCGGGGTCGAGCAGCTGCGCGTACCAGACTCCCAGCTGGGCCGGTGTCAGCGGGAACGGTGCCGACGCCGTGGCGGCGACCTCCGCTTCCTGCGGTCGCGCGCTGAACCCACCCAACTCCGTACCGTGCACCAGAGCCTCCTCGAATCGCGAAAAAAAGCAGAGGCGAACCGTTTTCGGGCAGCACGAAGACACCTGAGGTACTCCGTGGAGCGAGAAATTCGCCTGTGAGCGCAGTGGGCGCAACCGCCACACTCGCGCAGGATCCCCGACAGATCATGTGGACGAGATCGACGGCCCGGTGGACCGCCGGCGCGACGAACCACTGTGTCCGTCGCGGGGTGCCTAGCTGTTGATCGTTCCTCCAACATCGCGGCCGCGGCCCGAACCTCGCGCCCCGGCTATGTCACTTACATCACATGGCTGCCTGTCCATGCATTGCAGACACTAGGCGGTCAGTTAATAAAAAGAAACTTTTTCCGCTAAAAAAATCGGACGAACGTCCAGTCTCTCCGGGGAGGTTGCCGCGACCTGGGCATCAGTGTGTGCCACACCACATCTACGCCAGATGTGTGAGCTACCACACTTTCAGAACGGGAGACTATGAGCCGAAACGTTGCATCTGCGTTGCATCGGCACCGAGGCGCCGATCGAGCACCCGGATCTTGGCCTCGATCTGCGCATACAGTGGCGAATCGCGGTCGACGGTGGACCGGTACGCGGCCCACGCGGCGGCGTCGTCGCGACCTTCCGGGCCCGCGGTCCACCGGCGCAGCACGCCGGGATCGGCGGACGCGAGCACGGCGGTGCGCAACCGCACCCGAAGCTCGTCTCGGATGTCGCAGATGCCCGGAGCCGACGATCTGGGGAGCACCGGACCGGCATACAAGCGCAATGCGGATTCGATATCACCGGAGTCGAGCGCGGCCCGCAGGGCCTCCACATCGGTTGCGACATGGACGCGCAGACGGTATGGGCGCGATCCGACGACCGTCGCGCCGATCACCGACCGCAGGCGCGACATCGCCGCGCGGATGGTGCCGTTGTCGAGATCGGTGTCGTCGAGCAGCAGCGCCAGATGATCGGCGCCGAGCCCCTCGGGATGCTCGGTGAGCAACAGCAGGATCTCGGCATGGCGTTGCGACAGCGATACCCGCTCCCCCGCCACACTCAGTTGCGGCTGGCCGAGCCCGAGGACCTCGAGCCCGAGCCGGGCCGGTTCCGCGTCGGCGGCTTGCTCGCCCGGGCGGTTCGGCTCGGCCGCGGGAACCCCGCGGCCGGCGCGCATCGCCCGCAGCACCAGATCCATCTCGGCGGCCGTCGCCGCGGCTTTGACCAGAGCGAGGATTTCAGGCTTGGCCACCCGCATCCCGCCGGCAATCATCAGCACGCCGATCAATCGGCCGTCCGGCTCGTGCACGGGGGCCGCCGCGCCGGTGATCTGATGCATCCGATGGAGGAAATGCTCGGGTCCGTGGATCCATGTCGCGCGACCGGTGCGCACGACGAGACCGACCGCGTTCGTGCCGATCCGGCGCTCGCTCAGATCGTCGCCTTCGCGCACGCCGATCTCGGCGGCGGCGGCGACCTGCTCCGGATGGCCGTGCACCGACAGCACACGACCGAACTGGTCGGCGACCGTCACGATCAGTCCAGCCCGCGCCGCGTCCTGGACCAGCAGTTTGTCGATGAGTGGCATCAGTGCGGCGATGGGATGGGCATCCCGATAACGCACCAGATCGGCACCACGAAGACCGCGACCGTCGAGTATGTCCGTCGGATCGATTCCGCCACGCGTACTGCGCAACCAGGACTCGAGAACGAGCGGACGCAACAGGCCGGCCAGCTGGGTCAGCTGGTCACCACCGGCACTGAGAAAACCATGGGCCTGTGCGGCATAGGCTTCCAGAGCTCCGAGCTGTGCGCCCGACTCCGCCGCCTGCCGTGGGGGCCGCCCACCTGCGAGATTGCTGACCATTTGCCTTTCTTTCCCGCTACAAACTGTACCGGTGAGTTATCGGCAGCCTCGCCAGAAGTGTGGGTTTGTCCCGCAGGTCACATTGTGGTAGCAGATGTCACTTCGTCACACCCGGTGTCGACGCGCTATCACTGTGGCGAGCAGCACCGTCGCGGCCTGCGGACCGCGGCGCAAGGGGACCGGCACGATCGACAGATCGGCCACCGTCAGACCCTCGATGCCGTGCACCCGGCCGCGATCGTCGACGACGGCGCGCGGGTCGTCGGCGGGGCCCATCCGGCAGGTGCCCGAAAGGTGCTGGGACGTCCCCAGATGCGAGCGTAGCCAGGCATCGTCGACGGTGCCCGGCGGCCGCCCGAGAATCCGCCCGGCGAGTTCGACCCCCGCGCGCAGGCGATCCCGATCGACGGCGGCGCGCAGATAGCCCTGGTCGATCCGGGCGGGAACGGCCGGGTCGGCGGAGACGAGGCCGAGCGTGCCGGATGACTCCGGCAGCATCAGCGCGACGCCGAGCCTGCGCAGGCCGGGCGTGAACATCGGGGTATACGGGCGCAGTTCGAGGTCGCCGAGTTCCAGGACGTATTCGAGGGCGACCGTGCTCGCCGTCGGCGTCGGCCCCGGGTACTCGACACCGATCTCGGGATGGTCGGTGCACCACTGCCCCACCGGCGCGGGCCGCACCACCGGGATGCCGAGCGAGCGCAGGAGCGGTTCCGGGCCGATCCCCGAGCGGATCAGCAGCGCGGCCGATTCCACCGCGCCCGCGCACAGGATCACCCGGTCGGCGTAGGCCGTGCCGCGTTCGCGACCGCGCGCCCACTCGACGCCGACCACCCTGGCGCCGCGCGACACCAGTCGGGTCACCATCGTCGCGGCGGCGATCGTGAGGTTCGGGCGGGCGAGCGCGGGATAGAGATGAGTGATCGCGGTGCCCGCTCGGCGGCCGTCCGCGATCGCCAGTGGCACGCGTCCGAAGCCGACCGTCTCCCCCGGGTGGACCGCGGCGGCGCCGTGTTCTCGGCCGGGCGGAAGTGCTTCGGGGTGTGGCGCGTTCAGATCGGCGATCTCGGCGAAGCCCGCCGCCGCGCATCGGGTGGCGAAATCCACGCTGACCGGGGTCGGCTCGGTCGTGCGGCGGATCGGGATCGGGCCGGTGGTGCCGTGACCGGGCGCGGTGCCGAAATCGTGGTCGGTCTCCAGCCCGCGCAGGAACGGCAGCACCGCGTCGAACGACCACAGCGCACTGTCCGCCGCCGCGCTCCAGGCCGCGAAGTCGGCGGCGGGCGGGCGGACGAAATAGCTGCCGTTGATCGCACCCGAGCCGCCGATCAGCTTGCCCCGCACGATGTTCCCCGGATACCGCCACACCACGGCGGATTCCGGGCCGACCGGCAGCCGCCCCGGATCGAGCAGGTCGGCGGGCATCGCGGCGGCCGAGGGCCAGACCGGACCCGCCTCGAACACGTTGACCGTGTGCGCCGGGTCGGCGCTGAGCTCGGCCGCGACCACGCAGCCGGCCGAGCCGGCGCCGACGACGAGTGTGTTCGTCACGCGGCCGAACTCAGCGCGGCGGCACGCTCGGCTTGAGCGCCTCGAAGCTGCGCGCCCTGATCACGCCGAGCCACAGGCCACTGCCGTAGGCCACGTCGTCGAGACGCTTGTAGGCGACATAGCGCACCGGATCGAGCCCGCCGGCGTCGCGGTGGGTGAACCAGTCGGCCAGCCCGTCGGCCAGGGCCATGGTGATCGCGATCTTGCGAATCCGCCGGGAAGCGAGCACCGCGATCAGCGTCACCGGCCAATAGTCCCGGCACATCGCCGAAGCCAGCCGCCACATTCCGGCGAAATAGCCGCGCGCCAGATACACCGCCGCGATGCGCGTGGGGTTGTCCAGTTCGGTGAACACCCGCCGCATCCGCACCAGCGCGGTGGCCAACGTGACCAGCCCACCGAGCAGGCCCCATTTGGACAGGGTCGCGAACAGGATGCTCGCCAGCACGGTCCAGGTCGGCACCGACAGCGGCGAGACCATGCCCGCGTGCCGCTTGCCCAGCGGCGCGGCGCCGGTGCCGTAGAACAGCCTTCGGCCGAACCACGCGCGGAAGGCCACCCGATGGTCGTGGGCGACGTGCGCGGCGGGCTCGTAGCGCAGCCGCCAGCCCGCCCGTTCCAGCCGCCAGCACAGGTCGACGTCCTCGGCCACCTGCATCGACTCGTCGAAGCCGCCCTCGTTGAGCAGCGCCGCGCGCCGGGTCAGCAGGGCCGCGCTCGGCACGTACGACACGACTCCGCGCGCGTGCACCGCCGCCTCGCGTCTGCCCAGATCCAGCGAGGACCGGGTGTGCTCGTAGCGGGCCAGCGCGTTGGACTCCTTGTCCAGCGCGACGATCCGCGGCGCGACCAGCGCCACCTGCGGATCGCTGAAGTGCCCGAGCATCACCTCGAGCCAGCCGCTGCGCGGCACCACGTCGGAGTCCAGGAACGCGACGAAGCCCGTTGTGGCCGCCCGTAATCCGGCGTTGCGCGCGGCGGCCGGGCCGAGCGGGGACTCGTGCCGCAGCACCGTCACCTGCCCACGGCCCTGCCGGGGCGGGATCCGCACCGGCTCGTCGGAACCGTCGTCGACGACGATCACGTTGTGCCCACGCAGCGTGGCCAGCAGCCGCATCAACCCGTCGGCGTTGTTGTACAGCGGGATGACGACGGTGATGTCGTCGAGCGAGGGCAGCAGCCGCGGCCGCGGGTTCGCCACACCGGAATCGAGCAGCCGGCGGGCGACGATCGCGGACTTGGTATCGGTCACCTCCAGGTACCCGTCGCCGATCAGCTCGGCGGCCTCCGGGGCCAGGCGCAGCATCCGCGCGGGCGATCCACCGATCAGGATCCGACCCCCGGAAAATGCGCGTACCCGTGGATCGATCCGTACCCCGAAGCCGTCGGGCAGACGATCATGGCGCATTCCTCGCATGCTATGCGCACTCGAGCTCGCAGACATCATCACCCCACAAAAAAGGAGGAAAGTCCGCCAGAAATGCCGCCGTGACCGATATCCGGGCGCGTCAACAAGATCGGCAGCGCACTTTCGGCAACCGACCCGTCTATCCGAGTGGACTCTCGTTGCACGCCTTGGCAGGAGCGCGCTTGACCGTCAACGGCAGCGAGACCCGACCACGGGTACGAACCGGGCGCGAATGATCGACCGCGGGTCGCGGAATCGTGCGGCCCGGCATCGACAGTGCCGCTTCGCCATAGCCCTGCACGCATTCCGGGTCGGGACCGTTCGCGGGCAGGCCGGTGAAGAACTTCGCCGCCATGCAGCCGCCGCGGCACGCGTCGTAGTGCGAGCACTTGGTGCAGGCGCCGCCGTCGACCGGCTCGCGCAGTTCGGCGAACAGCTCCGAGGTGGTCCACACCGCGTCGAAACCGCCGTCGGCGACGATGTTTCCGGCCTTGAACCGGTCGTGGATGGCGAACGGGCAGGCGTAGACGTCACCGACCGGATCGACCAGGCACACCACCCGGCCCGCGCCGCACATGTTCAGGCCCGGCAGCGCGGAACCGAAGGCCGACAGGTGGAAGAACGAGTCGCCGGTCAACACGCCCTCGCCGTTGGCGACGAGCCAGTCGTAGAGCTCGCGCTGCTGTTCGGGCAGCGGGTGCAGCTCGTCCCAGACGTCGGCGCCGCGGCCGGATGGACGCAGGCGGGTCAGCCGCAGGGTCGCGCCGTAACGGTCGGCGATGGCCTTGAATTCGTCGAGCTGGGCGATGTTGTGCCGGGTCGCGACGACCGAGAGCTTGGCGTCCTTGAACCCCGCGTTGTGCAGGTTCTCCAGGGCGCGGATCGCGGTGTCGTAGGAGCCGGGGCCGCGCACGGCGTCGTTGACCGCGGCGTCGGCGCCGTCGAGGGAGATCTGCACGTCGACGTAGTCGCTGGCGGCCAGCCGCGCGGCGACCTCCTCGTTGATGCGAACGCCGTTGGTGGAGAACTTGACCCCGACATGATGGGCGGTCGCGTAGTCGACCAGCTCCCAGAAGTCGGGTCGCACCGTCGGCTCACCGCCGCCGATGTTGACGTAGAAGATCTGCATGCGCTCGAACTCGTCGATGAGCGCCTTGCACTGCTCGGTCGTCAGCTCGTTCGGGTCGCGGCGACCCGACGAGGACAGGCAGTGCACGCAGGACAGGTTGCACGCGTAGGTGAGTTCCCAGGTCAGGCAGATCGGCGCCGCCAGACCGGATTCGAACCGGTCGATCAGCTTGCCGCCCTGGGTGGTGTCCGTGGAGGCAGGCAGGCTCACCGGTGTCACCGGCGTGACCGGGCCCGGCGCGGGCACGATCATGTCGGTGTCGGCCAGCTGCGCCAGCGCCTTGATGTGGGCGTCGGACGCGCCGACGCCCTTGGCTCGCAGCGCGTCCCGCACCGAGGCGTGAGCAGGCAGCGACTGCACCACGTCGACCAGATCGCGGCTCTTGAGGAACGAGAGCTTGCGAGTGCCGAAGTGGTACAGCAGCGCACCGAAGGACTCCGGGCGCAGCGAGACGCGCGGATGCAGCGCCCAGCGGGTGTCGAGATCGAGCACGCCTGCCTCCATGGTCAGTACACGCCGCACATGCCGTCGATGCTGACCTCTTCGATCAGCGTCTCGGTGACCAGGTCTTCGTCGGATTCGACGGTCGCAGGCGTTGCGTTCTCGGGCATGACTACCTCCATTGTGTTGCCGGTCACCGCCGACTTTAACGTCAGTCACTGCCATAAAGGGGCGGAATTCGAAAATCTCGATGGCCGCGAGCACCTCGGCGCACCCCTCTAGACTTCCGGGAGCAGGACGGGAACGCCGCCGGTGGGTCCGGTGGCAGTAGAGGTGAGGCGGAAGCTTGCGTAACCACGGAGGGGCAGGGAGCGGCGCGCATTCCACACTCTCGGAGTCGGAGATCGTCGAGGCGGCACTGCGAGTCGTGCGCGAGGACGGCGTGGAGAAACTGTCGATGCGCAGGCTCTCCCGCGAGCTCGGCGTCTCGCCGATGGCGCCGTACTACTACGTCGCCGACAAGCGGGAACTGCTCGATCTGGTGGCCAGCGCGGCCCTGCTCGGGGTCCGCAAGCCCACCCGGGAGTCGGGGCCGTGGCAGGAGCGCCTGCGCGACCTCATCGATCAGATAGACGATAAACTGCGCAGGCATCCCGGCCTGGGCGACATCCTGCTCGAGCAGATGCTCGGCAAGCAGCTCGACCTGATCGACGCCGTGATGGAGATCCTGTTCGACGCGGGCTTCAGCGACCGCAACGTGCTGGCCGCGTATGCGACCATCCACACCTACCTGTTCGGCCGCAGCCGGGTGAATCCGCGGGACCGCTCCGCCCCGGCGGACGTGCTGTTGCCCGAGGCGGTGGCACGGGCCACGAAGTACATGGCGGACCTGCGCGGCAAGTACTCCTACGACTTCGGGATGGAGGTGCTGGTCGCCGGTCTCGAGGCGCAGCTTGCCCTGCAGGCGCGTCCCGACCTAGCATGAAACTGAAACACGTTCTAGTTTTGTTCGAGAGGACGACATGACCACAGTCGAGGTTCCGCACGGTTCGCGGTCGGTGGTGCTGCGGGTGGCCGCGGTGATCGCCGAAACGGCCGACACCCACTCCGTGGTCTTCGAGGTGCCCGCCGACCTCCGCGAACGCATGGCCTACACCCCGGGCCAGTTCCTGACCCTGCGCATCCCCAGCGACCAGACCGGCTCGGTCGCCCGCTGCTACTCGCTGGCCAGCTCGCCGTTCACCGACGATCTGCCCAAGGTGACGGTCAAGCGCACCGAGGGCGGCTACGGCTCGAACTGGCTGTGCGACAACATCTCCGCGGGCGACGAGCTCGAGGTGCTGCCGCCCTCGGGCGTGTTCACCCCCAAGAACCTCGACGAGGACCTGCTGCTGTTCGGCGCGGGCAGCGGCATCACCCCGGTGATGTCGATCCTGAAGTCGGCGTTGTCGCAGGGCAGCGGCAAGATCGTGCTCGTCTACGCCAACCGCGACGCCGACTCGGTGATCTTCGCCGACGAACTGCGCGACCTGGTGGGCAAGCATCCCCAGCGCCTGTCGGTCATCCACTGGCTCGAGCCGCTGCTCGGCCTGCCGACCGCCGACATGCTGGCCACCCTGGTCGCGCCCTACACCGCCTACGAGGCGTTCATGTGCGGACCCAAGCCGTTCATGGACCTGGTCCACGACGCGCTGGCCACCCTCGAGGTGCCGCGCAACCGCACCCACGCCGAGATCTTCAACTCGCTGGCGGGCGATCCGTTCGCCGACCACGCTCCCGTCGAGCTCAGCGAGGAAGAGGCGGCCGACGCCGCGACCGTCGAGGTGGAGCTCGACGGCCAGGTGCACGAGCTGTCCTGGCCGCGCAAGCAGACGCTCGTCGACATCATGCTCGACAAGGGCCTGGACGTGCCGTACTCCTGCCAGGAGGGCGAGTGCGGCTCCTGCGCTTGCACCGTGCTCGAGGGCAAGGTCGAGATGGCCAACGCCGAGATCCTCGACCCCGAGGACATCGAGAACGGCTACATCCTCGGCTGCCAGGCCCGGCCGGTCACCGACCACCTGAAGATCCAGTTCTGAGCGGGGCCGCGCCGCCTCAGCGCAGCGCGCGGTAGGCGGCGCGTTCCTCGGGCGTCAGGTGCTCGACGGCGTAGCTCAGGGCGGTCCGGCCCATCCCGGCCGCGTTGGCGTCGAGGAAGCCGGTGAGCACCGCCGGATCGACGCGTTTGCCGATCTCGCGCAGCATCCAGCCCAGCGCCTTCTGGATGAGATCGCGGCGGTCGTCGAGCAGCTCGCTCGCCAGTTCCAGCGTGGTGCTCGGATCGCCCGCCTTGATGAAGGCGAAGGTCGACAGCAACGCCACCCGCCGCTCCCACAGCGAATCCCGCCGCGCCAGGTCGAACAGCAGGCCGCGGTCCTTGTCGAGCAGCCACGGGCCGACGATGTTCTCGGCGGAGGCGTCGACCAGATCCCAGTTGTTCACCCGGCCCCGGCGCACCGCGTCCAGGTAGAACTCGACCATCTCCGCGCGCGCCGCGTCGTCGCGGGTGCGCGGTTTCGACGCCGCCGCGAAGCGGGCGTTCAGGATGAGCAGCGCGGCCAGCCGTTCCTCGTGGACCGGGCTGTCGAGCAGGTCGCCGATCTGCTTCAGCGGCAGCGTGGCGAACTGTTTGGCGACCTTGCGCGTGGCGGGGACGCGAACGCCGAGGAAGACATCGCCCTCACCGTATTCACCGGCGCCCGTCTTGAAGAAGCGCTGGAGGTGGATGGCATCGGCGGGATCGGCTCGCTCGGCGAGCGCCGCCCGCACCTGCGCGGCGGTGGGGAGCTCGGACACAGGGCACCTCCGGCGTCGGGGGAATTCCCTCGCATTCAACACCGGCGGACCGACAGATTCGCGTCGGCCGCCGACGGGCGTGTCCGCCGACCGATCGGCTCGGCGACCTCAGCCGGACAGCGCGCCGACGACCCGGCCGGACTCGAAAGTGGCGGCACTGCTGGGCAATTCCCCCGGCCTGCCGCTGTTGCGGACGGTGACGGTGCCGGTGCCGGCGGTCGGGCGGCCGAGTTCGTCCATCTTGCGGATCGTCTGCGCGGCGACGGCCTGAGCGCTGTCGAACAGGCGAACGCCGTCCGGCAGCGCCCCGATGATGGCATCGATGACCAGCGGATAGTGTGTGCAGCCCAGGACGACGCCCTCCACATCGGCGGGCGTGCGAGCGGCCGCGTCGGCGATGGACTCGCCGATGGCGGACAGGTCGCCGCGGTCGATCGCGTCGGCCAGGCCGTGGCAGGCCACCCCGACGACTTTGGCGTCTCCGGCGAACTGGGCGATCAGGTCGGCCTGGTAGCGGCTGGCGGTGGTCGCCGCGGTCGCCCACACGGCCACCGAACGGCACTGCGCCGCCGCCGGCTTGATGGCGGGCACGGTCCCGATCACCGGCACCGACTCCCCCACCTCGGCCCGCACGTGCGCCAGCGCGGTCACGCTCGCCGTATTGCACGGCAGCACGATCACTTCGGCGCCGAGTTCCAGCGCCTGCCGCGCCGCACCGAGCACCCGCTCGACCACCCAGTCCTCCGGCTTGGGCCCCCAGGGCGCGCCCTCGGGGTCGAGCAGCAGCAGCAGATCCGCATCGGGACGCATTGTGCGCAACCACGCCGCCGTCGGCAGCAGGCCGAGGCCGGAATCGATAAGCGCGACGATCACGGGTCCACCGTATTACAGGCCCGCGAATCGACCTGCCGCGACCGTATCCCCGCGCGCTACACCAGTTCGATCTCGTCGAAGCCCACCGTCAGCGTGTGTCGCCGTTCCCGCAGCACACCGCCTTCGCGGTGCACGCTCCCCTCCGCGAATTCCAGCCGCACCGTGGCGCGGCGCACGTCGACCTCCCTGACCACACCGCAGACACCGCTGAACGGACCTTCCGGGAAATAGACGACATCACCGGCCGAGTACTCGGTAAACCCCACGGCGCCACAGTAATCCAGGCCGGTGACAAGGTCCCGGCGTCGGCCGGTTCTCAGCCGCCGTCCCGATCGATCGGCGCGGCGGCTGTGAACCTTTCCGGATCAGCCCGCGGCGGCGAGCAGGTCGGCCACCGGGGTGTCGGTGGCCAGCTTGGCGCGCAGCTTCATCACCTGACCGGTCAGACCGGCGCCGAGAACGGCGGTGAGGATGCCGTCGCGGGAGTAGTAGGCCAGGAACTTGCGGCCGTCGTCACTGACCACGGTGACGTCGTCGGCGGGCGACGGGGTGCCCAGCGCCTGGATCTTGACGTCGTACTGGTCGCTCCAGAAGTACGGCACCCGGGCCGCGGTCGGGGCCGCACCGCCGAGCAGCGCGGTGACCAGCAGCTTGGCCTGCTCGCCCGCGCTGGTCCAGTGCTCCACCCGCTTGCGGACACCGGTGTCGTGCTGCCAGGCGGCCACGTCGCCGACCGCCCAGACGGCCTCCGCGGAGGTGCGGCCGACCTCGTCGGCGAGCACGCCGCCCCCGGCGGAAGCCTCGGCCAGTTCGATGCCGGAACCGGCCAGCCAGTCGGTCACCGGCACCGATCCGACACCGACCACCACCAGGTCCGCATCGACCTCGGTGCCGTCGGTGAGCAGCGCGCCGCGCACCCGGCCGGATTCGTCGGACCGCAGGGTGTCGACGCCGACGCCGCAGCGCAGGTCGACGCCCTCGTCGCGGTGCATGCGGGCCACCAGCCCGCCGATCCGCTCGCCGAGCACCGAGGCCAGCGGAGTCGGCTGCGGCTCGACCAGAGTCACGGCGACATCCGCGGCCCGGAAGCTGGCGGCCAGTTCGCAGCCGATGAAACCGGCGCCGATGATCAGCGCCCGATTCGCACCGTCCAGTTCGGCGCGCAGCGTCTCGGCGTCCTCGTGGGCGCGCAGCACGTGCACGCCCGCCACCTCGGGCAGCCCGGGCAACCTGCGCGGGCGCAGCCCGGTCGCGATGATCAGCTGGTCGTAGCCGAGGTCGCTGCCGTCGGCGAGGGTGATCGTGCGCGCGGCGGTATCGACGCCCGTGACGGCGGTGCCGAGGCGCAGCTCGATATCCTTCTCCGCGAAGAACTCCGGCGGCCGCAGGGTGGTGTCGTCGGTCTCGCCGCGGACGAACTGCTTCGACAGCGGCGGGCGGTCGTAGGGCGGACGCGACTCGTCGCCGAGCAGCAGCACCCCGCCCTCGTACCCGGCCCGGCGTAGTTCCTCCGCCGTGCGCAGGCCTGCCAGACCCGCTCCGACGATCACGATGGGCGCGCTCATACCTGTGTCCTCTCGGCCTGTGCGGCGCCCTGCCTGCTCGCGCGAGCCACCGCCGCCGGGAGCTGACCGCTCATGCTCTCTCGATTCGGCATGCTCGGGCGCCCTACGTGGTTACGCAGACTGCCGCCTTCGGGCGCTGACCGCTCATGCCATGTTCTTGTGTTGCGGGCCACTACGGCCCCGAAGATGTTTGTACCAGTGCGACCCGCCACAGGTGACACCCACGTCGCAACGCAACCGTGCCGCTTCCGATGTCGACCGGGCGGTCAATCAGGGGTAGACCGAGGTCAGAAGTATTTTTCGTCTCATCGAGGAGGCATTCCCCATGTTCACCGACAGCCGCGCACAGGATCTTCTCGCCGTCGTGCTCGGCGCATTCACCGCGCTGTCGCCCCTGTGGGTCGACACCAACGACAACGCCCGCTGGACGCTCATCGTGCTCGGCGTACTCATCGCCGCGACCGGGCTGATCCAGATGGCCCGGGCGAGCATGTCCAGCGCCGACTACGCGATGGGCCTGTTCGGCGTCCTGCTGTTCATCTCGCCGTGGGCGATGGACTTCACCGCGTTCAGCGGCGCATCCTGGACCGCATGGGTGGTCGGGGTAGTGACGGCGGTGGTGGCGGTCGCCGCGCTGCCCGCGATGAACGAGCGCCTGCACAAGATGGCTCCGCATCACTGATGCCGGGCCGACGCGTCGGGCGCCGCAACGCGAAACGCGATGGCGACGCCCGGCAACTCATTCTGGATGCCGCCGAGAACCTGTTCGCCGCACAGGGATTCGACGCCACCCCGACCGCTGCCCTGGCCGCGGCCGCCGGGGTACCCAAGGGCCTGGTCTTCTACTACTTCCCCACCAAGAACGCGATCCTGTCCGCGCTGATGCGCGAACGGGTCCCCGAACACCCGATCGACGATCTCGGAGCCGTGGTCGCCCCCGGTGATCCGGCCGCCAGCCTGATCAACCTCGACTCCGCCATCAACCTGCGCGACCACCATTCCTCGGTCCTGCGGGTGATCATGTGGCGCGAGGCCGACACCCACCCCGACGTGCGGCGTACCCTGCGCAACCTGCGCGACCAGCTTCTCGACGCCACCGCCCGCGTCCTGCAGGCCAGCGTCCCCACGCCCGTCCGTCCGAGCACCCTGCACGCGTGCGCGTCGGCCTGGGTCTCGGCCATGTTCGCCATCGCCAGCACCGACCGCCTGCACGCCCTGGACGGCGTCCCGGTGCCGACCCCCGACGACCTGCTCGATGTCGCCCAGGTGGTGGCGGCGGGGATGACCCAGCTCGGCTGAGGACCGCCCGCCCTCACCCCGGCGCGGAGGCGCGGTCGTCGCCGGTCACGGCGTCCGGCGTACCGACCACGGCCGCGCGGGGACGGAGGACCCGCACCGCCACCGCGCCCAGCACGAGGTGCAGGACCGCGGCGACCGACGCGACCGCGTGCAGTCCCGTGACGAACGCGCCGCGCGCGGCGTCGAGCGTCGCGGGAGCCGCCCCGGGCAGCCGCAACGTCTCGCCGAGGGTCGGCGCGAGATCGGGTCCGGCCAGCCGGAAGACCAGCGCGGCCAGCGAACCGAAGACCGCGATCCCGATCGCGTTGCCGAGTTCGTTGCCGGTCTCGGCGAGCGCGGCGGCCGATCCCGCCCGCGCGGGCGGCACCGCCGCGACGGCGATATCGGCGACCACACTGAACGAAATCCCGTACCCGATTCCGGCGACGGCGGTCGAGGCGATGTACCAGCCGATGCCCGCCGCGTCGTCGGCGAGCAGCAACAGCAGCAGTCCCGCCGCGATGCCGAAGTGCGCGCTGATCAGCGCGTTCGACCGGCCGATCCGGGCGACCACGGCCGGGGTCAGCACCGCCGCCACGGTGAGGACGACGGCGCCGGGCACCGCGAGCCACGCGGCGCGGGCGACCGTGAGCCCCAGCACGGATTGCAGATAGGTACTCGCGAGATAGGCCGTCGCCGACCACGCCGCCAGCGGCAGGAACCCGGTGACGATCGCGATCGCGAACACCGGATTGCCGAACAGCCCGAATTCGACCAGCGGGTGCGCGATCCGGAACTGCCTGCGCACGAACCACGCCAGCAGGGCGACGCCCACCAGCCCGGCCACCGAGCCGGTCGCCGACGGACCGTCGGCCGCCGCGTGCTTCAGCGCGTACATGGTGAGCAGCAATCCGGCGGCCGAGGCGAGCACACTCGCCACGTCGACCCGGCCGGTGCCCGGCGCGCGCACCTCGCGCAGCAGCACCGGCGCCAGCAGCAGGAACACCAGCAGCACCGGCAGATTGAGCAACAGCACCGATCCCCACCAGAACCTGGTGAGCAGCTGTCCCGCCACGATCGGCCCGATCGCGAAGCCCGCGGCGAAGGTGGCGGCGAAGATGCCGATGGCCTGGGCCCGCGTACGCGGATCGGGGAACAGGGTGCTCAGGATCGCCAGCGCCGACGGCAGCAACGTCGCCCCGGCGACGCCCATCAGCACCCGCAATCCGATCAGGATCGCCGCGTTCGGCGCGAAAGCCGCTGCCGCCGAGGCGATACCGAAGACCGCGGCGCCGATCAGCAACAGCCGCAACCGCCCGTACCGGTCACCGATGGCGCCGAACGCGATCAGCAGCGAGCCGACCGCGAAGCCGTAACTGTCCAGGATCCACAGGGATTGGTCGGCGCTCGGGGTGAGGGCCTCGGTGAGCGCGGGCATGGCCAGGAACAGCACCGAGCCGTCCATGGCGACCAGCAGCACCGGGCCAAGGATCACCAGCAGGCCGAGCCAGGCCCGCACCGGCGTGGGTGGGGCGTCGTGTCGAGTCATGTCCCGAATCTGCGGCGGTCCGCGCCCGGCAGCCAGACCCGGCGATGGGTACACCTCGCAGGGACACCCGCCGCCCGGCCGCCGTGCCTACGATCGGAAGGCATGGAACGGGAAACCCTCGGCGCCTTCCTCAAGTCCCGCCGCGGCCGGGTCACGCCCGAGTCCATCGGGTTACGGACCTACGGCGTGACCCGCCGGGTTCCCGGTCTGCGCCGCGAGGAGCTGGCCCAGCTGGCCGGGGTCAGCGCCGGGTACTACACGCGGCTCGAACAGGACCAGGCGGGAACGGCGTCGGCGCAGGTCATCGATGCCATCGCGCGGGTGCTGCGGCTGGACGTCGCCGAGACCGCCCACCTGCACAACCTGGCCGAATCGCCCGCCGCGCCCCGGCTGACGCGGTCCGGGCCCGAACGCGCGCACCCGCGAGTCCTCGCCCTGCTCGACGCGCTCGGCGACAGCATGCCCGCGCTCGTCCTCGGCCGCCGTGGTGACGTCCTGGCCTGGAACCCCACCGGGCACGCCCTGTTCGCCGCACACCTCGATGCCGCCGCGCCGGCCGATCCGGCGGTGCGGCCGTCGATCCCGCGCATGTTCTTCCTCGATCCGCTCAGCCGGGACCTGCACCGCAACTGGTCCGAACTGGCCCGCGTCCACGTCGCCTACCTGCGCCTCACCGCGGGCCGCTACCCCACCGACGCGCACCTGGCCGAACTGATCGGTGAACTCGCCATGCGCAGTAGCGAATTCGCGACCCTGTGGGCCGAAGGGGAAGTCGCCGACTGCACCGTCGGCGCGATGCACCTGCACCATCCCACCGTCGGCGATGTCGACGTCGACTACCAGGTGTGGCTGCAACCGGACAGCCCCGACCACCGGCTCGAGGTCTACACCCCGCGCGACGCGAGCACCGCCGACGCGCTGCGGCTGCTCGCCCGGGCGGCAGCGGAGAGTGCGAACCGCCCGGATCGGGTCGTCACCCCCGAATGAGCGGCTAGCTCGGCATCAACGGGCGGACAGCACCGACTTTCCATCGCGGCGCCCGCGGCCACGTTCGACCGCAAGCAGTCCGAGCAGGTGGCGCCGTATCCGTGGATACGACGCCACCTGCGCCTCGTCAGCCGGCGATGATCGACTCCGCGACGCCGGCCGGAACCGGCGCGTAGGAGTCGAACACCATGGAGTAGGTCGCTCGGCCGCGGGTCTTCGAACGAAGATCCCCGATGTAGCCGAACATCTCCTGCAGCGGAGTCAGGGCCCGCACGACGCGCGCGCCCGCCCGCTCGGTGAGCTCGGTGACCCGCCCGCGCCGGGCGTTCAGATCACCGATCACCTCGCCGAGATACTCCTCCGGGGTGACGACCTCCACGGCCATCACCGGTTCGAGCAGCACCGGCTTCGCCCGCGCGACCGCCGCGCGCACCGCCGCCGCACCCGCCAGCCGGAACGCCAGATCCGACGAATCCTGCACGTGGGCGGCGCCGTCGAGCAGCGTCACCCGCACGTTCACCAGGGGGAACCCGGCGAGCGCGCCGACCCGCAGCGCGTCCTGCGCGCCCGCGTCGACCGCGGGCAGGTACTCCCGCGGCACGCGCCCACCGGCCACCCGGCTCTCGAATTCGTAGACCGCGCCGTCCTCGGCCACGTGCGGCCGCACCGCGATCACCACCTTGGCGAACTGCCCGCGCCCGCCCACCTGCTTGCGATGGGTGTACTCGAACTGCTCGACGGCGGCGGTGATGGTCTCGCGATAGGCCACCCGGGGCGCGCCGATCTCGGCCTCGACCCGGAACTCCCGGCGCATCCGGTCGACCAGGATCTCCAGATGCAACTCGCCCATGCCGCCGATGACCGTCTGACCGGTCTCGGCGTCGACCTGCACGGTGAACGTCGGATCCTCCTCGGCCAGGCGCGCCAGGGCGGTGCCCAGTTTGTCCTGATCCGCGCGGGTCCGCGGTTCGATCGAGACCGCCAGGACGGGTTCGGGGAAGGCCATCGACTCCAGCACGACCGGATGGTTCCGATCGCACAGGGTGTCGCCGGTGCGCGTCTCCTTCAGGCCGATGACGGCACAGATCTGCCCGGCCCGCACCCGATCGACGGCGATCTCGGTGCTCGACTGCATCTGGAACAGCTTGCCCAGGCGCTCCTTTCGTCCCGTGGTCGAATTCAGTACGGCCGCACCGGGTTCGACATGTCCCGAGTAGACCCGCAGGTACACGAGCTTGCCGAAGAACGGATGCAGCGCCACCTTGAACGCCAGCGCCGCGAACGGCTCGGCGACATCGGGTGCGCGCTCGAGGTACTCACCCTCCGGCGAGAAGCCGTGCACGGCAACGACGTCCAGCGGCGAGGGCAGGTAGTCGACGACCGCGTCCAGCAGCGGCTGCACGCCGATATTGGCCAGCGCCGAACCGCACAGAACCGGGTACGCGCGCGCGTCGACCGTCATCGTGCGGATGGCGGCCTTGAGCACGTCGACCGGAATCGGCGCGCCGGACAGGTAGCGCCGCAGCACCGCCTCGTCGGCCTCGTCGGCCTCGGCGACCGCGGCCACCAGCGCCTCGCGGTGCTGTTCGGCCGTGACGCGCAGGTCGTCCGGGATCTCGACGATCTCGAACCGCGCGCCACGGTCGGTGTCCCCGCGCCACACCTTCGCCGTCATCTCGACCAGGTCGACGATGCCCTCGAACTCGCGCTCGGCGCCGATCGGCAGCTGGATCACCAACGGCCGCACGCCGAGTCGCTCCGCGATGGTCCGCACGGTGAACGCGAAGTCCGCGCCGAGCTTGTCCATCTTGTTCACGAAACAGAGGCGGGGCACGCCGTAACGGTCGGCCTGCCGCCACACCTGCTCGGACTGCGGCTCGACGCCCTCCTTGGCATCGAACACGGCGACCGCGCCATCGAGCACCCGCAGCGATCGCTCCACCTCGACGGTGAAGTCGACGTGGCCGGGGGTGTCGAGGATGGTGATCTCGTGCTCGTTCCACCGGCACGTGGTGGCCGCGGCGGCGATGGTGATGCCGTGCTCGCGCTCCTGGATCATCCGGTCCATGGCGGCGGTGCCGTCGTGGACCTCACCCAGGGTGCGGGTGACGCCGGTATAGAACAGGATGCGTTCGGTGGTCGTCGTCTTGCCCGCGTCGATATGGGCCGCGATGCCGATATTGCGCATGCGGGCGAGGTCGGGCCGTCTCGTGGTCATGGGAATCCCCCAGTACGTCAACTAGTTCGGTCGAAGAAGTCGACGCTCGCCAGTTGTGCGTTCCACCGGACGGCACGGGCATCGAATCACGCGGCGCCACACCGGCGCCCGAGGACCCGATGCGAACTAGCGCCGCGAATGCGGACGTACCGTAACCATGCCCCCAGTTCTACGCGCTCGGACCCCGCGCTGTCGACGGGTTTTCCCGGCCGATGTCCTCGGGGCCCGGCGGGCATAAATCGGCGGTCACGGCAGTTCGTCTCACCGAGGGGACATCGCCGTCGACCGCGGTGGCCTCGTCCAGCGAGTCAGCCCACCCAGAGGAGACCCACCGATGACAGCGGCATTCGACCCGCACGATCTGCTCGCGACAGCGAAGCTCGGCGTGCTCGCCACCATCAAGGCGGACGGACGGCCCCAGCTGTCCCCCGTCACCCCGTACTACGACCGCGAAGCGGGCGTCATCTACGTCTCGATGACCGAAGGCCGCGCCAAGACCACCAACCTGCGCCGCGACCCCAGGGCCGCCGTCGAGGTGACCGCGCCCGACGGCTGGTCCTGGGCCACCGCCGAAGGCAGCGTCACCCTGACCGGTCCCGGCACCGATCCCGACGGCCCCGAGGTCGCCGCCCTCGTCGACTACTACCGCGCCGCCGCCGGCGAGCACCCGGACTGGAACGAGTACCGCGAGGTCATGGTCGCCGACCGCCGCGTCCTCATGGCGCTGAGCGTCGAACACGTCTACGGCGCCAAGATCCGCTGAACGCCGGAACCGTTTCGGCCCCAAGAACTCTCAGGGCTCTGCCAAAGAACCTCGGTACCGTGGGCGCAACGAGCCCGTTCTTCATCCTCAGGCAGGAGAAGCCGTTGAGTCAGGAATCAGTGTTGCGCCGAGTCGTGCACGGCATGAACGCGGGCGTGGTCGCGCTGACCGAAGCCCCGGTCGTCGGCAAGCTCCTCGGTAAGGCGTTCGCGCAGGTCAGCTATGTCGGCCGGCGCTCGGGACGCACCTTCAGCACCCCGGTCAGCTACCGCCGCTCCGGGGACGAGTACGTCATCGGCGTGGCCATGCCCGACAAGAAGCAGTGGTGGCGCAACTTCCTCGGCGAGGGCGGCCCGATCACCTTGCGCATCGACGGCGTCGACAAGGCCGGTCACGCGGTGACCCACCGCGACGACCGTGGCCGGGTCACCGTCCGCGTCCGCCTGCTCGCCCCGGCCTGATTCCCGCCGCTCAGATTCCCGGCGCCGTCAGGAACGCGGTGACGTCGGCAGCGAAGCGCTCGTGCTTGATCGCGCCGAGGTGGCTGGTGTCCGGGTAGACCACGAGGCGGGCGTCGGGGATGCCGTCGGCGGTGCGCCGGAAGGTCTCGACGGAGTAGTACTCGTCCCGGTCACCGCCGACCACCAGGGTCGGGGCGGTGATGTCGGCGAGCCTGCCGTCGAGGTCGAACGCGTCCTCGGCGCGCACGAACGCGAGCGTGTCGGCCGGGTTCTTCGGCCGCACCAGGGGATCTACGAGCCAGGCGACCGCGCCGACCAGCCGTGCCTTGACCCGCGACTCGATCCCCTGGGTCGCCAGATGATGCAGCGCCCGCTTGCCCGCGGCGACCGCCGTCGCGTACTTCATCTGCGATTCCCTGGCAGCGTCCTCGAGCCGATACCCCGACGACGCGACCACCAGCCGCCGCACCGCCGACGGATGATCCGCGGCGAGCTGCAAGGCCAGCGACCCACCCGACGAAATCCCGAGCACGTCGACCGCAGCACCGAACTCGCCCAACAGCGCCTCCGCATGCTCGCGCGCGATATCGGCCATCGTCGTCCCCACCGCCATCCCCGGCGCCCGATTCACCGCGTACACCCGGAAGTTCCTGGCCAGCGGCGCCATCGTCTTGATCTCCGAGCTCCGCATCCACCCCCGCGGATTCGCGTGATCGGGCGTGAACCACCGGAGAAACACCAGCGGCGGCCCGTCCCCGAACGCCAGATAGGGCATCCCGTGCTCGAGCACACCCTCGGTGACCTCGAACCCCTGCACCACAGACACGCCTGCCTCCGATCCACCGGATATCTCCCTCCCGAACGCTACCCAGCGTGGTGCCGCCCCGCGATGACCCCGGAGGTCATGGCGATCTCGTCACTGGCCGCCGCGCTGGATCACTGGTGCTGTGGCCACGCGACAGCCCCGGGAAACGCCGAACGGCGCCGCTCCCGGGGGAGCGACGCCGTTGCGGTGTCAGTGGGTCTACAGACTCACTTGATGATCTTCGTGACGCGACCGGCGCCGACGGTGCGGCCACCCTCACGGATCGCGAAACGCAGGCCCTCGTCCATGGCGACCGGCTGGATCAGCTTGACGGACATCTCGGTGTTGTCACCGGGCATGACCATCTCGGTGCCCTCGGGCAGGGTCACAACGCCCGTCACGTCAGTCGTACGGAAGTAGAACTGCGGACGGTAGTTGTTGAAGAACGGGGTGTGGCGGCCGCCCTCGTCCTTCGACAGGATGTACGCCTGGCCCTCGAACTCGGTGTGCGGGGTGGTGGTGCCCGGCTTCACGACGACCTGGCCGCGCTCCACGTCCTCGCGCTTGATGCCACGAACCAGCAGACCGACGTTGTCGCCCGCCTGGCCCTGGTCGAGCAGCTTGCGGAACATCTCGATACCGGTGACCGTGGTCTTGGTCTTGTCCGGACGGATGCCGACGATCTCGACTTCCTCGTTCACGTTGATGATGCCGCGCTCGACGCGACCGGTGACGACGGTGCCACGACCGGTGATCGTGAAGACGTCCTCGACCGGCATCAGGAAGGGGAGCTCGGTCTCACGGACCGGGTCCGGGATCGACTCGTCGACGGCAGCCATGAGCTCGACGATGGACTCGGCCCACTTCTCGTCGCCCTCGAGGGCCTTCAGGCCGGAGACGCGCACGACGGGGGCATCCTCGTCGAATTCCTGCGACGCCAGCAGCTCGCGGACCTCCATCTCGACGAGCTCGAGGATTTCCTCGTCGTCGACCATGTCCGACTTGTTCAGCGCGACCAGGATGTAGGGCACGCCGACCTGACGGGCGAGCAGCACGTGCTCACGGGTCTGCGGCATCGGGCCGTCGGTGGCGGCCACGACCAGGATCGCGCCGTCCATCTGGGCGGCACCGGTGATCATGTTCTTGATGTAGTCGGCGTGGCCCGGGGCGTCGACGTGCGCGTAGTGGCGCTTCTCGGTCTGGTACTCGACGTGGGAGATGTTGATCGTGATACCACGAGCCTTCTCCTCCGGCGCCTTGTCGATCTGGTCGAAAGCGAAGCTCTCGTTCAGATCCGGGTACTTGTCAGCCAGCACCTTGGTGATCGCCGCAGTCAGCGTGGTCTTGCCGTGGTCGACGTGACCGATGGTGCCGATGTTGACGTGGGGCTTCGTCCGCTCGAACTTCGCCTTCGCCACTGTTGTCCTCCTGGACTAGTTAGTGCGTGCTTTTTTGCAGCAGTGCGGTTATTAAGGGGGGTCGTGCTGACGCCCGGTTGCCGGGGCCAAGCGTACTTGGCCCCGGCAAGCGAATTACTCGCCGGTCGCCTTGGCGATGATCTCCTTGGACACGTTGGCCGGAACCTCCGCGTACTGGGCGAACACCATGGAGTAGTTCGCGCGGCCCTGGGTCTTCGACCGCAGGTCACCGATGTAACCGAACATCTCCGAGAGCGGAACCAGCGCCTTGACGACACGGGCACCACTGCGTTCCTCCATGGCCTGGATCTGGCCACGGCGGGAGTTGAGGTCGCCGATCACGTCGCCCATGTAATCCTCGGGCGTGATGACCTCGACCGCCATGAGCGGCTCGAGGATCACCGGACCGGCCTTACGGGCCGCTTCCTTGAGGGCCTGCGAGCCCGCGATCTTGAACGCCATTTCCGAGGAGTCGACGTCGTGGTACGCGCCGTCGAGCAGGGTGACCTTCAGGTTCACCAGCGGGTAGCCGGCGAGCACGCCGTACTGCATGGCGTCCTGGGCACCCGCGTCGACCGACGGGATGTACTCACGGGGCACGCGACCGCCGGAGACCTTGTTCTCGAACTCGTAGTGCGCGCCGTCCTCGCCGACGAAGGGCTCGACCGCGATGATGACCTTCGCGAACTGGCCGGAGCCACCCGTCTGCTTCTTGTGCGTGAACTCGAGCTTCTCGACCGGCTTGGTGATCGTCTCGCGGTAGGCCACCTGCGGCTTACCGACGTTCGCCTCGACCTTGAACTCGCGCTTCATGCGGTCGACGAGGATGTCGAGGTGGAGCTCGCCCATGCCGCCGATGACGGTCTGGCCGGTCTCGGCATCCAGCTTGACCGAGAACGTCGGATCTTCGCGCGCCAGCTTCTGGATCGCGGTGCCGAGCTTCTCCTGGTCGGACTTGGTCTTGGGCTCGATCGAGACCTCGATGACCGGGTCCGGGAACGTCATCGACTCGAGGACGACCTGGTTCTGCGGGTCCGAGAGGGTGTCACCGGTGGTGGTGTCCTTCAGACCGATCACGGCGTAGATGTGGCCGGCCGACGCGGTGGTGACCGGGTTCTCCTTGTTGGAGTGCATCTGGAACAGCTTGCCCAGACGCTCCTTCTTGCCCTTGGTCGAGTTGACGACCTGCGAGCCGGAGTCGACCTTGCCCGAGTACACGCGGACGTAGGTGAGCTCACCGAAGAACGGGTGCACCGCGATCTTGAACGCCAGGGCCGCGAACGGCTCGTCGACGTTCGGCTTGCGGGTGACCAGCTCGTCTTCCTTGCCGGGCACGTGGCCGGTGGTGGCCTCGACGTCCAGCGGGGAGGGCAGGTAGTCGATGACCGCGTCGAGCATGGGCTGCACGCCCTTGTTCTTGAACGCGGAACCACACAGCACCGGGTACAGCTCGGAGTTGACCGTCATCTTGCGGATGGCGCCCTTGATCTCCTCGACCGAGAGCTCCTCGCCGCCGAAGAACTTCTCCAGCAGGGACTCGTCGGACTCGGCGACGGTCTCGAGCAGCTCCTGACGGTACTGCTCGGCCTTGTCCTTGAGATCGGCCGGGATCTCGACGACCTCGTACTCTTCGCCGAGCTTGGTCTCGCCCTTCCAGACCTTGGCGTTGTTCTCGACCAGGTCGACGATGCCCTCGAAGTCGTTCTCCGCGCCGATCGGCAGCTGGATGACCAGCGGCTTGGCACCGAGACGATCCTTGATGGTCTGCACCGTGAAGTAGAAGTCGGCGCCGAGCTTGTCCATCTTGTTCACGAAGCAGATACGCGGCACGTCGTACTTGTCGGCCTGACGCCACACCTGCTCGGACTGCGGCTCGACACCCTCTTTGCCGTCGAACACGGCGACCGCACCATCGAGCACGCGCAGCGACCGCTCCACCTCGACGGTGAAGTCGACGTGCCCGGGGGTGTCGATGATGTTGATCTGGTTGTCTTTCCAGAAGCAGGTGGTAGCGGCGGAGGTGATGGTGATACCACGCTCCTGCTCCTGCTCCATCCAGTCCATGGTGGCCGCGCCGTCGTGGACCTCACCGATCTTGTACGTGATACCGGTGTAGAAGAGGATGCGTTCGGTAGTGGTGGTCTTGCCCGCATCGATGTGGGCCATGATGCCGATGTTGCGGACCTTGTTCAGGTCGGTGAGCACGTCCTGTGCCACGGAAATCTTCCCCGCTCGTTAGCTAGTTGGGATTCTCGGGAACGACCCTGGTTCGGGTCGTCACAATGTCAACGCCGGGGGCGGCACCGAAGTGCCGCGTCCCGACTGAAAGCCTTCCGGCGCCGACACTAGCGACGGGCCGGGCGGCAATCACCAGCGGTAGTGCGCGAAGGCCCGGTTCGACTCGGCCATCTTGTGGGTGTCCTCGCGACGCTTCACCGAAGCGCCGAGGCCGTTGCTGGCATCGAGGAGCTCGTTGGCGAGACGCTCGACCATGGTCTTCTCGCGACGAGCGCGGGAGTAGCTGACCAGCCAGCGCAGCGCCAGGGTGTTGGCGCGGCCCGGACGGACCTCGACCGGCACCTGGTAGGTGGCGCCACCGACGCGGCGGGGCTTCACCTCGAGGGCGGGCTTGACGTTGTCCAGCGCACGCTTGAGGGTGACGACCGGATCGGTGCCGGTCTTCTCACGCGCCTGCTCGAGAGCACCGTAGACGATGCGCTCGGCGGTGGACTTCTTACCGTCCAGCAGGATCTTGTTGACCAGCTGAGTGACCAGCGGCGACCCGTAGACCGGGTCGTTGATCAGCGGACGCTTGGGTGCGGGGCCCTTGCGTGGCATATCAGCTCTTCTCCTTCTTGGCGCCGTAGCGGCTGCGGGCCTGCTTGCGGTTCTTCACACCCTGGGTGTCCAGCGAGCCACGGATGATCTTGTAGCGGACACCGGGGAGGTCCTTCACACGACCGCCACGGACGAGCACCATCGAGTGCTCCTGCAGGTTGTGACCCTCGCCGGGGATGTACGCCGTGACCTCGACTGCGCTGGTCAGGCGAACACGCGCGACCTTACGCAGCGCGGAGTTCGGCTTCTTGGGGGTGGTGGTGTACACGCGAGTGCACACGCCACGACGCTGCGGGCTCCCCTTCAGGGCCGCAGTCTTGGTCTTGGAGACCTTGTCGCGGCGACCCTTGCGGACCAGCTGGTTGATGGTTGGCATAGACCGGCTTTCCTTATTGGTAATTGCGGCTTGTATTGCGGTGGGCAGAACACATGTCTTCAGTTCATCGAGCTTTCACTCGCACGTCCGACCGTGTTTTCCTCTACCCGCGGTCGGGCGTGTCGCGCGCAGCTCAGGGCCCTTTTTCTGGGCACGCTGGAACGTACCGGCCGCTCTCGCTGGCCTACGTTCACGCACGAACTTGCCCGTAGCAATCCGGGCACAGGGATCCACGATACCCGTGTGTCCCGCAGAGGGTCAAAGCGGGGCACCTGGTCAGGAGTCTAGCGGGCTCGGTTCAAGGTGAGTTCGACCAGCTTGGCCGCCACCGGGCACGGATCGGGATGGGCGGACCCCGCCCGATAGTTGATCCACCAGCCGACCACACCCGCGTCGGCGGCTTTGGCGCTGACACCACAGGAGTCGGGATCACCCGGACGACGGATCTCGACCGCGGACGCCCCTTGGATCGTGGTGATCGCCGAGTTGTAGCCGAGCTTCTGATACGTCTGCCGCTCGACGTTGAGCGAGCCGTGCTCGTACCAGTTCAAAGTCAGCTTGGCGCCGCCGCCGGGCGCACCGACGACATCCCACATGCACACGGCTCCGACGAAGGAGTCGTTGAATTGCGCGTCGCCGCCGACGGCTTCGGCCATCTGTTCCTCGGTGAGAACCTCACACTCACGCAGTAACTTGTCGAAATCGACGTTGACCGCGCTCCCCCCGCCGCCTTCACCGACCGCGGCGGGCGCCCCCGGCACCGTCCGGCCGCAGCCGGCCAGCGCGGTGCCCGCGGCGGCGATGATGACGGCGATCGCCGCGAGGCGCGCGGCCGGCCGAGGTGAGCGCGTCCCGGTCACTGCAATCTCCCCAACGTCAGTTCGGCCAGTTGCCGGGCGGCGTCACACGGGCCACGCCCGGGGGCCGTGTACCCGTAGGTCGACCACTCGAAGAAATCGTCGCCGAGCCCGATGGCGAAATCGCACGTGGTGGCGCCGTAGCTGGTTCCGTACGACTGAAACCCGGTGCGCCCCTGGACCGTGACCGACTCGACGACGCGGTCCTTGGACTGCACCCAGGCCCGCTCTCGATCTATCGGACTACCTCGGTAGGAGGCGAAGGTGACCACGGAAGAATCGATGCCCGCCGACTGCCAGTTACACCCGACCGCGTTGCGGAACACCGCCGAGACCTGCGGGAGACCGGCGATCGACCGCACCTCGTCGTCACCGACATGTCCGCACTCCCCGACGAACGGCCCCAGCGCGGCGACCTTGGGTGGCGTCCGCGACGAACCCGAGGAGTCGTCGGAGCCGCCCGACCCGCAGGCAGCCAGTGCCACGCACGCCAGCCCGATCGCCACCGCAGGTTTGAACCGCATAGCCGAAACTCTACCCAGTGGGGCGGGCTGGAGACCGTATCCGATGGTGCGACCTCGCCCACGCGCAACCGATCTCGCCCGCTCCGCCGCACTCATCGATCGGCGGGCGACATTCATGGATGAGCGCGACGACGCGTTCTTCTGTCAGCAACGGCACTCACAGATTGCCGCGGGCCTCCTGCTCGCGTTCGATGGCCTGGAAAAGGGCCTTGAAATTGCCCTTTCCGAAGCCGAGTGAACCGTGCCGCTCGATGAGTTCGAAGAAGACGGTGGGGCGGTCGGCCAGGGGTCGGGTGAAGATCTGCAGGAGGTAGCCGTCCTCGTCGCGGTCGACGAGGATGCCGCGGCGCTGCAGCTCCGCCACCGGGACGCGCACGTGCCCGATGCGGGCGCGCAGTTCGGGGTCCTCGTAGTAGGTGTCGGGGGTGGGCAGGAATTCGACGCCCTCGGCGCGCATGGCGTCGACGGTGGCGATGATGTCGCCGGTGGCCAGGGCGATGTGCTGGACGCCGGGGCCGCGATAGAACTCGAGATACTCGTCGATCTGGGATCGCTTGCGGCCCACGGCCGGTTCGTTGAGCGGGAACTTGACCCGGTGGTTGCCGTTGGCGACGACCTTGCTCATCAGCGCGGAGTACTCGGTGGCGATGTCGTCGCCGACGAACTCGGCCATGTTCGTGAATCCCATGACGCTGCGGTAGAAGTCGACCCAGCGGTCCATCATGCCCAGCTCCACATTGCCGACCACATGGTCGATCGCCTGGAACAGCCGGGCGGTGCGCCGCTGATGGGTGGACGTGCGCGCGACATAGCCGGGCAGATACGGCCCGTAGTACCGCGACCGGTCGACCAGGGTGTGCCTGGTCTCGCCGTAGGTGGCCAGGGCCGCGGAGCGGACGGTGCCGAATTCGTCGGTCGCGTCGTGTGGTTCGACCAGGATGCGCGCACCGTGGTCGCGGGCCCAGGCGATGCAGCGGTCCACGTCGGGCACCTCGAGCGCGATGTCGACGACGCCGTCGCCGTGCCGGTCGTGGTGGGCGACGAGCGGACTGTCCGGGTCGACCGCGCCCTGCACGACGAAGCGCGCTCCCCCGCTGCGCAACACGAACGCCTTGTGGTCGCGATTGCCGGTCTCGGGACCGGAGTAGGCCTCCAGCCGCATCCCGAACGCCGACTGCAGGAAGTGCGCGCTCTGGGTCGCGTTACCCACGACCCACACCAGCGCGTCCCACCCGATCACCGGAAACGGATCGACGCTGTCGTCGTGCTCGATCAGCCCGACGAGCTGCTGCTCAATGGTCATGACCAAGGAAATCTCGCCCCGGCCGACCTAGGCAACAACACCGGAGAACCCTGAACAGGCTGACACGAGAAGCTACCGATTCACCCCCGATGGTGGACAATTTGAATAGCACTCGACCGCGCACGGCACGGAGGTCTCTCGATGCGGACGCCAGCGAAACTGGACGAACTCGATCTCGCGATCCTGACCGCGATGCACACGTATCAGAAGGCCGGAATCCTCGAACTCTCGCGCCGCACGAAGGTCGCGCGGGCCACCGTGCAGGCCCGGATCAACCGGATGGAGGAGTCGGGGGTGATCGCCTCCTACGACCCGCAGATCGACGTCACCGCGGCCGGATTCGAGGTGCAGGCCTTCGTGACGCTGGAGATCGCGCAGGGCGCGCTCGACACCGTCAGCGCCGAGCTCGAGGCCATTCCCGGCGTGCTCGAGGCCTACGCGACCACCGGGTCCGGTGACGTACTGTGCCGGATCGGCGCCGACTCACACGCCGGCCTGCAAGCCGTGCTGCTCAGCATCGACCGGACCGGTTCGGTGGTGCGGTCGCACAGCGTGATCGTGCTGTCGACGGTGATCGCGCGCCGCACCATGCCGCTGCTGCGCACGCTGACCCCGGCGGGCACCGCGAAGGCGCCCGCCTACCGCGAGCCGCGCTGAGCGCTCACCGCCTGCCCAGGCTGACCGCTCACCGCCTGCCCAGGCGGGTCAGCAGGCCGTGCACGTGCGCCTCGGCGGCCGTGCGCGCCGACTCGGGATGCCCGGATTCGAGTGCTTCGACGATGCGCCGGTGTTCGCGGAGGGCGACGCGGCGGTTGCGGGCCGAGCACCACAGGTCGCCGCGGTAGAGGTGGGCCTTGGCCTCCAGCCGGGCCAGCTCGTCGACGACGCAGCTGTTGCCGGAGGCGTCGCGGATGAAAGTGTGGAACTCCAGGTCGAGCTGGGCGTCGCGGGCCGCGTCGGTGGCGTCGTCGAGGTTGGCCTCCTGGGCGGCGATGATGCTCGCCAGCTTGTCCAGGTCCGCTTCGGTGAGCCGGGTGGCCGCCGCGGCGGCGGCGAGCCCGTCGAGGGCGGCGCGCACCGCGAGGACATCGCGGATCTGCGCCGCGTCGACGGCGGCCACCTTGGCGCCCGCGTGCGGCGCGCTGACGGCCAGCCCCTCGTAGATCAGCTGCTGCACCGCCTCGCGGACGGGGCTGCGGCTGACCCCGAGCTGGGTCGCCAGCGCGGGCACGCTGAGCGATCGGCCCGGGGCCAGCTCGCCGGAGAGGACCATCTGCCTGATCTGCCGGTGCACTGACTGGCCGAGCAGCGCGGAGCTCTCGTCGGTCATCGCCGTGGTCCTTTCCGTGTCGGTGCTCGATTATCCCTGGGGCCGGTAGTTCGCCTGCACCCGCTGCGCCAGGAAATCGGCGGCGGTGACAGGCGGGTATTTGCCCGCCGGGCCCTGGATGATCGCGTCGCGGTCGGCCTGGGCGAAGTAGGCGATGCTGTAGCGCTCACCCTGGTACTCCCCCTCACCCGGACTGCGGACGCGGTGGAAGTTCGACGGCAGCAGGTCGTCGCTCCAACGGGTCAGCATGTCACCGATATTGCAGGTGATCAGGCTCGACGACGGGGTGATGGAGGTCCATTCCTGCTCCTGCATCTCCTTGCCGGGGCACACCTGCAGGCCGCCCTGACCGTCGCGCTGGAACAGCAGGGTCAGGCAGTCGAAGTCGGTGTGCGCACCGGCCCGCCAGCGCCCGGGGACACCGCGCAGCTCCTCGGGCACCGCGAAGTAGTGCAGCAGCCGCAGCGCGCTCTGGTAGTTCGGCGAGGACGGATCGTGGGCGGCGGTGAAGTGCTCGCGCGGCAGGCCGAGCCGGTCGGCGAAGCAGGACAGCACGCGCATCGCCACCGCCCACGCCCGTTCCTCGAAATCGAGGACACGGGAACGGAATCCGGCGAGTTCGGTCTCGCTGGGCCAGAGCTGGTCCATGTGTGGACGGGTGATCTGGTAGGACTCCTTCTGGTCGGGCACCCCGATGGACGGACGCACCTGGCTCAGGCTCTCCCAGCCCGCGTTGTTCTGCTTGACCAGCGGATACTGCCCCTTCACGTCCTCGGGCAGCGCGAAGAAATCGGCTGTCGCGCCGAACATCTCGTCGATCAGGTCCTGCGGGATGCCGTGGCCGGAGAGCTGGAAGAAGCCGATCTCGGTGGCAGCGGCCCACAGCTCCTCGGTGATCTCGGCGCGGCGGTGCTCGAAGTCGGTGAGGTCGACGACGCGGATCTCGCGGGCATCGGTTTCCTTACCGAGGCCGCCCATCTGCTTCTCGCGCGAGACTTCGGACAGGTCGTAGCTGGTGGTCATGGATGGCTCCTTAGCCGGTGACGGAGATGGCGGGATCGAGGAATTCCTTGGTGACCAGGTCCTTGGCGGTCAGCCCGGTCGGCACGTTCGCGCCGCCCTTGCGCAGGATGGGTCCGAATTCGTCGATGATGCGCTGGACGCGGGCCTCGTCGAAACTGCCGAGGACACCGTCGGTGTCGTTGCCGATCAGACCGCCGTCGATGAGGGCCTTGGACCCGAAGGCGGCCAGCTCGGCGCTGTACGGGGTGAGCTTGGGGTTCTTCGACACCACGTCGACGACCACGTCGTTCACCGGTGCCGGATCGGCTTCGAACCGCGCCGTCGCCCGCTGGATCATCGGCACGAGCTTCTGCAGGCAGGGCCGCAGTTCGACCAGCTTGTCGGCGCGCACGTTCAC
Organism: Nocardia sp. MH4; assembly: GCF_019266065.1. Classification (GTDB taxonomy): domain Bacteria; phylum Actinomycetota; class Actinomycetes; order Mycobacteriales; family Mycobacteriaceae; genus Nocardia; species Nocardia canadensis. The sequence goes on along the minus strand of NZ_LPNR01000109.1, from coordinate 69,124 downwards.
GGTGCGGGCATAGCCCTCGTAGCCGACGTCCTTGAGCAGCTGATAGGCGACGGGCTTGTTCCAGGCCCGCACCTCGTGCTCGTAGGTGAAGGGCTCGGCGTTGGCGAAGCCCTGCTGGGCGAAGGACGGATCGGAAACGAACCGCGACGGGGAGTTGTCGTAGGAGGCGTCGACCTGACCCTGCTGCACCAGCCCGCGGGCGACCAGCCAGTCCGGGTACAGCTGTCCTTTCGACACCACGATCGGCTTGCCCGACTTGCCGATATCGGCGATCCCCCGCCACTCGGAATGGGTCTCGGGATCCCACATCAGCATCTGCGGGCTGTTGCGCAGCAGCGTGGTGACCGCGACGATCGGCTGCTGGCCGGCGGCCGCGATGGCGTGCTCGGAGTGGGCCAGGCCGAGGGTGATGCTCTGGTCGACATACATCTGCGACGGCACCGTCTGGAAGCCGATCGCCGGACCACCGGCCCGGATCTCCAGCTTCACCCCGGTGTCCTTGCCGTCGGTGACGAGCGGACCGGTGATCTTGTTGTTGTCGGCGTCGACCTTGTACCCGGGACCGAGCAGGCCGAAGATCGGCCCGGAGTCGGTCTCGGGCGCCCACTGCAACTGCACGACGACGGTGCTCGGGCAGGCGCCGGCCAGCTGCTGTTCGGCGGGCGCCGGTTCCAGCGCGACGGCGGGAGCGTCGGTGGCGTCGTCGGAACAGGCGGTCGCGGCGCCGGCCAGCAGCACGGCGAGCGCGGCGATGCCGATGCGGCGCAAGGGAAGTGTCTTCATGGTTGATCCTCTGTGCAGGGGGACGAGCTAGTGCGCGGAGTTGTGCCAGCGGCCGACGCTGACCTTCTGCACCACGGTGAAAACGGTGAACACGAGCACGCCGAACAGCGCGGCCAGCAGCAACGCACCGATCAGGTCCTCCGATTGCAGGCGGGCGCGGTAGGTGTCGAGCAGGGTGCCGATGCCGGGTTTGCCCTGTGCGAAGAACATGTCGCCGATGATCGCGCCGGTGACCGAAAGCCCGGCGGCGGTGCGCAATCCGGTCAGCGTCGAGGGCAACGCGGCGGGCAGTTGCAGCGACCAGAGCCTGCGCAGCCTGCCCGCCCGGCCGAGGGTGAACAGTTCCTGCAGGTTGGCGTCGACGGATTTGATGCCGAACAGGGTCATCGCGATGATCGGGTGGATGGCGATGAGCACGCAGACGGTGGTGCGGGCGGCGAAGCCGTAGCCGAGCCACAGCCCGATCAGCGGGACCACCGCGAGCACCGGAATGGCTTGCAGGACCACGGCATACGGGTAGACGACCTGCTCGATCGGCTTGGCCTGGCTCATCAGCACCGCGATGGCGACGCCGAGGACCGCCGAGATCAGCAGACCGGTGAGCGCCACCCGGGCGGTGACCGCCAGCGCTTCGGCCATCACCGCCAGCTTGGCCGGGTCGGCGAGCGATTCGCTGAACACGACGTGCGGCGGCGGCAGCAGGAAGCGACGCCCCTCGCTGAGCACCAGCATCGACACCGCGTACCAGGCGGCCAGTGCCAGCGCGATGGACACCGTCGGCGCGACGAGGGCGCGGGCGAGCTTGCGGACCTGCGACACCGGCAGTGCCGGGCGCGGACGGGCGGGGGCGACGGCTCGGGCCGCGATACTGACCATCAGGCAGCCTCTTTCAGCGCGCGCGAGATGCGCGAGACAAGTTCGGTGAAGGCGGGATCGAAGCGCAGCTCGCGATCGCGCGGGTAGGGCAGGTCGACGTCGATCACCTCGTGGACGCGGCCCGGCCGGGCCGACATCACCACCACACGCGAGGCGAGGAATACCGCCTCGGAGACCGAGTGGGTGATGAACAACGCGGTGAAGGCGTTGTCGCGGTAGAGGCGCAGCAGCTCCTCCTGCATGTTCAGCCTGGTCATCTCGTCGAGCGCGCCGAACGGCTCGTCGAGCAGCATCAGCCGTGGCTCCAGCGAGAGTGCCCTGGCCAGCGAGACGCGCATACGCATGCCGCCCGAGAGCTGGTGCGGCAGTTTGTTCGCGAAGTCGGCCAGCCCGACCGCCGCGATCGCCCGTCCGACGCGTTCGCGGCGCACGGTCCGGTCGACACCGGCCAGTTCGGCCGAGAGCTCGACATTGCGGCGGACCTTGCGCCACGGCAGCAGGGTGGCCTCCTGGAAGATGAAGCCGATCGAGTCCGTGCGGACCGCGACGGCGCCCTCGCTCACCGGTTCGAGTCCGGCGGCCAGGCGCAGCAGCGTCGACTTGCCGCAGCCGGACGGGCCGACCACCGCGACGAATTCGCCCTCGCGGATGTCGAGGTCGATCTCGGTCAGGGCGAGCGTGCCCTCCTCGCCGCCGAAGCGCTTGCCGACGCCGGCGAAGGAGACCTCCAGGCCGGACAGCAGCGTCCTCGCGTCGGCGTCGTTCACCGTGTCGTAGAGCGTCACCGTGATCACCTTCTCCTGCGGGTTGTCGATGTTGCGTGCAACTTGAGATCAATATCAGTGTAAATTGACTGAATTACATGCAATGTGTGATTCGTTTCTGGCGTATTAACAATCAGCGCATGCGAACCAGGCGCGCGGCCAGGTCCTGCGCGTCGACTCGGGTACTGACGCCGTCGCGGATCACGGCCTCGCCGTCGACCCAGACGGTGTCGATCACCCGCGACGACGCGGCCGTGAGCAGGCTGGCGCCGGGGTCGAGGACCGGCAGGCAGGCAAAGTCGCGATCGAAGCGGACCAGGGTGAGGTCGGCGCGGTCGCCGACGGCGACGCCGGTGCGGGTGGGCCTGCCGAGGACGCGGCCCGCCGCGCCGGTGGCCATGTGCAGCATGTCGGCGAAGCCGAGCAGGTCGGCCTGTTTGTTGGCCGCACGCTGCAGGAACGCGCCGAGACGGAGCGCCAGCAGCATGTCCTGGGTGTCGTTGCTGGCGGCGCCGTCGACGCCGAGAGTCACCTCGATGCCTGCGGCCAGCATCTCCGGCACCGGGGCGACGCCGCTGCCGAGGCGCATGTTGGAGACCGGGTTGTAGGACACCGCCACCCCGCGCTCGGCGAAGAGCGCGCGGCCGTGGGCGTCGAGGTTGACGCAGTGCACCGCCAACGTGCGATCCCAGAGGAAACCGCTCGCGTCGAGGTAGTCGACGGCACCGGCGCCTGCATGCAATCGGCACATCTCCTCGTCGGTGGTGGTCTCCAGAACATGTATCGACACCGTCTTGCCCGTCGCCTGGGCGTACTCGCGGGTGGCCGCCATCCCCTCCGGGGTCAGGCAGCGGGGGTTGGGCACGGCCAGCGCGGTGCTGATGCGGGTGCCGAGCAGTTGCTTGTCGAGGGCGTCGACGTGGGCCAGCGCCTCGTCCAGCGGCTGCATCAGGCGCGGATCCAGGCCCCACTTACGAGTGCTGTCGGCCCGATCGGCGAGGCCGCGCCCGAGGACGACGCGGATGCCGAGCTCGTCGAGCGCCCGGATCATCGCCTGGTGGATCTCGTCCGACGGGCTCGGCCACATGTGCTCGACCACCGTGGTGACCCCGCTGCGCAGCAGCTCCAGGCCGCCGGCCAGCGCCGAGAGATAGGTCCGCTCGGGGGTGGCCGCGACCGTGAATTCGCCGACGCAGCGCAGCCATTCGAGCAGAGGCAGGCCCTCGCCGACCCCGCGCAGCACGGCTTGCTGCAGGTGGGTGTGGGTATTGACGAAGCCGGGCAGCAGGTAGCCGGAACCACCGTCGAAGCGCGGCAGGTCGGCGTGTTCGGGGCCCGCCCGCAGGGCGACGACGACGCCGTCGCGGACGACGACCTCGCCGGGCGCCCAGCCCTGTTCGGTGTAGACGGTGACATCGGTGATGACGACGGACGCGGGGGAACCCATGCGCGCACCTCTTCTGGGATGCGGCTGGTTCGCCCGCCCGGTTCAGCGGAGCACGTCGTCCGTTGCAGCCATGAACGTCGTGGCACCGACCCTAGGAAGCCGGTGTTGCCACGGCGTTAAACCCGTGTCACGGGCGGACGTCCGCACCGGGCGCCAGGATCTCCACGGCCGGGGCAGATTCCGGTTCGAGGAAGGCGAGCAGCCCGGCCGCCTCCGATTCCACCTGCGCGACTTCGGCTTTCGTCCAGGGCCGGATCGGGCTGATCCGCAGGCGCGCGGTGCCGGACTTGACGAAGATCTTGTACAGACCGGCCAGGAAGCCGTCGATCAGGACCGGCGAGACGTTGGCGGCGAAGGCCCGCAACGGCGGCGCGGAGCTGTCACCGACGATCCGCGAACGATCCTGGTGCGAGAGCAGGGCGTTGTCGTACCAGCCGAGCAGCCGCACCGGCGCGGGCAGATCGGGGTCGGCGAGCGTGAGGTCGGCGGCGTCGTAGAGGGTGCGCCCGCGCTCGTCGGTGTAGGTGCGGACCCGATCGCCCAGCGCGGCCACGGCCTGCTTCATCGCGGGCAGACGCGACCACGCCTGCATGTCCATGGTGCTCGCCGGGCCGAACGCGCGCAGATACCGCAGGATCAGTTCGGCCACCGGATAGCTCGGGTCGAGGGGTGCGTCGAGCCAGGGTTGCACCCGCGACCACACCGGCCTGCTGTTGTCGCGCCAGCGCCCGCGCGGCGGTGTTTGCAGCACGGGTAGTTGATAGAGCCAGGTCTGGACGATCGCGCCCGGGTCGCGATCCGGATAGATCCTGGCCGCTTCGTCGCGCAGCGCGGTGGCCGACATCGGCTCGGCACCGAGCACCGCTTCGCCGTGGGCGCGCACCTCGTCGGGCTCGAGGCCGACCATCGCGCCGTAGTTGAAGCCCTTGCGGAACGGCACCTTCTCCAGCTCCGGCTGGATGTGCGGCGCGATGCGCAGCGCGTCGGGCGGGGTGACCAGGTGAATCGTGCCGCGCATCAGGGTGATCCGCACCAGCGAGCGATCCTCGAGCCCCGCCGAGACCACGGCGGGATCGAAATCGGCGATCCGCCCCCACAATCCGACGAACGGCGGCGGGACATCCTGGGCTTGCAGACCGACGAGGTGATCGCACATCTGCGCGGCGGTCAGCGTCGAGCGCTCCAGCAGGTGCTGGCGGGCGAGCAGCGTCCGGTTGAGTACCCGATTGGACAGCTGCATGCGGCTCCTTCGACGACCCGGCGAACGACATGGACAGTACCGCCCGCCACCGACCGCCGCCGGGACGAGCGGGCACCGTCCGCTCAGCGCAGCCGCACGACGACCTTGCCGGTGGCGGTCCGGTTGTCCAGCGCCGCAACGGCTTCGGCCGTCTTCTCCAGCGGGTACAGCACCGGCTCGGGCGCGGGGATGGCGCCGGAGGCCAGCAGCGGCTCGACCTCGGCCCACTGTTCGGCCAGGTAGGTCGGGTGGCTCATCACCCATTCGCCCCACGCGGCCCCGACCACCTCGACGTTCTTGAGCAGCAGCCGGTTCACCTTCACCGTCGGGATCTCGCCCGCGGTGAAACCGACGACCAGCAGCCTGCCGCCACCGGCCAGCGAGCGGACGCTGTCGGTGAAGCGGTCGCCGCCCACCGGGTCGAGCACGATGTCGACGCCACGGCCCTCGGTGAGCTCCTTCACCGCGGCGAGCCAGCCCTCGGCCAGCACCACGTCGGTCGCGCCGTTGGCCTTGGCCACCTGCGCCTTCGACTCGGTACTCACCACCGCGATCACCCGGCCCGCGCCCAGCGCCCTGGCCATGCGCAGGGTGGAGGTGCCGATGCCGCCCGCCGCGCCGTGCACCAGCACGGTCTCGCCCTGGGCGATCCGGCCACGCTTGGTCAGGCAGAAGTGGACGGTGAGGTCGTTGAACAGAATGCCCGCGCCCGCGTCGAGCGAGACGTTGTCCGGCAGCTTGAACACGGCGTGCTCGGGCGAGACGGCCACCTCGGCGACACCGTTGCCGAGCATGGTCAGGGCGGCGACACGATCACCCGGGCGCAGCGCCGAGCCCTCCGGCGCCTCGCGCACCACCCCCGCCACCTCGCCGCCGACGACGAACGGCAGGCCCGGCTTCATCTGGTACAGGCCGCGCGTCATCAGCACATCCGGGAAGGCGATGCCCGCCGCGTGCACGTCGATCAGGACCCCACCGGGATAGGCCACCGGCTCGGGCAGTTCGACGATCTCGATCGCCGACGGACCATCCAGCTTGCCGACCTGGGCTGCGCGCATTTTCCAGAACCTCTCTCGGTGACACCCTCTACCGCGAACATATCCCGGCGGACCGATCAGCGATGGGCGAATTCCGTCACCGACTCGCTGGCCAGCACCGAGCCGCCCTTGACGATGGTGAGTCCGGCCGAACTGAGCTGATACTGCGTGCCGTCGGTCGGATTGGTCGCGGTGAAACCACCACCGCCGGTCGGCACCGGGTCGTCGAGTTCGATCCCGAGGCCGTCGCTGGCGCGCGCGCCCTTGTAGTAGTAGCGGTTGTCGCCGGTGTGGCAGATGACGACACGGGAGCCGGTGGTGCGCGCGATCGTCATCGCGGCGTCGTTGTCGTTGCAGCGCGGGCTGGTCAGGAAGCCCTGGCCGTCGGCGCCGGAGACGCTCGATTGCAGCGGCGGCACCGTCGTCGGGGTCGGGGTCGGCGCGTTCCGGGTGGTCGGGACGGTCTGGCTGACCGTCTCGATCACCGGCGGCGGGACCACGTCGCCGGTGGTCGTGATCGGCGGATCGGCGATGGTCCGCTGCTTGTCGTCGCCGACGCTGAGCATGATCCACACCGCCGCGCCGACCACCGCAACCACGATCAGCGCGCCCAGCGCACCGGCCAGGATCGGCGTCGACGAACCGCGCCGCGGCGGCAGCGGCAGCGGCGCGGAGGGGTGGGTGTATCCGCCGGGCCGGGTGGGCTGCGGACCGTTCATCCGATAGCCCGGCGGCGGCGTCCACTGCGGCTGCGGGCCGGCGGCCTGCGGCACCACCACCTGGGGACCGGACACCGTCGGCGGTGGCGGCTCACCGGTGTCGTAGGACCGGGGCCCGGTCAGCGGGCCGACCACGGTCGCCGCCGCCACTTGCGGGCCCGGCGCGGTGCGCGGCGCCGCGCGCTCGCCCTGCACCAGCGCGGCGCGGGCCGCGCGAGCCAGGTCACCGGGAGTGGCGTAGCGCTGTCCCGGCCGCTTGGCCATGCCCCGATCGATCACCGGATCGAAGAATTCCAGGGCCGGGTCCACGGCGCTGGGCCGTGGCGGCGGCGCCATCTGATGCGAGCCGATCGCGCCTGCGAGGCTGTTCACCGGGTACGGGACCCGCCCGACCAGGGCCTCGTAGAGCACGCAGGTCAGCGCGTAGGTGTCGACGGCGGCGGTCAGCGGCGCGTCCTCGAAGCGTTCCGGCGCCATGTAGGCCATCGAGCCGACGGCGCTGCCGGTGCTGGTGAGCTGCGGATCGGAGTCGGTGTGCGCGATGCCGAAGTCGACCAGGTAGGCGAACATGCTGCTGGTGAGCAGGATGTTGGCGGGCTTCACGTCGCGATGGATCAGGCCGATCTCGTGGGCGGCGTCGAGCGCGGCGGCGATCTGTTCGACCACCTGCACCGCCTCACCGGGCGTCAGCCTGCCGTGCCGCTGCAGGCGGTCCTTGAGATCGGTGCCCTTGACCAGCCGCATGTCGATGTAGAGGACACCGTCGACCTCACCCCAGTCGTGCACCGGGATGACGTGCGGCTCCTGCACACTCGCCATCGCGTGCGACTCCCGGCGGAATCGCTGCACGTAGACGGGGTCTCTGGCCAGATCGCGGTTGAGCACCTTGACGGCGACAGTGCGATTCTTGGAGGTGTCGTAGGCCTCGTAGACCTCCCCCATACCGCCGACTCCGAGGAGTCTGCGCAATTCATAGCGCCCGAACATCGAGCCCGCCATCGCCCCGCCGGCCATTCCTGCAGGCTACCGGGAGCCGGTGGAATTCGATACCGCTTGCCCCGGCTCCGCGCGAGGGTGTGATCTGCGCCCCGTAAAGTCGTCAGCAGAACTACGCAAGAAGTCGCGGCACACCTGGTGCGCCGTGCAAGGAGCACACGTGTCACTCGATCAGCCACTGGCCCCGCTTCCCCAGGAGGGCATGGGTTTCGCCGCGGCGTGGCCCGTCCGGGCTGGCGATGTGGATCCCTATCACCGGCTGCGCTTCGATGCCGTGGCGCGCTATCTGCAGGACATCTCCTGGGACGAACTGCATCAGACGGCCCTGCATCGGACCGACCCCACCTGGATCGTGCGCCGCACCGTCATCGACGTCATCCGGCCGGTCACCTGGCCCGACCAGGTGCACCTGACCCGCTGGTGTTCGAGCATGTCGACCCGGTGGACGAACATGCGCACGCGGATCACCAGCGACGGCGGCGGGCTGATCGAGACCGAGGGCTTCTGGATCAACCTCAGCGAGTCCAGCAATCTGCCCGCCCGGATCAGCGACGAGGGCCTGGCCTACCTGGCCCGATCCACCGACGAGCACCGGTTGCGCTGGCGGCCCTACCTGACCGATCCGGCCCCGCGCGAGTCCGACACCGATCTGCCGTTCCCGGTCCGCGCGACCGATATCGACCAGTACAACCACGTCAACCACACCTGCTACTGGCAGGCGGTCGAGCAGTTCCTGGTCGACTACCCCAAGCTGGTCGCCGGACCGCACCGCGCGGTCATCGAATACGTGGCCCCGGTGCTGGCCCGTGAGCACATCACGGTGCGCGGCCGCTACGAATCGGGCGACCGGACCGGCCGCCCGGTGCTGCGGCTGTGGTTCGTGGTCGGCGGGATCACCACGACCGTCGTCCGGATCATGCCCCTGCCGGAGTAGCCCCGGCCCGCCGCGCGGACCGGGGCTGCCTCGGCTAGCCCTTGGCCGCTTTGAGCAGATCGGCGCGGGTGGTGAACTTGACCCGCGGCCTGCCCGCCGCCTTGCCCGCGGCCTTCTCTGCCTGGTCGATGGTCTTCCAGCCCTTCCGGTCGACCAGCTCCGGCTGCCGCTGCGCGAGCAGCGCCTGCAGCGCCGCCCGGTCACCGGTCGGCGCGGTGAGCTTGCCCGCGATGAAGTCGGCGATCAGCGCCTCCACCGTTTCCTCGGCGTCGACCCGATTGGAGCCGATCACGCCGCGCGGGCCGCGCTTGATCCAGCCGGAGACGTACACGCCCGGCACCGGCTCGGTCGCCTCGATGACCCGGCCGTGCTCGCTGGGCACGGTGCCGCGCCGCTCGTCGAAGGGCAGACCCGCGATCGGCACGCCGCGGTAACCGATCGAACGCAGCACCAGACCGGTGTCGAGCGACTCGGTGCGATCGGTGGCGGTCGCCACGAGCTGACCGTTCTCCTCGGTCAGTTCGTTGTGCGCGAACTCGATCGAGGTTGCCTTGTCCTCGCCGTGCACCGCGGTCGGCGTAGTCAGGTAGCGGAAGACGATCCGCTTGTGCGCGGGGTCGTGCTCGGCGGTGGAGTACTCCTGCGCGAGGGTGTACTTCAGCCGCAGCGACGGCTCGATGTTCGGGTCGTCGAGCAGCGCCTGGCTGTGCGGGTCCAGCGCCAGATCGGCCGGATCGACGACGACGTCGACGCCCTTCAGGTGCGTCAGCGACAGGAACTCCGGGGTGCTGTAGGCGGCTTGCAGCGGGCCGCGCCTGCCCAGGATCACCACCTCGCGGATGTTGCTGTTGCGCAGCGCGTCCAGGGCGTGGTCGGCGATGTCGGTCTTGGCGAGCTCGTCCGGGTCGACGGTGAGCACGCGGGCGACGTCGAGCGCGACATTGCCGTTGCCGACGATCACCGCGCGCTCGCCCGACAGGTCGAACTCGCGATCGGCGAAGTCGGGGTGGCCGTTGTACCAGGCGACGAACTCGGTGGCCGAGTGACTGCCGGGCAGGTCCTCGCCGGGCACGCCGAGCTTGCGATCGCTGGACGCGCCGACCGCGTAGATCACCGCGTGGTGGTGATCGAGCAGTTCCTGATGGTCGATGTGCTGACCGACCTCGACGTTGAGGTAGTACTGCAGCGTCTCGCGGCGGAAGGCCGAGTCGAACATGTTCGCCACGTTCTTGGTGCCCGCGTGATCGGGCGCGACGCCCGCCCGGACCAGACCCCACGGGGTCGGCAGCCGGTCGAACATCTCGACCTCGACGTCGCTGCGGCGCAGCAGTTCGTCGGCGGCGTAGCAGGCGGCCGGGCCGGCGCCGACGATCGCGACGCGCAGCGTGCCCAGGTCCTTGGGCGGACGGGTCGGGGTCGCCAGCGGATCGAAGTTCGACTCCAGCGGGTGGCGCTGGAAGTAGGCGGCGTTGATCTCGCGGTACCTGGCCAGCGAGGCGAGCAGGTCGTCCTCGGAGAAGATGGCGTCCACCGGGCACGCGTCGACACAGGCTCCGCAGTCGATGCAGGTGTCGGGGTCGATGTACAGCATCTCCGCCGTGGCGAATTCCGGCTGATCCGGGGTCGGACGGATGCAGTCGACCGGGCACTCGGTGACGCAGCTGGCGTCGTTGCAACAACGCTGCGTGATGACGTAGGCCATAGTGTGCAGATCCTCGAAATGTGTGGTCGGTGGCTCGAGACGTCGTCCGTGGCGGGCCCGCGGCGGGTGTGCCACGAACACATCTACGGTGACGCAGCTTTCAGTGTGCCTCGAGTGTGACCGCTACCTCACCGGCGGTCGGGATTACGGTGGTTCCCATGGTGGCGACCCTGATCCTCATGCGGCACGGAAAATCGGCATACCCCGACGGTGTCGGCGATCACGCCCGCCCGCTGGCGCCGCGTGGGCAGCGGGAGGCGGCCCTGGCCGGTGACTGGCTGCGGGCCACCCAGCCGCCGATCGACGCCGTGCGCTGCTCGACCGCCACCAGGACCAGGCAGACGCTCGCCGCGACCGGGATCGATGCGCCGGTGGAGTACACCGACGACATCTACGAGGCGAACCCGCACACCCTGATCGAGCTGGTCCAGCTCACCGACGATGCCGTCGGCACGCTGCTCGTCGTCGGGCACGTGCCCGGAATCCCGTGGACCGCTTGGGAACTCGCGGCCAATCGCGACTCCGATCAGGCGACCGAGCTCAGCCGCAAATTTCCCACCTCGGCGCTGGCCGTGCTCGAGTTCGACCGGCTGTGGGCACAGCTGGACCCGGGTTCGGGTGAACTCACGTACTTCCACGTGCCCCGCTGAGGGCGGACGCGGCTACTTGAGCAGCTTGCCGCCGACGACGATGCCGACCCCCAGCAGGGCGAGCAGCACGAAGGCGACGAAACCGTTCGTCAGCCACCACACCACGCCGAGCACCAGCACCACCGGCGCCACCGCGATCGCGGTGATCACCGGGCTCTCCTTGACCGTCTCCCAGGCCGATCGGGCCCTGACGCGGTCGATGTCCTTACCTGCCATGTGATCCACACTACGTTTCTGTCGGCCTCTGGTGCCATGCTGAACGGCATGGATTGGAAAATCGAACTCGTTGCCATCCCGGTCACCGATGTCGATCGGGCCAAGGACTTCTACACCAGCATCGGTTTCAACGCCGATCACGACCACACCCCGAGCCCGGACATCCGCTTCGTCCAGCTCACCCCGCCCGGCTCCGGCTGCTCGATCTGCATCGGCCGCGGCCTGACCAGTGCGGCCCCCGGCAGCGTCGAGGGCATGCAGATGGTCGTCCCCAGTGCCCAGCAGGCCTACGAGCAGCTCGTGGCCGCGGGCGTGGAGGCCAGCCCGGTGCAGGACATGGGCTGGGGTCTGTTCACCTTCTTCGCCGACCCCGACGGCAACCGGTGGGCCGTGCAGGAGCTGCCGAAGTACAACTGAATTCGCTCGTCCCGCGAGAATAAGTCTTGCTTGGAGCGCACTCCAGGTGGATAGCGTCGGTGGGGTTCCACGAGAAAGGGACGAGCACGATGGATCAGGACGCGGCCCTGCGCAGCACCGCCGGGGACGACGATCGCGAACGCCCGCGATACTCGATCGGCCAGGTCGCCGAGCGATCGGGCCTCAGTCGCGACACCCTGCGCTGGTACGAGCGGATCGGGCTGATGAGCTACGTCGGCCGCGACCACACCGGCAACCGGCGCTTCAGCGACCGCGACCTGGAATGGCTGACGCTGATCAAGCGGTTGCGGATGACCGGCATGCCGGTGGCCGACATGATCCGCTACGCCGAACTGGTCAAGGCGGGTGAGCAGACCTACCCGGAGCGGCTCGCGATGTTCCGCCAGACCAGGTCCGACGTGCTCGACAAGATCGCGGAACTCCAGCAGACCGTGGCCGTCCTCGACTACAAGATCGCCATCTACGAGGGCAGATCCGAGGCCGACCGGCCGGCCACGCGCACCGCGTCCACGAGCGAAGGAACCGATACATGAGCACCACCGCGACGCTGCCCACCACCACCCTCGGCACCGGCGGCCCGCTGGTCGGCGTGCAGGGCCTGGGCTGCATGGGCATCAGCGAGTTCTACGGCGAGACCGATCCGGCCGAATCACGCGCCACCCTCGAGCACGCGCTCGAACTCGGCGTCACCCTGTTCGACACCGCCGACATCTACGGCTCGGGCCACAACGAGGAGTTCCTGTCCGAGTTCGTCCGCGCCCATCGCGACGAGCTGGTGATCGCGACCAAGTTCGGCATCGTGCGCAAGGCCGACGACCCCGCCTACCGCGGCTTCGACAACTCCCCCGGCTACATCCGCGCCGCGGTCGACGCGAGCCTGCGCAGGCTCGGCATCGACACGATCGACCTGTACTACATGCACCGGCGCGATCCGCGGGCGCCGATCGAGGAGACCGTCGGCACGCTGGCCGAACTCGTCGCGGCGGGCAAGGTGCGCGCGCTGGGGCTCTCGGAGGTGACCGGCGACGAACTGCGCGCCGCGCACGCGGTGCACCCGATCGCGGCCGTGCAGTCGGAGTGGTCGCTGTTCTCCCGCGACGTCGAGCGCACCGCGGTGCCCGCCGCCGCCGAACTCGGCGTGGCGTTCGTGCCGTACTCGCCGCTGGGTCGTGGCTTCCTCACCGGCGCGTTCCGCACCGCGAAGGACCTCGGCGACAAGGACTTCCGCCGGTTCCAGCCCCGCTTCACCGGCGACAACGCCGAGCACAACGCCGAGCTGCTCGCCCCGCTGGCCGCGATCGCCGCGGCGCACGGGATCACCCAGGCCCAGGCGGCGCTGGCGTGGGTGCACGCGCGCGCCGAGGCGCACGGCCTGCCGGTGGTGCCGATCCCCGGCACCCGCAAGCGCGTCCGACTGGCCGAGAACGTCGCGGCGGCCACGGTGCGGCTCACCGCCGAGGAGCTCGCCACGCTGGAGCCGATCGCCGGGCAAGTGGCGGGCAACCGCTACGCCGACATGTCCTTCACCTCCGCAGGTCGGGAATAGCCGTCGGCGCGCCGCGGTCCGACGGGCCGCGGCGCGCGGCGCTAGCATCGCGAGAGTGACCGAACGCCACGACCGCGTGTGGATCGACAAGCAGCACCCCGCGATCTTCAAAGCGCTCAGCGCGACCGCCGCCGAGATCCGCGCCGCCGCGGCGGCCGCGGGGATCGAGCGGCGGCTGATCGAGCTGATCAATCTGCGGGTCTCCCAGATCAACGGCTGCCCGTACTGCCTCGACGTGCACGAGCACGCGGGCCTCGGCGCCGGCTTGTCGGCACAGGAGATCGCGGTGCTGCCCGCCTGGCGGCGCGGCGGCACGTACTCGGCCGCCGACCGGGCCGCGCTGGGGCTGGCCGAGGCCGTCACCACCCTGCCCGACGAGGAGCGCACCGATCGGGAATACGAGATCGCGCGCGAGCATTGGTCCGAGGAACAGATCTCGGTGATCATCTGGATCGCCGTCGCGATCGGCGCGTTCAACCGCGTGTCGATCCTGAGCGCGCACCCTGTTCCGGTGCGGAAGGAGCGCAAGAAGATGTCCGAGACCACCCCCGCCGCGCAGCCCGCGTCGACCGAGCCCGAGCGCCGGGTCGTGCGCAACCCGGAGAAGAACCGCTACGACGTGTTCTACGACGGCGCACTGGCCGGCTTCGCCGAGTACATCGAGCGCGACAACGACACCGATTTCATCCACACCGAGATCGACGGCGCCTTCGCGGGCAAGGGCCTGGGCAGCGTGCTCGCCCGCCAGGCCGTCGAGGACGTGATCGCGCGCGGGCGCACCATCACCGCGCACTGCCCGTTCATCCGCGGCTGGCTCGACAAGCACCCCGAGTACGACGCGCACGTCGTCGGCAAGGGCATCGCCAAGTGAGCGATCTGGAGCTCGATCCCACCGAGGCGGTGTGCGAGCCGTCGCCGAGTCCGGGACCGATCACCGAGCTGTACCCCGCCAGGGAGGTACCCCTCGGTGGCGTGCGCGGTGTGTACGTCGAACGCACCCTGCCGCAACGGGATCTGCCGACCGTCGGCGCGTGGTGTTTCCTGGACCGGTTCGGTTCGCCGACCGTCACCCGGACCGGCGCGTCGCCCGATATCCTGCCGCACCCGCACATCGGCCTGCAGACGGTGACGTGGCCGTTCGACGGCCGGATCCGGCACCGGGATTCGGTGGGCTCCGACGTCGAGATCGAGCCGGGCCAGCTGAACCTGATGACCTCGGGCCGCGGTATCGCCCATTCGGAGTTCGGCGTCTCCGGCGCCCACGCGGGCAACGGGCTGCAGCTGTGGATCGCGCTGCCCGGCACCGCGACCGGGATCGAACCGCATTTCGAGCAGCATCGCGAGCTGCCCGTGTACGAGGAACCGGGCCTGCGGGCCACCGTGCTGATCGGCACGCTGGGCGGCGTCACCTCACCGGCACGGGCCTACACGCCGATCGTCGGGGCGGATATCGTGCTCGACCCCGGCGCCGAGGTGCGGCTGCCGCTGGAACGCGCCTTCGAGCACGCGGTGCTGGTCGTCGAGGGCACCGTGGTGGTGGACGGGACCGAACTCTCGCCCGGCCCCCTGCTGTATCTGGGCACCGATCGGGCCGAGGTGCGCCTGACCAGCACCGAGGGCGCGCACTTCGCGCTGATCGGCGGTGAACCATTCGCCGAGGAACTGGTGATGTGGTGGAACTTCGTCGGCCGCAGTCACGACGAGATCGTCGCGGCCCGCAATGCCTGGGAAGCCCACGACACCAGCCGTTTCGCCGAGGTGGTCGGCCACGCGCCGGACGAGCGGATTCCCGCCCCACCGCTGCCGCCGCTGCGTTTGAAGCCACGCAAGCGGGCGACCGGCTGCGCCCACCGCTGATCCGGCGCCGCCTCCCGCGGCGCCGGATCCGACGGCCGCTAGCGGCCGTCGGCCAGCAGGGCGTCGAGGGCGCGGTAGCTGTCGTTGAGGCCGCCTTCCATACCCGAGGCGAGCATGCCCGCGCATTCCTCGGCGGTGTGGAAGATGCTGTCGGTGACGACCCTGGTGCGGCCGTTGCCGAGGTCGACGAAGGTGGTCGAGTCGATCGAGATGTGGGCGGGCATGCCGTCCCACTCGAAGGACTGCACGATGCGCTCCTTCGGGGTGATCTCGCGGAAGCGGCCCTCGAAGCCGTAGGACTCGTCGCCGTCGTGTTCGACGAAGCGCCAGTGGCCGCCCTTGCGGAACTCCCAGCGCTCGACATCGACGACATGGCCGCGGCCCCACCAGCGCGAGAGCTGTTCGATCCGGCTGTAGGCGTTCCACACCCGGTCCAGCGGTGCGTCGAAATCGCGTTCGATGTGGACTTCGCGGTCCGAGGTCGAGGTGATGACCGCGTCGTTGGTCGTTGTGCTCATTGCTCTGGCTCCGTTCGTTCGAGGAATTCACCGAGACGGTCCATCCGGGCTTCGAGCATCTGCCGATAACCCTGCATCCAGGCCACCTCTCGATCGAAGACGTGCTCGCCGATCCGGCAGTACCGGACCCGGCCACGCTTCTCGGTGACCACCATGCCCGCGTTCTCGAGCAGGCCGATGTGCTTCTTGATGCCGGTCAGGGTCATCTCGAACCGCTCGGCCAACTCGCTGATGCTGGCGGGCCCACGCCCGAGTTGCTCGAGGATGCCCCGCCGGGTGGGGTCCGCGAGCGCCCCGAACGAGGCATCCAGGAAGTCATACTGAACCATCTAGTTCAGTATTGCGCGGCCACGCCTCCTCGTCAAGGGCGGTCGAGGATTTCCGAAAACCCTGGACCTGCCCCCGGATTGACTACTACGCTCCGTCGTAGACATCGGTGTTCGAGGGGGAGACATGGACAAGACGACATGCTGCATCGTCGGCGGCGGACCGGCGGGCACGATGGCGGGCCTGCTGCTGGCCAGGGCGGGCGTCGAGGTGACGGTGCTGGAGAAGCACCCCGACTTCCTGCGCGATTTCCGCGGCGACACCGTGCACCCGTCGACCGTGCGACTGCTCGACGAACTCGGCCTCGGCGTGGACTTCGCCCGGCTCCCGCAGTCCACCCTGACCAGGATGTGCATGTACGCCGGCGATCGGATGGTCGTCGCCGCCGACCTCAGCCGGATTCCCGGCCGGTACCGCCACATCGCGATGGTCCCGCAGTGGGACTTCCTCGACCTGCTGGTCCGCGCCGCCGCCACCGAGCCGACCTTCACGCTCCGCATGCGCTCGACCGTCACCGGGCTCATCCACCAGGCCGATACCGTCACCGGGGTGCGATACCGCGACGCCCACGGCACCGAGCACACCCTGCGCGCCGACCTCGTGATCGCCTGCGACGGACGCGATTCCGTAGCGCGCGAGGCCGCCGGACTCCGCCAGCGGAGCGAGGACGTGCCGATGGACATGTGGTTCTTCCGCGTCCCGAAGGGCGCCGACGACACCGATGGTGGCGCGGTGCAAGCCCGCTTCACCAGCGGGAACTCGGCGGTGGCGATCGACCGCGGCGACTACTACCAGACCGGTTACATCATCGAGAAGGGTCGCGACGCGGCCCTGCGGGCCGCCCACGACGTGGCATGGCTCCGCGAACGCGTCACCGAGCTGTTCGGCTGGCCCACCGAGGCGACCGCGGCGATCGGGTCCTGGGACGACGTGAAACTGCTCGAGGTGACCGTCGGGATGCTGGATCGCTGGTACGTGCCCGGCCTGCTGTGCATCGGCGACGCCGCGCACACGATGTCGCCGGTCGGCGGTGTCGGGGTCAACCTGGCGGTGCAGGACGCTGTCGCGACCGCGCGGCTGCTCGCCCAGCCATTGCTGGACGGGACGGTGCGAACCGCCGACCTGGAGAAGGTCCAGCGCAGGCGGATGCTGCCCGCGAGCTTCACCCAGCGCTCCCAGCGCGGCGAGCACGACATGCTGATCGCGCCCGCCCTGCGCGGTGAGCTGACCACTGCCCCACTGCCGCTGCGGGTCGTCGACGCCGTGCCGATGCTGGCCGGGCTCGCCGCGTACCTCGGCGGTATCGGCCTCCGCCCCGAGCACGCGCCGGACTTCGCGCGCAGGCCGAATGCCGATGCGGGACGGTCGGCCGCGTCGCGCTGACCGCCCGACAACTTTCCGAAAAGCCGCTCAGCGGTTAGGTTTGCCGCGACGAACGGGACGATTCGGTCCCGGTGGATCAGCGGGAGGCTTGGCGGGATGAGGATCGGCACTGTGATCGGCGCGGCGCTGCTGGCGGTGGGGGTCACCCTGGCGGGCACGGGAGTCGGGACCGCCGAGCCCGAACCGGCCGGCACCGAGCCCGGCGTCCAGCTGCGCGGCGTCGACAAGGACGTGAACTACCAGGTCGGCGTGTCCGAGGATCGGCGTGCCGTGGTGACCACGCTCGACGCGGGCCGGTTCCAGCTGGTGCACGACGCGAAGGTCGTCACCGTGACCGATGCCGCGGGCACGGTGATCGCCGCGCTGCCGATGGTCGTCCGCCTCGGCGAGCGCGAGGTGCCGCTGACGCCGGCCATCGACGCGGCGGGCACCAGCCTCACCCTCACTCCGGTCGGCGAGTCCGATACCCCGGTGCGCGATATCAGCGCGCAGGAACGCTTCTTCGCCGAGACCCAGCGACTGCAGCCGCAGATCATCCAGGGCGCCGTGATCGGGGCGGCGATCGGCTTCGTCCTCGGGTTCCCGCTCGGGCTGTTCGTCCTGGACTTCATCACCGTGCCGGTGGCGACGGTGGCAGGCGCGGCGATCGGCGCGCTGGCCGGGTACGCGCTGGCCGGCGGGCAACCGGCCGTCGACACCGCGCTCGCCTACGTCACCGGGGCGCCCTGACGGTCACGCCGGACTCAGGCGCTGGGTACCGATCACGCGCAGCAACGCCATCTTCTCGGCGGCGTCGGTCCCGGGCCTGGGCAGGTAGACGAGCAACCGCTGCGCCGCGTTCCTGGTGACCAGGACCTCGCAGATCGTGTCGATCAGCCCGACCTCGGGATGCGCGAACCGCTTGCTGTCGGTGACCCGCACGGCCACCTCGTGTTCGTTCCACAGCGCCTCGAATTCGGGACTGGTGCTGCGTAATTCGGCGATGTAGTGGGCGACTTCGGCGTCGCCTGCCCGGCGTGCCGCGGTGGCGCGCAGGTCGGCGACATGGCTGCGGCTGAGCCGATCCCAATCCGCTTCCGGGAACACCGCCCTGGCGGCGGGATCGGTGAACCACCGCCAGGCGTAGTAGCGGTCGAGACCGCTGCGCTCGCCGTGATCGCCCGCCAGCAGGGTGTGCATGCGGTTCTGGACGAGCACTTCGCCGAGCTCGGTGATCACGGCGGCCGGGGTGTCGTCGAGTTTGGACAGCATGTGCAGCAGACCCGGCCCGACGTGCTTGTCCCGCAGCTCCCGATCCGGGGACTGATGACCGCACAGATGGAACAGGTGGTCGCGTTCGTCGGCGCTCAGCCGCAGCGCCCGGGCCAGCGCGGCCAGCACCTGGGTCGACGGGCGCGGTCCGCGCGCCTGCTCCAGCCGGGTGTAGTAGTCGGTCGACATGCCGGTGAGCAGGGCGACCTCGTCGCGGCGCAGCCCGGGAGTTCGCCGGCGCACCCCGGGCGGCAGGCCGACGTCGGCGGGCGTCAGCTGTTCGCGGTGCCTGCGCAGGAAGTCGGCGAGCTCGGAGCGGTCCATCCCTCCATGGTGCGCGACCGCGCGCGGCCCAGCCAGGGACCGGCGATCCCCCGATGAACGCTCTCTGCCGCGTCCGGCACACCCCACGCAGGCTGAGGTCATGACGAATTTCCGACACTCCCCCTCGACCTCCCTCGGCGACACCGGACCCCGGGTCAGCCGCATCGGCCTCGGCGCGATGGGCATGTCCGGCATGTACGGCGCCGCCGACGACCGCGAATCCACCGCCACCCTGCACGCCGCGATCGACGCAGGTATCAACCTCGTCGACACCGGCGACTTCTACGGCGCCGGCCACAACGAACTGCTGATCGGCAAGGCCATCGCCGAACGGGCCCGCGAGGACGTAGTGCTGAGCGTGAAGTTCGGCGCGCTGCGTGGCCCGGACGGCTCCTTCGCCGGCTTCGACGGCAGGCCCGCCGCCGTCCGCAATTCGCTCACCTACAGCCTCACCCGGCTCGGTGTCGACCACATCGACATCTACCGCCCGGCCCGACTCGATCCCGAGGTGCCGATCGAGGACACCGTCGGCGCCATCGCCGACCTGGTCGAAGCCGGCTATGTCCGCCACATCGGCCTGTCCGAAGTCGGTGCCGACACGCTGCGCCGGGCCGCCGCCGTGCACCCGATCGTCGATCTGCAGATCGAGTACTCGCTGCTCTCGCGCGGCATCGAGGACGAGATCCTGCCGGTGGCAAGGGAACTCGGTGTCGGGATCACCGCCTACGGCGTGCTCTCGCGCGGCCTGCTCAGCGACACCTTCCGCGCGGGCGCGCCCACCGACGCCACCGACTTCCGCACCCACAGCCCGCGCTTCCAGGGCGAGAACCTCACCCGCAATCTGCGCCTGGTCGAGGCGCTCGCGGAAATCGCTGCCGCCAAGGGCGTTTCGGTCGCCCAGCTCGCGATCGCGTGGGCCCTGCATCGTGGCGACGACATCGTCCCGGTGATCGGCGCGCGCAGCCGCACCCGCCTGACCGAGACCGTGGACGCACTGCGGATAGCGCTGACCGAGCGGGAACTGACCGCGATCGAGGCCGCCACCCCGGCCGCGGCGGTGGCGGGCGAGCGGTACGCGCCCGCGCAGATGGCAGCCCTCGACAGCGAGCGCTGAGGGGCCGTGCGGACTCTCCGCTACCGTTGACGGAAGGAGAGTTCGCACGTTGTGAGTGGGTGGTGAGAGACGTGTTCGACCCGCTGGCCGACATCGATCGGGCCCTGGCCGAGCAGGCGGGCTGGACCTGGTTCGACGACTACCTGCTGTACACGTGCGGCGTGGCCGAACTGCTCGCTTCGGGCCAGGGCGAGCGGATACCGTCCACCGCGACCAGGGTTCGGCTCGACCCCGGCGAGACCTGCTTCGCCGACGGCGGCGTCCAGTGGTTCACCTGGCGCGGACCGGGGAACGGCAAGTGGGTGCGCGGCCAGGTGCGCGCCGACGGGCGGACGCCCCTCGGCGCCGTCGCCCACCTGGGCAACGCGGTGCGCAACGAGTCGCGGCGGCTGCGGGCCGAGGCCGCGACGCAACCGCGCTGGGTGGCCGAACGTCCGGGATCGGCGATGATCTCCCAGCACCGGATTCACCTGGCCAACCCGGAGCGATCGTTCTCGCTGTACTGGTCGGCATTGGAGAGCGTCGACCTGACCGCGCCCGACCTGGTCGGCTGCCGGTTCCCCGACCGCGCCGGGACCCTCCAGCAACTGCAGATCCGCAGCGCCTGGGCGCCCCTGATCTTCGTCACCGCGGCCCTGCGGCATTTCCCGCACCATCCGCTGCTGCGCAACGGGACGTGGCTGCCCGCCGGGTTCGAGGACAAGTGTCACCTGGCGGGCAAGAAATGCCCGAAGGTGCGCTCGCTCTAGCGCTGCCTGGCCCGGTAGGCCGCGACGGCGTTGCGATTGCCGCAGGCAGTGCTGCAGTAGCGGCGGGAACGGTTGCGGGACAGGTCAAGTACCAGGCCGTCGCAGGTGTCGTCGGCGCAGATCGACAGGCGGCTCAGGTCGTCGGCACGGATCAGATCGATCATGGCCATCGCGGTCTCGACGGCGATGCGGACCGGCAGCGGGGCCTCGGCCGGGACGGCGTGTACGTGATAGTCGACCTCACCGTGCCGGACCAGCTGCGGCACCGCGCGATGCTCGGCCAGGGTCTCGTTCACCAGGACCACCGCGCGGTCCCGGTCGCTGGTGAGCATCCGGCGCAGCGGCGCGCGCAGGGCCCGCACCGCGGCCAATTCCGCGGCGTCGCCGGTGTGCACACCCGTGTAGACGTGCCGCACGAAGAACTCGTCGAGCTGGTCGGTGCCGGTGAGGGTGTCGGGGTCCTCCGCGGAATTGACCAGTTCGACCGCCGCCAGCAGCGCCGCCTCGGTGTCATGAGCGAAAACCACGTTGACATATTACCGCAGCCTGCTTACCGTCATTAGTCATGGCGACTTTGACTCATGACGGACTGGCGAGCAGCCGGATCCGCACCGGCCTGCTCTTCGCGCTGGCCTCCGCCACCTCGTTCGGCCTGTCCGGCCCACTCGCGCGCGGGCTGATGAACGCGGGCTGGAGCGCGGCCGCCGTCGTCGCCGCGCGCGTACTGCTCGCCGGAGTCGCCCTCTTGCCCGTCGCCCTCCCCCAGCTCCGGGGGAACTGGAACCTGGTGCGCGCCAACGCGACCCTGATCGTGCTGTACGGGCTACTCGCCGTAGCCGGCACCCAGCTGGCCTACTTCAACGCGGTCGCCCACATGGAAGTCGGCGCGGCGTTGCTGATCGAATACACCGCGCCGATCGCCGTCGTCGGCTGGATGTGGGCACGGCACCGCCAGCGCCCCGGCGCGGCCACCCTGGCCGGTGCCGCGCTCGGCATCACCGGACTGCTGCTGGTGCTCGACATCCTCGCCGGGGTGTCGACCGATCCGATCGGCATCACCTGGGCACTGGCCGCGATGATCGGCGCCGCCGCGTATTTCGTGCTCTCCGCCCAGGGCGGCGAGCTGCCCGGCACGGTCCTGGCCGCGGGCGGCCTGCTGATCGGCGGGGTCACGCTGGTGCTGGCCGGCCTGGTCGGCATCGTGCCGCTGCACGCCACCACCGCGACGGTCGTGTTCGACGATTTCAGCACGCCGTGGTGGGTCCCGATCCTGCTGATCGGCATCGTCACCGCCGCGATCGCCTACGTCACCGGCATCGCCGCCACCCGCCGCCTGGGTTCCCGACTGGCCTCGTTCGTCGCCCTCACCGAGGTGCTGGCCGCCCTGCTGTTCGCCTGGGCCCTGCTCGGCGAGGCCCCCCGTCCGATCCAATTACTCGGCGGCGCGCTGATTCTCCTCGGCGTGATCATCGTCCGTCTCGGCGAACCCGAACCCCTGCCGGCCGGCGACCCCGAGGCGCGGGCGGTCGCCGCGGTCCCGACACGCCCCGATGCCTGACCTACCAGCGATGGTCGAGGACCGCGCCGGCGATGACGACGCGGTCACCGCGCGACTCGGCGAACCCCGCGTCCGCCTCGTCCGACTACCTCGATTCGGCTCTCCGGTGACCATCGATCCGGCAAGCTCTACCGGTGCCCAACACACAGGAAAACGCACCGCGCTGCCCGGAATGCGATGGCCCGATGCTCCGGATCCTCTACGGCTACCCCACCTTCGAGTCGTTCCAGGCCGCCGAGCGGGGCGAGTACATCCTGGGCGGATGCTGCGTCACCAACGTCTCGCCGCAGTGGGGGTGCCGACCGTGTCAGGACCGGCAGGCCGAGGAAGATCAGCGCGCGGTCTTCGACCGGATCAGGAACCGCGACCGAGATCGCGGGTGACGGGATGCGCGCGGACCGCGATCACCAGCGGTAGTCGAGGAACTTGCCGTCGAGGGTGATGACCACGCGGTCGCCGTCAGGGTGGGGGCGGCGGGCGATGTCGATGTTGAAGTTGATGGCGCTCATGATGCCGTCGCCGAATTCCTCGTGGATGAGAGCCTTGAGCGCCGGGCCGTAGACCGAGACCGCCTCGACCAGGCGATAGATGGTGGGATCGGCCAGTTGCGCCGGGTCGGCGCCGCGCGAGGGCTGCAGACGCAGGCTCTCGGCGACGGTCTCGTCCAGGTCGAGGAGCGCGCAGGCCGCGGCCGCCTGCTCCTCGGTCATCGGGTGCTGACCGAGCAGGGCCGCCGTCGTCCAGACCAGCGGCGCGCCCAGCGATTCCGCGATGGCGGCCCAGGTCAGGCCTTTGCGGATGCGGGCGGCGACGACGAGATCGGCGGCGGCGGACTTGCTCATGATCGGTTGCATACGGGCTCCTCGGTCGGGGACTTCGTCAGCCTGCCATCCGCCCGCACCCGCCCGCCATAGTGGAATACCACTATTTACCGAGTGGCAACTTCCGGTGATCGCGAGGCAACCTCGGCGGCGAAAACTACTGTGCTGGAAGCACTACGAAGGGGTCACATGTCGTATCTCAAACCAGCGGACTTCGTCGAGAAGATGATCGACGCGGGCGAAGCCAAGGCATTCATGTCCACCAGGGACACCGTGATCCGCGCCTACATGGCGGGCGCGATCCTCGCCCTCGCCGCGGCGTTCGCGGTCACCATCACCGTCAACACCGGCCAGCCGCTGCTGGGCGCCGTCCTCTTCCCGGTCGGCTTCTGCATGCTGTACCTGCTCGGATTCGACCTGCTCACCGGCGTTTTCACGCTGGTCCCGCTGGCCCTGCTCGACAAGCGCCGCGGCGTCACCGTGCGCTCGATGCTGCGCAACTGGGGCCTGGTCTTCGTCGGCAACTTCGCCGGCGCGTTCACCGTCGCCGTCATGATGGCGATCATCCTGACCATGGGCTTCTCCGTCGACCCCAGCGCCGTCGGCCAGAAACTCGGCGAGATCGGCGAGGCCCGCACCCTCGGCTACGCCGAATACGGCGCCGCGGGCATGCTCACCCTCTTCATCCGCGCCGTCCTGTGCAACTGGATGGTCTCCACCGGCGTGGTCGCCGCCATGATGTCCACCTCGGTCTCCGGCAAGGTGATCGCCATGTGGATGCCCATCATGCTCTTCTTCTACATGGGCTTCGAACACTCCATCGTCAACATGTTCCTGTTCCCGTCCGGCCTCCTCCTCGGCGGCGACTTCTCCCTCGGCGACTACTTGATCTGGAACGAAATCCCCACCGTGGTAGGCAACCTCGTAGGCGGCCTCACTTTCGTAGGCCTCACCCTCTACGCCACCCACGCCCGCACCGCCCCCTCCCGCCAACCCGCCGAATCAACCCACGACTAGCCGCCACACTTTCTGCACGCCATAAGCCGTGGCTTCTACTCGCTGGGTGGTATGGGAGATCGTGCTACGCGAAACCGACTCGCCGCAGTCGCGGGCAGGCGGGATCGCGGCGCTCGAGCCCTATCCGACGTCGATCCTCATGGACGACCAGGAGACCTGCTTCGGTGAAGGTGCTGGCGTGTGGGCGGCGTTTCGTAGCCCTGAGCTGCCAACGACACCGCCGCCGGCGATCGCCGCACCGGTGATCGCCGCTGTCGCACCGACCACCCCGCGGCCTTCAACGCCCGCTCGTCCCTGATCCCACTCACGGCGTTGGAGCACATCGAATTGACCCGACCCGACCCGACCGGCTGCGAATCCGATTCACCGCTACCCCACGGCTTCGAGGAGCGCTGTCACATCGCGGGCAGAGCCTGCCCCCGAATCCGCTGACCCCGAAACGACGAACGCCCCGCTCCGGTCAGGAGCGGGGCGTTCTGGCCAAGACTCAGCGGTAGTCGCTGAAGCCGTAGTCGTCCAGCGGCACCGCGGCACCGGTGGAGGAGCCGAAGCTGTCCGGCGAGTAGTAGGTGTCGTCGTAGGACGGCACCGCGTACGCGGCGGCACGGGCTTCTTCGGTCGGCTGCACCTGGATGTTGCGGTAACGGTTGATACCGGTACCGGCCGGGATGAGCTTACCGATGATCACGTTCTCCTTCAGGCCGATCAGCTTGTCGGAGCGGCAGTTGATGGCCGCGTCCGTCAGCACTCGGGTGGTCTCCTGGAAGGAGGCCGCCGACAGCCACGAATCGGTGGCCAGCGACGCCTTGGTGATACCCATCAGCACCGGACGACCGGAGGCGGGCTCGCCACCCTCGGCCACCACGCGACGGTTCGAGGCCTCGAACTCGGCACGCTCGGTGAGCGAACCGGGCAGGAACTCGGTCGCACCCGAATCGATGATCGTCACGCGACGCAGCATCTGGCGCACGATGACCTCGATGTGCTTGTCGTGGATCGACACACCCTGCGAGCGGTAGACCTCCTGGACCTCGTGGACCAGGTGGACCTGCACCTGACGGGGACCCATCACGCGCAGCACCTCGTGCGGATCGGCAGCGCCCTCGAGCAGCTGCTGACCCACCTCCACGTGGTCACCGTCGGCCAGCAGGCGCTCGGTGCCGTCGTCGTGCTTGAACACACGCAGACGCTGACGCTTCGAGAGCTTGTCGTAGACGACTTCGTCCGACCCGTCATCAGGGATGATCGTGATCTTGTAGAAGCGGTCGTCGTCCTCGAGGCGCACCCGGCCCGAGACCTCCGCGATCGGCGCCTTGCCCTTGGGGACACGGGCCTCGAAGAGCTCCTGGACACGCGGCAGACCACCGGTGATGTCGTCACCCGCGACACCACCCTGGTGGAAGGTACGCATGGTCAGCTGGGTACCCGGCTCACCGATGGACTGGGCGGCGACGATGCCGACGGCCTCGCCGATGTCGACCAGCTTGCCGGTGGCCATCGAGCGGCCGTAGCAGGTGGCGCAGACGCCGGTGCCGGTGGTGCAGGTCAGCACGGAGCGGACCTTCACCTCGGTGATACCGGCCTCGAGCAGCGCCTCCAGGGCCGGGTCGCCGAGATCGGCGCCCTTGGCCACGACGACGTTGCCGCTCGCGTCGACCGCGTCGGTCGCCAGGGTGCGGGCGTAGGTCGAGGTCTCGACGTGCGCGTCCCGGATGAGCGAGCCGTCGGCCTGCTTCTCCGCGATCGGCACGACGATGCCGCGCTCGGTGCCACAGTCGTGCTCGCGCACGATGACGTCCTGCGAGACGTCCACCAGACGACGGGTCAGGTAACCCGAGTCGGCGGTACGCAGCGCGGTGTCGGCCAGACCCTTACGAGCACCGTGGGTGTTGATGAAGTACTCGAGCACGGTCAGGCCCTCACGGAACGAGGACTTGATCGGGCGCGGGATGAACTCACCCTTCGGGTTCGTCACCAGACCCTTCATACCGGCGAGGGTACGAGTCTGGGTGAAGTTACCGGTCGCACCCGAGTCGACGATCGTGATGATCGGGTTGTCGGCCGGGTAGTGCGAACGCAGCGCCGTACCGACCTCTTCGGTCGCTTCCTGCCAGATCTTGACCAGGGCGTTGTTGCGCTCCTGGTGATCGAGCGCACCACGCTGGTACTTCTTCTCGATCTGATCCGCCATGGCCTCGTACCGCTCCATGATCTCCGCCTTCTCCGGCGGAACGAGCACGTCCGACATGGAGACGGTGACACCCGAACGCGTGGCCCAGTAGAAGCCCGCGTCCTTGAGCTTGTCGACGGTCTGCGCGACGACGATCATCGGGTAGCGCTCGGCCAGATCGTTGATGATCGTGGCCTGCCGCTTCTTCGGCATCGGCTCGTTGATGAACGCGTAGTCCGCCGGGAGCAGATCGTTGAACAGCACGCGACCCAGGGTGGTCTCGGCCAGCCACGCGTCACCGCGGTGCCAGCCCTCCGGGAAGAGCTCCGCCTCGATCTCGCGCGGCGGGCGCTGCTCGGTGAGCCGGACCTTGATCATCGAACGCACGGTGAGCTCACCGCGGTCGACGGCCATCTGGGCCTCGGCGGGCGAGGAGTACACGCCCGACTCCGGGGTGTCCTTGCCGCCGGCCTGGTAGGTGCCGACACCCTTCTCGTCGAGACGAGTCAGGTAGAACAGGCCGGTCACCATGTCCAGACGCGGCATCGCCAGCGGGCGACCCGACGCCGGGGACAGGATGTTGTTCGACGACAGCATCAGGATGCGCGCCTCGGCCTGCGCCTCCGCCGACAGCGGCAGGTGCACGGCCATCTGGTCACCGTCGAAGTCGGCGTTGAACGCCTCACACACGAGCGGGTGCAGCTGGATGGCCTTACCTTCGACCAGCTGGGGCTCGAAGGCCTGGATACCCAGGCGGTGCAGGGTGGGCGCGCGGTTCAGCAGCACCGGGTGCTCGGCGATGACCTCTTCGAGGACATCCCACACCTGGGGACGCTGACGCTCGACCATCCGCTTGGCGGACTTGATGTTCTGCGCGTGATTGAGATCGACCAGACGCTTCATGACGAACGGCTTGAACAGCTCGAGCGCCATCAGCTTCGGCAGACCACACTGGTGCAGCTTCAGCTGCGGACCGACCACGATGACCGAACGGCCCGAGTAGTCGACACGCTTGCCGAGCAGGTTCTGACGGAAACGACCCTGCTTGCCCTTGAGCAGATCGCTCAGCGACTTCAGCGGGCGGTTACCCGGTCCGGTGACCGGACGGCCACGACGGCCGTTGTCGAACAGCGCGTCGACGGACTCCTGCAGCATCCGCTTCTCGTTGTTGACGATGATCTCGGGCGCACCCAGATCGATCAGTCGCTTGAGGCGGTTGTTGCGGTTGATCACGCGGCGGTACAGGTCGTTCAGGTCGGAGGTGGCGAAACGGCCACCGTCGAGCTGAACCATCGGGCGCAGCTCCGGCGGGATCACCGGAACGGCGTCGAGCACCATGCCCATGGGCGAGTTGCCGTTGGCCTGGAAGGCCGCGACGACCTTGAGCCGCTTGAGCGCGCGCAGCTTCTTCTGGCCCTTGCCCGAGCGAATGGTCTCGCGCAGGTTCTCGGCCTCGGCGTCGATGTCGAAGTTCTCCATCAGCTTCTGGATGGACTCCGCACCCATGGCACCGGTGAAGTACTCGCCGTAGCGGTCGACGAGCTCGCGGTAGAGCACCTCGTCGACAATGAGCTGCTTGACCGACAGCTTGGTGAAGGTCGTCCAGATCTCGTCGAGACGGTCCAGCTCACGCTGGGCCCGGTCGCGCAGCTGACGCATCTCGCGCTCGCCGCCGTCCTTGACCTTACGACGCACGTCGGACTTGGCGCCCTCGGCCTCCAGCTCGGCCAGGTCGGCCTCGAGCTTCTGCGCGCGGGCCTCGAGATCGGCGTCGCGCTGATCGGCGACGGCCTTCTTCTCGACCTCCATCTCGGCCTCGAGGGTGCTGAGCTCGTTGTGGCGCAGCTCCTCGTCGACACCGACGATGACGTAGGCGGCGAAGTAGATGATCTTCTCGAGATCCTTCGGCGCCAGATCCAGCAGGTAGCCCAAGCGCGACGGAACGCCCTTGAAGTACCAGATGTGGGTGACGGGTGCGGCCAGCTCGATGTGGCCCATCCGCTCGCGGCGCACCTTGGCGCGAGTCACCTCGACGCCACAGCGCTCACAGATGATGCCCTTGAAGCGGACGCGCTTGTACTTGCCGCAGTAGCACTCCCAGTCCCGGGTGGGGCCGAAGATCTTCTCGCAGAAGAGCCCGTCCTTCTCCGGCTTGAGCGTGCGGTAGTTGATGGTCTCCGGCTTCTTGACCTCGCCATAGCTCCACTGGCGGATGTCTTCAGCGGTGGCCAGGCCGATCCGGAGTTCATCGAAGAAGTTGACGTCTAGCACGTAACTTCCTTTCCCCTGTTCGGGTCGAATTCGAGCAAAAAGTTCACTAGTTACCGATCGCGGGTCCGCGGGTGGCTGCCGGAGCAGCCACCCGCGTCACCACCTAGTTCGCCAAATCGTCGACGGTGGCCGCTTCGTTCCTGGACAGGTTGATGCCCAGGTTCGCCGCGGCGCGCTCCAGATCCTCGTCGTCGCCATCACGCATCTCGATCGCGGCGCCGTCCGAGGACAGCACTTCCACGTTGAGGCACAGCGACTGGAGTTCCTTGAGGAGCACCTTGAACGACTCCGGAATGCCCGGCTCCGGAATGTTCTCGCCCTTGACGATCGCCTCGTAGACCTTCACGCGGCCGACCACGTCGTCGGACTTGATGGTCAGGAGCTCCTGCAGCGTGTACGCCGCGCCGTAGGCCTGCATGGCCCAGCACTCCATCTCACCGAAACGCTGACCACCGAACTGCGCCTTACCACCCAGCGGCTGCTGCGTGATCATCGAGTACGGACCGGTCGAACGGGCGTGGATCTTGTCGTCGACCAGGTGGTGCAGCTTCAGGATGTACATGTAACCGACCGCGACCGGGTACGGGAACGGCTCGCCGGAGCGGCCGTCGAACAGGGTCGCCTTGCCGTTCTCGTCGACCATGCGCTCACCGTCACGGTTCGGCAGGGTCGAGCCGAGCAGACCGGTCAGCTCGTCATCCTTGGCGCCGTCGAACACCGGGGTCGCGATGTTCGAGTCGGCCGGGGCACCCAGCATCTCCTCGGGCAGCGAGGCCGCCCAGTCCGGACGGGTGCCGTCGGAGGCCACGTCGACATTCCAGCCGGCCTTGCCGATCCAGCCCAGGTGGGTCTCGAGGATCTGGCCGATGTTCATACGACGCGGAACACCGTGGGTGTTCAGGATGATGTCGATCGGGGTGCCGTCGGGCATGAACGGCATGTCCTCCACGGGGAGGATCTTGCCGATGACGCCCTTGTTGCCGTGGCGGCCGGCGAGCTTGTCGCCGTCCTGGATCTTGCGCTTCTGGGCCACGTACACGCGGACCAGCTCGTTGACGCCCGGAGGCAGATCGTCGTCGTCCTCGCGCGAGAACACGCGGATGCCGATGACCTTGCCGGACTCACCGTGGGGCACCTTCAGCGAGGTGTCGCGCACCTCGCGCGCCTTCTCACCGAAGATCGCGCGGAGCAGGCGCTCCTCGGGGGTCAGCTCGGTCTCGCCCTTCGGGGTGACCTTGCCGACCAGGATGTCGCCGTCGCGAACCTCGGCGCCGATGCGGATGATGCCGCGCTCGTCCAGGTCGGCCAGCACCTCGTCGGAGACGTTCGGGATGTCCCGGGTGATCTCCTCGGCGCCCAGCTTGGTGTCGCGGGCGTCGATCTCGTGCTCTTCGATGTGGATCGAGGTGAGAACGTCCTCTTCCACGAGGCGCTGCGACAGGATGATCGCGTCCTCGTAGTTGTGGCCTTCCCACGGCATGACGGCGACAAGAAGGTTCTTGCCGAGCGCCATCTCACCGTTCTCGGTGCAGGGGCCGTCCGCGAGGACCTGCCCCTTCTCCACCCGCTGGCCCTCGTCCACGATCGGACGCTGGTTGGAGCAGGTGCCCTGGTTCGAGCGGTTGAACTTGCGCATCCGGTAGGACTTGCGGCTGCCGTCGTCGGCCATCACGGTGACGTAGTCGGCCGAGACCTCCTCGACCACACCCGGCTTCTCGTTCACCACGACATCGCCGGCGTCCACCGCGGCGCGCAGCTCCATACCGGTGCCCACGATCGGGGACTCGGAACGGATCAGCGGCACGGCCTGACGCTGCATGTTCGCGCCCATGAGGGCACGGTTGGCGTCGTCGTGCTCGAGGAACGGGATCATGGCCGTCGCGACCGACACCATCTGGCGCGGCGAGATGTCCATGTAGTCGACCTGAGCCGGCGTCACGAACTCGACCTCTTCGCCCGCACGGCGGACGAGGACCTTCTCCTCGAGGAAGCGGCCCTCGGCGTCGACCGGGGAGTTGGCCTGCGCGCGAACGTAGCGGTCTTCCTCGTCGGCGGTCAGGTACTTGACCTCGTCGGTCACCTTGCCGTCGATGACCCGGCGGTACGGGGTCTCGATGAAGCCGAACGGGTTGACCCGCGCGTACACCGACAGCGATCCGATCAGGCCGATGTTCGGGCCTTCCGGGGTCTCGATCGGGCACATGCGGCCGTAGTGCGACGGGTGGACGTCTCGGACTTCCAGGCCGGCGCGCTCACGGGACAGACCACCCGGGCCCAGCGCCGACAGGCGGCGCTTGTGGGTCAGACCCGACAGCGGGTTGTTCTGGTCCATGAACTGCGACAGCTGGGAGGTTCCGAAGAACTCCTTGATCGCGGCCACGACGGGACGGATGTTGATCAGGGTCTGCGGCGTGATCGCCTCGACGTCCTGAGTCGTCATCCGCTCGCGGACCACGCGCTCCATGCGGGACAGGCCCACCCGGATCTGGTTCTGGATCAGCTCGCCGACGGTGCGCAGACGACGGTTACCGAAGTGGTCGATGTCGTCGATCTCGACGGGGACCTCTTCACCACCGGGGGCGGTCATCGAGCGGTCACCGGCGTGCAGACGCACCAGGTACTCGATGGTGGTGACGATGTCTTCCTTGGTGAGCACCGAGGAGGTCACCGGCTCGTGCACGTGGATGCCGAGCTTCTTGTTGATCTTGTAGCGACCGACGCGCGCCAGGTCGTAGCGCTTCTCCTTGAAGAACAGGTTCTCCAGCAGGGTCTGCGCGGACTCCTTGGTCGGCGGCTCGCCCGGACGCAGCTTGCGGTAGATGTCGAGCAGCGCCTCGTCCTGGCCGGGCGTGCTGTCCTTCTCCAGGGTGGACATCATGATCTCGGAGAAGCCGAAACGCTCGACGATCTCCTCGGTGGTCCAACCCAGCGCCTTGAGCAGCACGGTGACCGGCTGACGGCGCTTGCGGTCGATGCGGACACCGACGGTGTCGCGCTTGTCGACGTCGAACTCCAGCCACGCGCCGCGCGACGGGATGACGCGCACGCTGTGCAGGTCCTTCTCGGTGCCCTTGTCGATGCTGTGATCGAAGTAGACGCCCGGGGAGCGGACCAGCTGCGAGA
Organism: Nocardia sp. MH4; assembly: GCF_019266065.1. Classification (GTDB taxonomy): domain Bacteria; phylum Actinomycetota; class Actinomycetes; order Mycobacteriales; family Mycobacteriaceae; genus Nocardia; species Nocardia canadensis. The sequence continues at coordinate 37,293 of NZ_LPNR01000109.1, read as the reverse complement.
CGACGACGCGCTCGGTGCCGTTGATGATGAAGGTGCCCTTGTCGGTCATCATCGGGAAGTCACCCATGAAGACCGTCTGGCTCTTGATCTCGCCGGTGTTGTTGTTGATGAACTCCGCGGTGACGAACAGGGGCGCCGCGTAGGTCATGTCCTTCTCTTTGCACTCTTCGATGGAGGCCTTGACCTCTTCGAAGCGCGGATCGGAGAACGACAGGGACATCGAACCGGAGAAGTCCTCGATCGGCGAGAGCTCCTCGAGCACCTCCTCCAAGCCGCCTGCGAGACCGACGTCGCCGCGTGCGGCCGCCTTCTCACGCCAGTCGGGGGTACCGACCAACCAGGCGAACGAGTCCGTTTGTAGGTCGAGAAGTCCGGGCACCTCCAAGGGCTCTCGGATCTTCGCGAACGAAACCCTCAACGGGGCTCCGGGGATTCCAGCCTTGGTCTGGGTGGAGACTGCCAAGATGCGTCCTTCCAGCACCTCACGCGCGTCGCGTGGTGGTCCGCGACCGTCGCTTGTCTGCTACGAATTCCGCTGGTTACAACCCGAACGAAACCCGAACAGGCAGCAGCGGAAGTAACACCGGAAGGTGGAACTTACGTGTGCGAATCAAGGTGTGGACAGGAGGCAGCCAGCGCAACGTCCAAACTTACACCCACATATAGAGGGGTGTCAACATACCATCCGTGCGACCGCTCACACGGCAAACGCGCCGAACTCCCGTGACGCTGGCCGCGTCGGTCGTTCTGGGCGCTGGAGCCCCTGCGCAGCTGACACTGCTGTGAATAGGGTGACGGTTCGCGCGCGCCTCGTCAAGTGGCGCGGCGGGGTCTGTCCGAGAAGTGAGATCGCCTGGCGCGCTGGACATCCCCGGCCGGAACCGCGGCTATTTTACCCGCGACACGCCGAAGACGCCAACCCGCGAAACACCCGTTCAGAGCCTGTTTTCCGGCCGTGAACGCAGCGAGCCCCGGCCGTGACGGCCGGGGCTCGCTGGTGTCGCCGGGTGCGCTCAGCCGTTGATCTGGCCGTGCGGAATCGTCTTGGTGTCGAAGGCCGCGGTGGGGTGCTCACTGCCGTAGGCGGCCATCACCTGGGTGTCGTCGGACTGGTCGAGCGACTCCCGGATCGCCACCTGAGCCGCGTGCGGCAGGGTGTGCATGATCTCGCGCACACGCGCCTGACGACGGAAGACGGCCTGGCGGACCGGCATGCCCGGCTCCGCCTTCATCTGCGGGATGATGCCCTCGATCTCCTCGGCGCCACCGTGGTGGTGACCGGCGTCGACGAGCGCCTGCTCGCGCGCCATCTGCGCCTCGTCCTTCTCCTCGGACATACCGATCGGGCCGATCATGCGGCCGTTGAGGAACTGCTTGACCACCGGCTCGTCACTGGTCAGCAGCACCTCGCGGGGGCCGAACATGACCAGCTGGCGGCGGAACAGCATGCCGATGTTGTCCGGCACGGTACGGGCCAGGTTGATGTTGTGCGTCACGATCAGGATCGTGGCGTCGATCTGGGCGTTGATATTGAGCAGCAGCTGCGCCAGGTACGACGTACGCACCGGGTCCAGACCGGAGTCGGGCTCGTCGACGAGGATGATCTGCGGGTCGAGCACCAGGGCACGGGCCAGGCCGGCGCGCTTGCGCATACCGCCGGAGATCTCGCCGGGCAGTTTGCCCTCGGCGCCGAGCAGACCGGTCAGCTCGAGCTTCTCCATGACGATGCGCTTGATCTCGGTTTCCGACTTCTTCGTGTGCTCACGAAGCGGGAAAGCGATGTTGTCGAACAGATTCATCGAGCCGAAGAGCGCGCCGTCCTGGAAAAGGACGCCGAACAGCTTCCGGATCTCGTAGAGCTCCTTGTTGGAGCAGGTGGTGATATCGGTGCCATCGATGAAGATGGAGCCGCGCTCGGGCCGCAACAGACCGATCAGCGACTTCAGGAACACCGACTTACCCGTACCAGAAGGGCCGAGCAGGGCGCTCACCTCACCCGAAGGGAGCGTGATCGACACATCCTGCCAAATTCGCTGCGAACCGAAGGATTTTGTTACACCCTCGGTCCTGACCTCGACGCCCACGCCTACCTCCATTGTTCCCTGCGAGCACCCCACCCCGCTGACCGCGCGCTCACATCACGGCGGTGCGTCACGACACTGTGGGTCCGGTCACTGTAACCCATCAGTGAGACGGGGCACACCCCTACATGACTGAAGAGTAACCCCGACCGGAACTCACGACTGAGATCACTTTCGCATGTCTGGGTAAATAACAAACGGGCGGCCCCGAGTGGGACCGCCCGTTCGCAACGGCTGGTGCCGAATTACTTGACGGCAACCTTGGCGCCGGCCTCTTCCAGCTTCGCCTTGGCGGCCTCGGCGGCCTCCTTGGTGACCTTCTCCAGGATCGGCTTCGGGGCACCCTCGACCAGGTCCTTGGCTTCCTTCAGGCCCAGGCCGGAGACGATCTCACGGACCACCTTGATGACCTGGATCTTCTTGTCGCCCGCACCCTCGAGGATGACGTCGAACTCGTCCTGCTCCTCGGCGGCGTCAGCGGCGGCCGGGGCGGCACCCGCGGCGGCAACGGCGACGGGGGCAGCGGCGGTGACCTCGAACTTCTCCTCGAACGCCTTCACGAAGCCCGACAGCTCCAGCAGGGTCATCTCCGAGAAAACCTCGAGCAGCTCTTCGGTGGACAGCTTGGCCATGATTGTTCCTTTCGGTAGTGAATGTCTGTTCGCGCGGGCGGTAACACCCACACGGGGGTATTACTCGGCAGCGCCTTCGGCCTGCTTCTTCTCCTGCAGCGCGGCGGCCAGACGGGCCACCTGACCGGCAGGAGCCGAGAACAGCCCGGCAGCCTTGGACATGTTGCCCTTCATCGCACCGGCCAGCTTGGCCAGCAGGACCTCGCGGGTCTCCAGGTCGGCGATCTTCTCGACCTCGGACACGGACAGCGCAGCGCCGTCCATGTAGCCGCCCTTGATGATGAGCGCCTTGTTGTCCTTGGCGAAGGTCTTGAGGGCCTTCGCGGCGTTGACCGGCTCACCCTGGATGAAGGTGATGGCGGTCGGTCCGACGAACAAGTCGTCCAGGCCCTCGACGCCCGCTTCCGCGGCCGCGAGCTTGACCAGGGTGTTCTTGGCGACGGAGTACGTGGCCTCGGCGCCGAGCGCGCGACGCAGCTCGGTGAGCTTGCCGACCGAAAGACCACGGTATTCCGTGACAACAGTGGCCGTGGAGTTCTTGAACTGCTCCGCGATCTCCGCGACAGCGGTGACCTTTTCAGGCTTCGCCATACTTCGCCTCCTCTCTGATGTCGGTTCGTGAACGCGCACTACCGAATTCAGGGGCCGGCGACAAAACTAACGCCCCGGACGCAAGGCGTACCGGGGCGCGAAAATATCGGCCTCAGCTCTCCCTGCGTGGGCCGCCGGCAATGTCGCCGGACCTTCGATCGACACCACGCAAGCGGCATCGACGACCAACGGTCTTCGGTAGAACGAATGGGTAGCCATCGAACATGTCGATGACCGGAGTCCACTGTACCGGCACCTGCCCCGATCTGCCAAAACGCCCCCGGCAGCGCTGAATTCGCCGGTGTCGATTTGTGGCCCAGTTCACATTCGATGGGTCGAAGTGGCAGCAATCTCACCGGAAAGGTGTTACGTTCGGTGACAGTAACCTGCTTCACTTCTCAACTATGGCAACCTCCATAGTCGCTCCATCAGTGCTGCTGGACCGGCGTCCGCAGCGATTCCTCGCACTCGTCGTCATCTGCCTGGCCGAACTGCTGGTCGTCCTCGACAACACCATCGTCAACGTCGCCCTCCCCTCCATCGGCGTCCAACTGCAGACCGGAGTCTCCGGCCTGCAGTGGGTCGTCGACGCCTACACGCTCACCTTCGCCGGATTGCTGCTCGCCGCAGGCAATCTCGGTGACCGCTACGGTCGCCGCCGGATCATGATCGTGGGTCTCATCGGCATCGCGGTGATGTCGGTCGGCGGCGCGCTCGCCGAGTCGATGACGCAGGTCATCGCGGCCCGCGCGGCGATGGGTGTCTTCGCCGCCGCCGTCTTCCCGGCCACCCTGGCCCTGATCATCAACATCTTCACCGACAAGCGCGAACGCGCGCTGGCCATCGCCGCCTGGACCGCGATGGCGGGCTTCGCCATCGCCATCGGCCCGATCTCGGGCGGCTGGCTGCTCGAACACTTCAGCTGGCACTCGGTGTTCTGGATCAATGTGCCGGTGGCGCTGGTCGCACTGGTCGCGACGCTGATCTGGGTGCCGGAATCACGCGCCGAACAGGTCGGCAGGCTGGATCTGCCCGGCATCCTGCTGTCCGTCGCGGGCATCACGCTGGTGGTGTGGGCCATCATCGAGGCACCGCACAACGGTTGGCTCTCGCTCACCACCCTGTGCACCGCGGCGCTCGGTGTCGTTCTGCTCGCCGCTTTCGTCACGTGGGAATTGCGCACCGCGGCACCGATTCTCGATATGCGACTGTTCCGCAACCGCCGATTCTCATTGCCCGCCTTGGCCATTGCCATCGCGTACTTCTCGATGTTCGGATTCCTGTTTCTGATCACCCAGTATTTCCAGGGCGTGCGGGAATACACCCCGCTCGAATTCGGTATCGCGTCATTGCCGTTCGCGTTCTCGGTCGCGATCGGCGCACCGGTGGCGACGCTGCTCGCCCAGCGGGTCGGCACCACCGCGGTGCTGGTGATCGGGCTGTTGCTCACCGGACTCGGCCTCTATCTGGGCGGCCAGGTCACCGTCGACAGCACTTATCTGATCGGCGTGCTGCCATCGATGGTGTCGATGGCGCTGGGGTTGGGCATCGTGCAGGGCCCGGCCACGGAGTCGATCATGTCGGCGCTGCCGCTCGACGAGGCGGGCGCGGGCTCGGCCGTCAACGACACCACCCGCGAGATCGGCGGCACCCTCGGCGTCGCGGTACTCGGCTCGATCGTGGCCTCGTACTACAGCAGCCGCATCGGCGCCCGGGTCGACGCCATCCCGCTCGCGATCATGAACGCCAATGAGAAGAGCCTGGTCAAGGCCAGTCCACTCAGCGTGCTGGAGCTGCGTAAGCGTGAGCTGACGCCGTTCCTGGAAACCCAGCGCGAGAACCTCATCGTCGCTATGAAGACCGCGACGCTACAGGGTGCGCACACCGCGTCCCTGGTGGCGGCGGGCGCGGTCGCCGTCTGCGCGGTGATCGTCGCGATCTTCCTGCCGTGGAAGCCGCAGGACGGCGAATCGGTCCTGCTCGGCTGGCGCAAGAAGGACTGACCGGAAAGACCGCGAGGGTGGGAACGCAGTGCGTTCCCACCCTCGTGGTCGATCAGGAGCTACCTGTCAGTCGAAGCTCACGCATCCTCGTCGAGGAGGTTGCGGGTGCGGTTCGGGTCCACCGGGATGCCCGGTCCGGTGTTGGTCGAAACCGTGATCTTCTTGACGTAGCGACCCTTGGCGGTCGACGGCTTCACACGCAGGATCTCGTCCAGCGCGGCGCCGTAGTTCTCCACCAGCTTGGCGTCGTCGAAGGACGCCTTGCCGATGACGAAGTGCAGGTTGGCCTGCTTGTCGACGCGGAAGTTGATCTTGCCGCCCTTGATGTCGTTGACGGCCTTGGTCACATCGTTGGTGACGGTGCCCGTCTTCGGGTTCGGCATCAGACCGCGCGGGCCCAGGACACGCGCGATGCGGCCGACCTTGGCCATCTGGTCCGGGGTGGCGATCGCGGCGTCGAAGTCCAGCCAGCCGCCCTGGATCCGCTCGATCAGGTCCTCGGCGCCCACGGCGTCGGCACCGGCGGCCTCGGCCTCGGCGGCCTTCTCGCCGGCGGCGAACACGATGACGCGGGCGGTCTTACCGGTGCCGTGCGGCAGGTTGACGGTGCCGCGGACCATCTGGTCGGCCTTACGGGGGTCGACGCCGAGACGAACGGCGACCTCGACGGTCGCGTCGGTCTTGGTGGTCGCGGTCTCCTTGGCCAGGCGCGCAGCGGCCAGCGGGGAGTACAGCTTGTCGCGATCGACCTTCTCAGCAGCGGCGAGATACGCCTTGCTTCGCTTTGCCATGTTTCTCTGTCCTTAATGTTCGAGTTCAGATGTGGTGTTACGGGCCTGGCCGGCCCTCCCACAGTGAGCGAGTAGTCGCTCAGCCTTCGACGGTGATACCCATCGAACGCGCGGTACCGGCGATGATCTTCGCGGCCTGATCGAGATCGGTGGCGTTGAGATCCTCGGCCTTGGTCTTGGCGATCTCCCGGACCTGGTCCATGGTGACCTTGGCGACCTTGGTCTTGTGCGGCTCGGCCGAGCCCTTCTGCACACCGGCGGCCTTGAGCAGCAGACGCGCGGCGGGCGGGGTCTTCAGCTTGAAGTCGAACGTCCGGTCCTCGTACACCGAGATCTCGACCGGGATGACGTTGCCACGCTGCGACTCGGTCGCGGCGTTGTACGCCTTGCAGAACTCCATGATGTTGACGCCGTGCTGACCGAGCGCGGGGCCGACCGGAGGAGCCGGGTTCGCGGCACCGGCCTGGATCTGCAGCTTGATGATCCCGGCGAGCTTCTTCTTCTTGGGGGGCATCTTTCTTCCTTGGGTTTCGGTTCCTTACGGTTGCCGTAAGCCTGTTGCGGGATCGCTCCCACGCCGGGTCCAAGCCCGGCATTCGCGCACGACCGTCACACCGGGCGGAAAACGCCTGGAGCGGGTCTACACACGAACTGTCACACTCTACCGAACCCCACCGTGGCGGCCGCAGGCGGGGAGGTCGTACAACGACAACGGCACCGCCGAGGCGGTGCCGTTGCGAAGCTGGTTCGAGCTAGATCTTGGAGACCTGGGTGAAGTTCAGCTCGACCGGGGTCTCGCGACCGAAGATCGAGACGAGCACCTTGAGCTTCTGCTGCTCGGCGTTGACCTCGCTGATGCTGGCGGGCAGCGTCGCGAACGGGCCGTCCATCACGGTCACCGACTCGCCGACCTCGAAGTCGACCTCGATGATCGGCTTGGCCGACACCTCGCCGGTGGACTCGGCGCCGGTCGAGGAGGCTGCCGCCGCGGCCGCCTTCTTCTGCTGCGCACCGGCCGGAACCAGGAACTTCACGACCTCGTTGATGGTCAGCGGGGTCGGCTTGGCGCCGGGGCCACCGCCGGTCATACCGACGAAACCGGTGACGCCGGGAGTGTTGCGGACCGCACCCCACGACTCGTTGTTCAGTTCCATCCGGACCAGGATGTAGCCCGGCAGCACCTTGCGGTTGACGTGCTTGCGCTGGCCGTTCTTGATCTCGGTGACTTCTTCGGTCGGCACCTCGACCTGGAAGATGTAGTCCTCGAGGCCGAGGTTCTGCACGCGGGTCTCGAGGTTGGTCTTGACCTTGTTCTCGTAGCCGGCGTAGGAGTGCACGACGTACCAGTCGCCGGGGACGCGGCGCAGCTTGGCCTTCATCGACTCGACCGGGTCGGCTTCGGGGTCTTCCTCGGTGGCGACGTCCTCGACGACGGTCTCGTCGGCGTCAGCGACCTCGGTGGTGGCATCGACCTCGTCGGTGGCGGTCTCCGCCACGACGTCGTCGACCGGGAACTCGTCGTTTGTTTCGTTCTCCGGGGTGCTCACTGAGGCACTCGCTTCCTGTGTCGTCACTACATCCTCTGGGCCGGGTCGGGGGCGCGGAGCGCACACTCCGCCGTTCCGGCCCGGGATCGGCTACCGGCGTTGGTGTCGGCGATCAGCCGAACAGCCAGTCGACACCCTTGATGAACGCCGTATCCAGCCCAAATATGAACGCGACCATGAAGACCACGAACACCAGAACGACGGTCGTATAGGTGACCATCTGCTTCCGGTTGGGCCAGATCACCTTGCGCAGTTCCGCGATAACTTCTCGCAGGAACCTGAGCAGCCGCTTGAACGGGTTGCCCGACGTGGCCTTCCCAGCAGTCTTGTCTGCCTTGCGCGAGGAGGACCGGTCGAGCGTCGCCACCGAACCGGTGTCCGCCGGAGCATCCGACGTGCGCGCACGGCGAGCTGTCCGCTTGCCGCTCGGCCGAGTGGCAGCGGCGGTGTCGTCGCCGTCTTCGGCGCGAGTATCCCGCTCGTCGCTCACGTCGTCTCCTCGCTTCGCTCGGATCCGCCGTGCGCGAAGCGCGCTGGCCTGATGGCTCGCTCGCTCCGCTCGCTCACGTCGATCCTTCCTCGTCGCTGGCATTCAGGGCAGGGGCGACAGGACTTGAACCTGCAACCTGCGGTTTTGGAGACCGCTGCTCTGCCAATTGAGCTACGCCCCTTCGGTTGGACCAGCCTGAGCTGTAGTGCCCAACCACAGTCGATATTCGATTATCGAGCTCTGGTGCCACACAACATGCGCGCCGCTTCCAAGGGGATCATGTCCCCGGGAAGATCAGCGCGCAGCAGCCGGTGACCCCAGAGTCCCGAGTGTACGTTACCGCGTGCGGTATTTGCCAATCCGGGACAGCCGACCAGGTCAGGACAGCTGAACGGTAGCCGTGGCCCGCCCGAAGATCTTCTTGCCCGCCGACTTCGCCGTGATGGCGACGACCGCGGTCCTGGTCTCCGGATCGACCGACTTCACCTTACCGGTGAACTCGACCTCGGCCGGTGCGTCGGACCCGACGTAGACCGGGCTGGTGAAGCGCACGTTGTACTCCTTGACGGCGCCGGGATCGCCGAGCCAGGAGGTGACGAAACCGCCGCCGAGACCCATCGTCAGCATGCCGTGCGCGACCACGTCGTCGAGGCCGACGAGCTTGACGATCTCGTCGCTCCAGTGGATCGGGTTGGCGTCGCCGGACACGCCCGCGTAGTTAACCAGATCGCCACGGGTGAGCCGGACGGTGCGCGGCGGGAGTTCATCACCGGCCGACACGCTGTCGAAGGACAGGGCGCGCGTGCTGAAGAACGGGGCCGGCTGCTTGGTGACCGGATCCGGGGTGATCCCGGTGTGCGCGTCGACGGGCGCGTGATGAGCGGGCTCCTCGAGGCCGTGCATCAGGATGTTGCGCACCGCGTCCGACATCGTGGGATCGATGTCACCGCCGCTGCGGCCGATGAGCGTGGTGTAGGTGGTGAGCACCAGCTCGTCGTCCTGGGCGGTGACGATGTTCTTCGTCACGATGATGTCGCCGCCGAAAGCCTGCCGGAAGGAATGCAGGTACACATCACAGGTCAGCTGGTCGCCCACCCGGATAGGGCGGTGGAACTCCAGGATCTGATCGGTCTGCATGATCTGGCTCAGGTCGTAGCCCGTGACGATCTGCTCGAACAGCTTGCGCTGGGCGAGGATGCCCACCAGCGAGATGAAGGTGAGCGGGGCGAGCAGGCCGTCGTGGCCGTACTCACGTGCGACGTCTTCCTCCCAGTGCACCGGGTGGTAGTCCTGCACGGCACGGGCGTATTCGCGCACCTTCTCGCGGCCGACCTCGTAGTAGTCGTCGACACGGTAGTGGTGGCCGACCATCGCCGCGGCGTGCGCGGCGGGATCGACCGGTGCGGCGGCTGCGGCGGTGACCGCTTCGTCGGTTCCGGTGTTCACTGTCACACCGTGGACCTTACTCACACGTAGCCGGGTCACAACGTCGAGCGGGGTGTATTCACCCACTCGGGCGGGTACCGTACCGACCCCGGAAACGCACGAAAGGCCGGACTCTCGTCCGGCCTTTCGGCAAAGCTTGGTGAATCAGCGCGACTCGCGGTGCGCCCGGTGGGTTCCGCAGTTCGGGCAGAACTTCTTCAGCTCGAGGCGGTCCGGGTCGTTGCGCCGGTTCTTCTTGGTGATGTAGTTGCGGTGCTTGCACTCTTCGCAGGCCAAGGTGATCTTTGGCCGGACATCGGTGGACTTCGCGGCCACGATTTGCCTTCTTTCCGGTCTGGGCTGAGTCGTTATTGGTAGCGATGGCCGGACTTGAACCGGCGACACAACGATTATGAGTCGTTTGCTCTACCGACTGAGCTACACCGCCACGGCGGACCTGTTACGGTGGGCCGGCGGGAAAGTCGGTCACCACCGGCAATCCGGCGAGCCCCCTAACGGAATCGAACCGTTGACCTTTTCCTTACCATGGAAACGCTCTGCCGACTGAGCTAAGGGGGCATGACTACGTGGCACAAGGTCTTGGTCGGCGAACCGATCCGAGCGACCCCGTGCTCCGGCGTCCTGAAAGAGATTACACACTTCCACCGAAGAGCACCAAATCGCCTGGTGAGACCCCATTTTTACCGACCCGCAACCCACTGATCACGCAGGTGCATGGGTAACTCCCCCGGCCACCTCGACGCCGTGCCAGAACGACGCGAGCCCGAGAACGCACAGTCGAGCTCCCGGACGGGACGCAGAATCGCGGAGAGGCGGACGAGGCCACGAACCAAAGAACCCCGCCGATCGTGATGATCGACGGGGTTCGATGTGGCAGATGTAGGATTCGAACCTACGTAGGCTTTCACCGACAGATTTACAGTCTGCTCCCATTGGCCGCTCGGGCAATCTGCCTTGTGCGCCGTTTCCGGTGCGCTGAGCAGCTTACAACGAACCCACACCCCCAATGCAAACCGCCTGCACAACGACCCTGCGAGCACGGTCGACGGGGGCATACGGGTACAACTGTCTCGGTGGCCGGCACACCTGTCGGCCCACCCGTTGGCAGACCGTGAGGGACAGGAGCGCAGTGTGGCTGATTCGTCATTCGACGTGGTGAGCAAGGTCGATCGGCAGGAGGTCGACAATGCGCTGCACCAGGCGGAGAAGGAGCTGAACTCCCGCTACGACTTCAAGGGCACCGATGCGGCGATCGCGTGGTCGGGCGAGGAAGCCATCGTGCTGACCGCGAACGCCGAGGAGCGGGTCAAGGCCGCGCTCGATGTGTTCAAGGAGAAGCTGATCCGGCGCGACATCTCGCTCAAGGCGTTCGATGCCGGCGAGCCGCAGGCCTCGGGCAAGGTGTTCAAGATCACCGGCACGCTGGTGCAGGGCATCGACACCGAGAAGGCGAAGAAGATCTCCAAGAAGATCCGCGACGAGGGCCCCAAGGGCGTGAAGGCGCAGATCCAGGGCGAGGAACTGCGGGTCAGCAGCAAGAAGCGCGACGATCTGCAGGCCGTGATCTCGCTGCTCAAGGGCGAGGACTTCGGTATCGCCCTGCAGTTCGTGAATTATCGCTAGCGGCTGGCGCCGCGGGTTTTCGGCCTCGTGACCTCGCCGCCGAGCAGCGATACTGCGCCTTCGGCGTTCCGTCTCGCTGCTCGGCGGCGAGGCGGCCGAAAACGTGGTGGTGACGTCAGCAGCGGTGCTCGCCGCCCGCCAGCTCCTCCAGCCGCTTGATGCGTTCCTCCATCGGCGGATGCGTGGAGTACCAGCGGGCGATGCGGTCGCCCGCGCGGAACGGGTTGGCGATCATCAGGTGCGATTCGCTGGTGAGTTGGGGATCCGGCGGCAGCGGGGCCACCTGGACGCCGCGTTCGATCTTGCGCAGGGCCGAGGCCAGCGCCAGCGGGTCACCGGTGAGTTCGGCGCCGGACTGATCGGCTTGGTACTCCCGGGACCGTGAGACGGCCATCTTGATCAGGCCCGCCGCGATCGGGCCGAGCAGCGAGACCAGCAGCACGGCGATGATGTTCGGGCCCTGCCCGTCCCTGCTGCCGAACGAGCTCGCGAAGAACGCCATATTGGCGAGGCCGGTGATGATCGAGGCCATCGCGCCGGCCACCGACGAGATCAGGATGTCGCGGTTGTAGACGTGCGACAGCTCGTGTCCGAGCACCGCGCGCAGTTCCCGCTCGTCGAGCAACTGCAGGATGCCGCTGGTACAGCACACCGCGGCGTGGCGGGGATTACGCCCGGTCGCGAACGCGTTGGGCGCGTTGGTCGGGCTGATGTAGAGCCGCGGCATGGGCTGGCGGGCCGTGGTCGCGAGCTCGCGCACGATCCGGTACATGACCGGCGCTTCCAGTTCGCTGACCGGTTGCGCGTGCATCGCCTTCAGCGCCAGTTTGTCGCTGTTGAAGTAGGCGTAGGCGTTCATGCCGACGGCCAGCACGATCGAGATGATCAGGATCGTCGGGCTGCGGAACATCGCCCCGATGGCGACGATCAGCGCCGACAGCCCGACCATCAAACCGAATGTTCTGATCCCATTGGGCATTTCCGCCTCCCCGCGCCTCTTGCCGGTCGTCAGGCGCTTGGTTCGTCAGGCGTCGGGCCTGCGGTCGACCACGTGAACAGTTCTGGGCGTACCCGGCGAGTCACCCATGTTCGCGCGAAATCCGATGTTGCTTCGCGTTTGGTCAACGACTGCGTGGCGGCGATAGTTCCTGGTCAGCCCACCCGCTCGATGGTGTAGCGGACGAGGCGGCTGAGGGCGTCGTTGGCCGGGCCCGCCGGGAGCGCGGCCAGTTCGGTGTCGGCGAGGTCGGCGTATTCCTGCAGCTTCTCCTTGGCCTGGGCCATGCCGGGCGAACGGCGCAGCAGCTCCAGCGCCTCCTCGACCTCGGCGTCGGTTTCCAGGGGGCGTGCCAGCAGGGTGCGCAGGCGGTCACCGTCGGCGCCGGACTCGCGCAGCGCGTAGAGGACGGGCAGGGTGTGCACGCCCTCGCGCAGGTCGGTGCCCGGCGTCTTGCCGGACTGCTCGGCCGAGGACGAGATGTCGATGATGTCGTCGGAGATCTGGAAGGCGGTGCCGACGGCGTCGCCGAGGCGGGCCAGCCGTTCGACGTGCTCGGGGCCCGCGCCGGAGAAGGTGCCGCCGAAGCGGCCCGCGGCGGCGATGAGCGAGCCGGTCTTCTCCCAGACCACGCGCAGGTAGTGCTCGACCGGGTCCTGGGTCTGCTTGGCGCCCATGGTTTCCCGCATCTGGCCGGTGACCAGCTCGGCGAAGGTCTCGGCGATGATGCGGACCGCGTCGGGGCCCAGCGTCGAGGTCAGGCGGGAGGCGTGGGCGAACAGGTAGTCGCCCGCCAGGATCGCGATGTTGTTGCCCCACCGCGCGTTGACGCTGACGGCGCCGCGCCGCTGGGGCGCCTCGTCCATCACGTCGTCGTGGTACAGCGTGGCCAGATGCACCAGCTCCACCACGGTACCCGCGGTGACCAGGGCCGGATCGGTGGGATTGGGACCGAGCTGACCGGTGAGCACGGTGAACAACGGCCGGAAGCGCTTGCCGCCCGCGCGGGCGAGATGCAGCGCCGCTTCCTGCAGGAATTCCTCACCGTCGGAGAGTTCGTCGACGAGCAATTTCTCGACCGCGGCCAGGCCGTCGCGCACGGTGGCGGCGAGTTCGGGATCGACGAGATCTACCCCGGCAACCACGGTGCTCTCGTCGCTCACAGCCGATGTGCTCATTATCTTCTCCCAGCGATGCGTCCGACCCCGACGGGTAGCAACCTAGCGTGTTCCGGCGCCAGGGCCGATGAACACGGTCACACAGTGACTATTCCCGGTGTACCCGACACTCTCGCACAGCGGCCGGGGGTGCCAGTATTGAGCCATGGGTTCACCGGATCTCACCCCCGCCGACCGCGGTGCCCCTGGCGCCCGCCCTCGCGGGCCTGCGTGGTCACACTCCGCTGCCGCCGCCGGCCCGCCGGGGGCAGGCGCGCCGCTGCCTGCCCACGTCGAGGTGCTGGTGGTCGGGGCCGGACCCGCGGGATCGGCGTCGGCGGCCTGGGCCGCGCGGGCCGGTCGCGACGTGCTGCTGCTCGATTCCGCGGTGTTCCCGCGCGACAAGACCTGTGGTGACGGCTTGACGCCACGGGCCACCGCCGAGCTGGAACATCTGGGTCTGGGCGAGTGGCTGCGCGCGCATACGGTGAATCACGGCCTGCGGATGGCAGGCTTCGGCCGGGAGGCGCTGCTGCCGTGGCCGGGCGGGTCGTTCCCGACCTACGGAAGCGCGGTTCCCCGAACCGAACTCGACGACAAGCTGCGCGAGACGGCGATCAAGTCGGGCGCGCTGATGGTCGACGGAGCCAAGGTCACCGAGGTGCTGCGCGAGGGCGAGCGGGTCACCGGGGTGACGGTGCGCATCGGCGAGGCCACCCACACCGTGCGCTGCCGGGTGCTCGTGGTGGCCGACGGGGTGCGCTCCCCCATCGGAAAACAGCTGGGTCGTACCTGGCATCGGCGCTTCGCCTACGGCACCGCGGCGCGCGCCTACATCAAGTCGGGGCGCAGCGACGATCAGTGGATCTCCTCGCACCTGGAACTGCGCAACGCCGCCGACGAGCTGGTCCCCGGCTACGGCTGGATCTTCCCGCTGGGCAACGGCGAGGTGAATATCGGCGTCGGCTCGCTGGCCACCGAGCAGCGGCCCTCGCACATCGCGCTCAAGCCGCTGATCGAGCACTACACCCGGCTGCGTCGCGAGGAATGGGAGCTCGAGGGCGAGCTGCGCGCGGTGGCGTCGGCGCTGCTGCCGATGGGCGGCGCGGTCTCGAACGTGGCCGGGGTGAACTGGGTCCTGGTCGGCGATGCGGCGGGCTGCGTGAACCCGCTCAACGGCGAGGGCATCGACTACGGCCTCGAGGGCGGGCACCTGCTGTCCGGCCTGCTCGACGAGCCCGACCTGAGCCGGGTGTGGCCGCAGCTGCTGCGCGAGCGCTACGGCCGGACCTTCTCGGTCGCGCGCAGGCTGGCCGGCTTGGCCACCCACCCGAAGATGGTCCCGCTCGGCGGCCCGCCGGTGATGCGCTCGAAGTACCTGCAGCGCACGGCCGTTCGGGTGATGGGCAACCTGGTGACCGACGAGGACGTCGACCTCACCGCCCGCGCCTGGCGAGCCGCCGGCCGCGCCTCCCTGCGCGCCGACGACCTGCGGCCGTTCAGCTGACGTCGTGAGCGCGACGGCGCGTCGCCCGGTCCTGGCTCTGCTGCCGCACCTGCGCAGGGCCCGCGATCTGATCGATCGGCACTACGCCGACCCGCTCGACCTGGACGATCTCGCCCGCGCCGCCGGGGTCTCCAAGTACCACTTCCTGCGCGCGTTCGCCGCCGTGTACGGGCCGACGCCGGGGGCCTATCTGGCCGAGCGGCGGATCGAACGAGCCCAGGATCTGCTGCGGGCCACCAATCTGACCGTCACCGAGGTGTGCATGCTGGTCGGGTACGCGAGTCTGGGCTCGTTCAGCAGCAAGTTCCGTCAGCTCGTCGGGGCGACGCCGAGCGAGTATCAGGCCAGGTTCGCCGACGGCGCACCACACATTCCGGGCTGCTACGTCTTCATGCACGGGCTCTCCGACCGGGTCCGGCCCGACACCGCAATTTCGGAGAAGCCCGGCGGCACCGGTCCGTCCTAGCCTCGAGTCATGCCAACGATCACGAACGTTTCCCTGGTCACCGTGTATGTGACCGATCAGGACGCCGCCAAGCGGTGGTACATCGACAAGCTCGGATTCGTCGAGACCGCGGATGTGAGCATGGGCGACAACGGGTTCCGGTGGGTCACCGTCGCTCACCCGGACCACACCGAGCTCGAGGTCACGCTGATGGTGCCGGGACCGCCGCTGACCGACGACATGGCCGACGCGATCCGGCGGTCTCTCGCCGACGGCACCCACGGCGCCCTCGGGCTGCGCACCGCCGACTGTCAGAAGACCTTCGAGGAGCTCACCGCCAAGGGCGTCGAGTTCATCCAGCCGCCCGCCGCGCGCCCGTACGGCACCGAGGCCATCATCCGCGACAACTCCGGCAACTGGCTGGTGCTGGTCGAGCCGAGCGCGTGAGCGCGGTGCCGCCCGGCCCGGCGGGCGGCACCTTCCGACGGTCTACTTCGTGGCGAAGCGGTTCTCGATGAACTTGCGTTCGCTGTTGAGAACGCGCTGGTGCAGCTGCTCGGCCAGCGGTTCGATGGCGCCGCCGACCAGCGGCACCTTCACGGTGACGGTGCCGATGACTTCGATCTCACTGCCCTCGGCGGTCGGACGCAGTTCGTAGGTGCCCGACATCTCGGTGTTGATGCCGCCGGTCTGCCCGGTGAAGCTGCCCTTGGCGACCTCGCCCTGCAGCGGCTGCCAGTTGTCGGTCCGCGACAGCACCAGATCGCTCTTGAGCACCTTGCGTACCAGGCCGGGAACCTTGTCCCGACCTGGCTTTTCCGTCATATGAAGGCGAATCGAACCCGGCCCGTCGGGATGGGAGAGTTCGAGGGTCGCGGTCTCGGCGGCGGCGAATCGCTCCTGCCAGACCGCATCGTCGACGAGTGCCCGGTGAAGATCTTCGACCGGGACTGCGTAGGGCACGGTGAAGCTGAATTTTCGGGACATGGCGGCAACGGTACTGTGTGCCGGGTGTCGGAAGTGAGCCTGTCGGAGCGGCGGTCCAAGCGCCTGCGACGGGTACGGTCCTGCGTGCTCGGCGTGGCCACCGTGATCAGCGTCTTGATGGTGCTGCTCGTACTCGCGGCCTGGCGCAACGACTTCGAGATCGAACAGCATCGCGGAACCACCTCCGGTGAGGTGCTCTCGGCGGGCAGGCTGCGGTCGGCGGTCATGTACGTGACGCCGGACAGCGTCACCCACAATCCGAAGGTCGGCATCCTGTATCCGACCAATCTGACGGCCGGGCAGCGCATCAATGTCGAGTACAGCACCCGCGACCCCGATCTGGTCCGGGTCGCCGGGCGGGACGCGCGGGTGGCGATCATCCCGGCGGCCTCGGTGATCGTGGTGGTCTGGGCGGTGGCGCTGCCCGTGCTGTGGCTGGTGCGGCGCAAGCAGCACGAGGCGTAACTTCGTCTGCTGTTCGTCCCGGCTTCACGTCGGCGTGGTGGTGTCGCGCCGTGTGGCGGTCACTCTGAGGTGGTGCGCGTAGCCATCGTGGCGGAGTCATTCCTGCCGAACATGAACGGCGTCGTCAACTCCGTGTTGCGGGTGTTGGACCACCTGGACCAGCACGGACACGACGCGATGATCGTGGCACCCGACACCCTGCGCGGCGTCGCGCCCGCACCCCGCTTCCACGGCCGCTTCCCGGTGCACCGGGTGCCTGCGATGATGGTGCCCAAGGTCAGCTCGCTGCCGGTGGGCCTGCCGCAGCCGGGGATCACCGCCGCGATCGCCGCCTTCGACCCCGACGTGGTGCATCTGGCCTCGCCGTTCCTGCTCGGCGCCGGCGGGCTGGCCGCCGCGACCCGGCTCGATCTGCCCTCGGTCGCGGTATATCAGACCGATGTCGCCGGTTTCGCCAAGAGTTACGGTCTCGGGCTCGCTGCCCGCGCGGCCTGGGCGTGGACGCGCCGAATCCACGAAGGCGCGACCCGCACGCTGGCGCCGTCCTCGGCGGCCGCCCAGGACCTGGCCGACCACGGCATCCCCCGGGTGCATCGCTGGGGACGCGGCGTCGACATCGACCGTTTCGACCCCGCCGCGCGCAGCGCCGACCTGCGGGCGAGCTGGCTGGGCGGCGAGGACCGGCTGGTGGTCGGCTTCGTGGGCAGACTCGCCCCGGAAAAGCACGTCGAACGGCTCGCGGCGCTGGCGGGCGATCCGTCGATCCAGCTGGTCGTGGTGGGTGACGGACCGGAACGGGCGCGGCTGAGCCGGCTGCTGCCCGACGCCGTGTTCACCGGCGAGCTCGGCGGCAGCGACCTGGCCACGCACTACGCGAGCCTGGACGTGATGGTGCATCCGGGCGAGCACGAGACGTTCTGCCAGGGCGTGCAGGAGGCGCTGTCGTCCGGTGTGCCGGTGATCGGGCCGGACGCGGGTGGCCCGCGCGACCTGATCGCGCACTGCCGCAACGGCTACCTGCTGCCGGTCGACCGGTTCGCCGAGCTGCTGCCCAGCGCGGTATCGGCCCTGCGCGACCGGGGCCAGCGCGCCCGGTTCGCGGCGGCGGCCCGCAAGTCGGTGCTGCACCGCACCTGGCCCGCGATCTGCACCGAGTTGATGACCCACTACGCCGAGGTGACCGGGATGCGCGACCGATTGCCGCGCTCGGCATAGAGCGTTCGAGCGCGCGCCGGATAAGCTCGAATCGTGGCGACAACAGAGCAGCGGGAACCGATTCGAGCATCGCTGGACAAGCAACCCCACGAGGTCGCGTCGATGTTCGACGGTGTGGCCAAGCGCTACGACCTCACCAACACGGTCATCTCCGCGGGCCAGGATCGATACTGGCGGTGGGCGACGCGGCGCGCGCTCGGGCTGCGTCCGGGCGAGCGAGTGCTCGATCTCGCCGCGGGCACCGGCGTCTCGACCGTCGAGCTGGGCAAGTCCGGCGCGTGGTGCGTGGCCACCGACTTCTCCCAGGGCATGCTCGCCGCCGGCCGGTTCCGCCAGGTGCCGATGGTCGCCGGTGACGCGATGGCCCTGCCGTTCGCCGACAACTCGTTCGACGCGGTGACCATCTCCTTCGGTTTACGCAATGTCGCCGACATCGACCTGGCGCTACGCGAGATGCTGCGGGTGACCAAGCCCGGCGGCCGGGTGGTGGTGTGTGAGTTCTCCACACCGGTGTTCGGGCCGTTCCGCACCGTCTACATGGAGTACCTGATGAAGGCGCTGCCGCGGGTGGCGCGCGCGGTCAGCTCCAACCCCGACGCCTACGTCTACCTGGCGGAGTCCATCCGGGCCTGGCCGAACCAGCGCAGGCTGGCCCGGCGGATCGCCGACGCCGGCTGGGACTCGGTGCAGTGGCGCGACCTCACCGGTGGTGTTGTCGCGCTGCATCGCGGCTACAAACTGGGCTGAACCGCCCTGATACCGGGGTGAGTCCCGTCACCCCGGGGCGGCGCGCGGCCCGGGGCGCCGCACCGGAATGCGCCCTGATCAGGGCAGATATTCCCGATCGGACCTCACGGTGGAAATTTTGACGCGTGAGGTCGATTGTCACCTGGACATAACGTTCGGTAAATCGAGCGCAACGACAGGTGCGGATGATCGAAGCCATGACACGGGAAGCTGACATCCGCGCCACGGACACTGTGCGTACACAGTGCTCGTACTGCGGCGTCGGCTGCGGCATCAGCGTCCAGACCAAGACTGATCAGTCGGGTGCGCGGTTGATCGCGAAGGTCAGCGGGGACAAGCTGCATCCGGCGAACGCGGGCAGGCTGTGCACCAAGGGCGCGACGCACGCGGAGATGATGGCCGCGCCCGGCCGGATGGACACCGCCTACCACCGCCCCGAACGCGGTCAGGTCCCCGTCCCGCTGCCGGTCGACGAGGCCGTCCACCAGACCGCCACCCGGCTGCGCGCCATCCTCGACGAACACGGGCCCGACGCGATCGCCCTCTACGTCTCCGGGCAGATGTCGCTCGAGGCCCAGTACCTGGCGACCAAGCTGGCCAAGGGCTACCTGCGGACCAAGCACATCGAGGCCAACTCCCGGCTGTGCATGGCCAGCGCGGGCACCGGCTACAAGCAGTCGCTCGGCGCCGACGGTCCGCCCGGCTCCTACGACGACTTCGAGCACGCCGACCTGTTCTTGGTCTCCGGGGCGAACATGGCCGACTGCCACCCGATCCTCTACCTGCGGATGGCCGACCGGCTCAAGGCGGGCGCCAAACTGATCGTGGTCGACCCGCGCCGCACCGACACCGCCGCGCGCGCCGACCTCTTCCTGCAGATCGCGCCCGGCACCGACCTGGCGTTGCTCAACGGCCTGCTGCACCTGCTGGTCGCCGACGGCGCGATCGACACCGCGTTCATCGCCGAGCACACCGAGGGCTGGGACGCGATGCCCGAGTTCCTCGCCGATTACCCGCCCGCCCGGGTCGCCGAGCTCACCGGCCTGGCCGAGGCCGACATCCGCACCGCGGCGACGATGATCGCCGAGGCCGGCGAATGGATGTCGCTGTGGACGATGGGACTCAACCAGTCCACCCACGGCACCTGGAACACCAACGCGCTGGTGAACCTGCACCTGGCGACCGGCGCCATCTGCCGCCCCGGCAGCGGCCCGTTCTCGCTCACCGGTCAGCCCAACGCCATGGGCGGCCGCGAGATGGGCTACATGGGCCCCGGCCTGCCCGGCCAGCGCAGCCTGCTCTCCCCCGCCGACCGGACCTTCGTCGAGACCGCGTGGGGCCTGCCCGCCGACACCCTGCGCACCGAGGCGGGGCCCGGCACCATCGACATGTTCCGCGGTCTGGCCGACGGCGAGATCAAGGCCGCGTGGATCATCTGCACCAACCCCGTTGCCACCGTGGCCAATCGCAAGACCGTGATCGCGGGCCTGGAAGCGGCCGAGCTGGTCGTGGTGCAGGACGCCTACACCGAGACCGCCACCAACGCCTATGCCGACCTGCTGCTGCCCGCCACGCTGTGGGCCGAAGCCGATGCGGTGATGGTGAACTCGGAGCGCAATGTCACCCTGCTGCAGCAGTCGGTCGATCCGGTCGGCGACGCGCGACCGGACTGGCTGCTGATCGCCCAGGTCGCCACGGCCATGGGCTTCCCCGGCTTCGACTTCGCCTCGAGTGCCGAGGTTTTCGCCGAAATCCAGCAGTTCACCAACCCGGCCACCGGCTACGACCTGAGCGGTATGAGCTACGACCGGCTGCGCGAAGGCCCGATGCAGTGGCCCTGCAACGACAGCACCAGCCCGCGCAACCCGATCCGCTACCGCAACGACGGCGTCCACCAGCCGCTGCATGTCGAATCCGACGGCACCACACCGCGACTGGCGTTCGCCACCCCGAGCAGGCGCGCGGTGTTCTTCCCCCGACCGCACCTGCCCGCCGCCGAACTGCCCGACGACGATTACCCGTTCCTGCTCAACACCGGCCGGTTGCAGCATCAGTGGCACACGATGACCAAGACCGGCAAGGTCGCCAAGCTGACCAAGCTCAACGGCGCTCCCTTCGTCGAGGTGCATCCCGAAGACGCGCGGCGGCTGGACCTGAAGCCCGGCGACCAGCTCGAAATCGCCTCGCGCCGTGGCCGTGCCGTGCTGCCGGTACAGATCAGTGATCGGGTTCGGCCCGGCGATTGCTTCGCTCCTTTCCACTGGAACGACGAACAGGGTGAATACCTGACGATCAACGCCGTCACCAACGACGCGGTGGACCCCGCCTCGCTGCAGCCGGAGTTCAAGGCCTGCGCGGTGGCGCTGCGCCGGGTCGGACCCGCCGCCGCGCCCGAGCAGGCGCCGGCCCAGCCCGCCCAGCTGTCCGCCCAGCCGAACGCGCACCCGCTGGCCGGGATCCTCGGCCTGGACGCGGGCACCTCGCCGACCCTCAGCGAGACCGAACGCATCTATCTCGGCGGCTACCTCGCCGCACTGCAGTCGCTGCCGGTCTCCGGGCAGCCCGTGCTGCCGGCGAGCGCGCCGCTGTCGGCCCAGTCCCGTCTCTGGGTCGACGGCTTGCTGGCCGGGATGTACTCGCGCACCTCCGGCGCCACGGTCGAAGCTGCGGTCGCCGACGCTCCGGCCGCCGCCCCGGTGACGGTCCTGTGGGCCTCCCAGACCGGCAATGCCGAGGAACTCGCGGCCACCGTCGCCGCGCGCCTGTCCACCGCCGGATTCCAGCCGTCGTTGCTCGACATGGATTCCTGCGAGCTGTCGGCGCTCACCGGCGACATCCTCATCGTCACCAGCACCTTCGGCGACGGCGGCCCGCCCGACAACGGCGCCGACTTCTGGACCCGGCTCGAGGACAGCATCGTCCGGCTCAACGACGTCCGCTATGCGGTGTTCGCCCTCGGTGACTCCTCCTACGACGACTTCTGTGGCCACGGCCGCAAACTCGACCGCCTCTTCGCCGCGCGCGGCGCCAAGCCGCTGGTGCCCCGCGTCGACAGCGAACCCGACTTCGCCGACGCCGCCGACCAGTGGCTCGACGATGTCCTCGCCGCGCTCGGCGGGTCGGCCCCGGGCGAGGCCACCCCACCCGACGCACCGGGTATCGGCGACACCGATGCCCCTGTGCCACACCAGATGTCCGGCTCCTCGCTACCGCGGCCGTCCGGTCGCGGCGGCGCGATCGTGCTCGACCGCCCCCTCGCCCCTGCACCCACTCGCGTCCAGCGCACCGCCCCGGCGCCGTTCACCCGCCAGGCTCCGGTCCGCGCGACCCTGATGCGCAACGAAACACTCAGCGCGCCGGGCTCGTCGAAAGAGGTGCGCCGCTTCGGTTTCGACCTGCACGACCTCGACGCCAGCTACGAGGTCGGCGACTCGCTGGGCGTGCTCCCGGCCAACAGCCCCGAACTCGTCGAGGAGTGGCTCACCGCGACCGGCCTGGACGGTCGCCGTGTCATCGAGCTCGACGACCGCGAACTCACCCTCACCGAGGCCCTGCGCACCCACTACGACATCACCAAGGTGAGTCAGGATCTGCTCGGCTTCATCGCCGAACGCAATCCGCACCCCCAGCTGGCCAAGCTGCTGCGGCGCGACAACCGCAACGAACTCGCCAACTACCTCTGGGACCGTCAGGCCGCCGACGTGCTGCGTGATTTCCCGGTGCGCACCGACCTGGTCGACTGGCTCGGCGCCCTGAAAAAGCTGCAGCCGCGCCAGTATTCGATCTCCTCGAGCCCGCTGACCACCCCCGACGAAGTGCAGCTGACCGTCGGCGTCGTCCGCTACGGCGAACCTGCCGGCAACTCCACCCGGCGCGGTGGCGTGTGCTCGACCTTCCTGGCCGACCGGGCGGGTGCCGAGGTGCCGATCTTCCTGCAGCGCGCCCCGCACTTCCGTCCGCCGCTGGACCCCAACGCCCCGATGATCATGGTGGGCCCCGGCACCGGCATCGCTCCTTTCCGCGGTTTCCTGCACGAACGTCGGGCCCTGGGCGCGACCGGACGCAACTGGCTGTTCTTCGGCGATCAACACGCCGCCCAGAACTTCTACTACCGGACCGAGCTGGAGGACATGTTCCGCTCGGGCTTCCTCACCCGCCTGGACCTGGCCTTCTCCCGCGACCAGCGCGAGCGGGTCTACGTGCAGCACCGGATGATCGAGCACGGCGCCGAGCTGTGGTCGTGGCTGCGCGACGGCGGCCACTTCTACGTCTGCGGCGATGCCTCCCGGATGGCCAAGGACGTCGACGACACGCTGCTCCGGATCGCCCAGATCCACGGGAAGCTGGACGAGGCCGGTGCCCTGGCCTTCAAGAAGCAGCTGGTCGCCGAGAAGCGCTACGTCCGCGACGTGTACTGATCACGCCGCCCGAATCGCCGGCGGGTTCAGCCGGGTGAAGTCGGGCAGCCGGTGATACGGGTAGTACGGGTACGGCGGTGTCGTGGCGCTCGCGGCGTCGAGAGCCGCCCGGTGCTCGGGCTCCAGCTGCCAGCCGACCGCGCCGAGGTTCTGGCGCAACTGCTCCTCGTTGCGGGCGCCGATCAGAACACTGGCGACGGTGGGCCGGGTGAGCAGCCAGTTGAGAGCGATCTGCGGGACACTGTGCCCGGTCTCGGCGGCGATGCGATCGAGGACATCGACGATGTCGTAGAGGTGTTCGTCGTCCACCGGCGGGCCCGCCTGCGCGGTCTCGTGCAGCCTGCTGCCCGCCGGTAGCGGCTGGCCACGGCGGACCTTGCCAGTGAGCCTGCCCCAGCCCAGCGGACTCCAGACGATCGCGCCGACGCCCTGGTCCGCGGCGAGCGGCATGAGCTCCCACTCGTAGTCGCGACCGACGAGCGAGTAGTACACCTGGTGCGCGACAGGCTTTTCCAGGCCGAGCGCCTCGGCGGTGGACAGCGTCTTCATCAGCTCCCAGCCGGCGAAGTTGGACACACCGACGTAGCGGATCTTGCCCGCGCGCACGAGATCGTCGAGGGCCGTGAGGGTTTCCGCGAGCGGGGTGCCCGCGTCGAAGGCGTGCAGCTGGAACAGGTCGAGGTAGTCGGTACCGAGGCGGCGCAGCGAGGCGTCGACGGCGCGGATCAGCCGGGCCCGGCCCGCCCCGGCCTCGTGGGCGCCCGGACCGGTCGGCAGGGCGGATTTGGTCGACAGCAGCACCTGCTCGCGCCTGCCCTTGATCGCCGCGCCGAGCACCTCTTCCGAGGCCCCGTCGGAATACACATCGGCCGTGTCGAACAGGGTGACACCCGCCTCCAGGCTGATATCGACCAGGCGCCTGGCCTGCGCCGCGTCGGTATCGCCCCAGGCGCTGAACAGCGCGCCCCGTCCGCCGAAGGTGCCCGCGCCGAAACCGAGCGCGGGAACGTGCAGACCCGATGCGCCGAGCCGCCGATACTCCATGAGAACTCCTAAAGGGTCTATAGTTCCGTTAACACTTCGGACAGTACACCCGTTGCGCGCTAAATGAAACTGGAGTTCCGTTATGAATCACGACATCGCCTGGCCGGGGTCCGTTCGCCCAGGTGGACGCACCGCCCGGGTGCGCGAGTCGGTACTGCAGGTCGCCGGCGATCTGATCGCCGACCGGGGATTCGTGAGCCTGGATCTGGCCGAGGTCGCCGCGACGGCGGGCGTCGGTAAGACGACGGTCTACCGGCGCTGGCGCACACCGGCGGGGCTGGTCGCCGACCTGCTCGTGGACATGGCCGAGCAGTCGCTGCCGCGCGCCGACACCGGCTCCCTGCTCGACGACCTGATCGCCAATGCCCGACTGGTCGCGAAGACGCTCGCCGACCCACGCCAGGGCAATCTGTTCCGCGCCGTCATCGCCGCGGCCACCGGTGACGAGGTCACCGCCACGGCGCTGCACACCTTCTACGACACCCGGCTCACCGAATGGGCGCCCTGCGTCGAGGCGGCCGTGGCGCGCGGTGAGGCGCCTGCGGGCACGGACCCGCGGGCGGTGCTGTCGGCGGTGTCCGCGCCGCTGTACTACCGCCTGCTCGCCAGCGGCGACCCCATCGACGAGAGCGCCGCCGACCAGTCGGCGCGGGCGGCCGCCCTCGCCACGATCGGCGGCGCCTACGTCCGCTGACCGCGCTCGCGCCGAGACGAGTTCGCCCAGTGCGCGGTGACATTCGACGACATCGGACGCGTGCGGAACCTGCCGCCCTCGACCTCGTCGAGGCAGGCGATCGACGGTCAGACCCGCCGGTCGGCCGCGATCGCCGCCGGACGCCAGCCCGGATCGCGCCCGGTGAGACCGAGCAGACGATCGAAAGCGGGGGCGGCTTCGGGCACGGTGACGACCGGACCGAACAGACCTGGCGTGCCCTCCGGATCGGTGTCGCGCAGGAATTCGAGCAGGATCGCCAAGTGGTCCGGGTCGACGGTGACCGACTGCCCGGTGGCGGCCGCCAGATCCCAGGCGTGCACGGTCACCTCGTCGAGCGCGACGGTCGCCATGATCGCCGCGGGCAACACCACCCCACCGGCCTCGGCGTCACCGTCCCAGGCCGCGGGCACCCACCACGCCTCGGTGAGCGCGATGAGCTGGGCGGGGATCAGGGTGCGCCAATCAGCGGGCAGCGCGCTGTCCAGGCTCGGCGGCACCGAGTGGCCGAGGGACTGCTTGGTGGCGGCCTGCCGGAAGGCCTCGGTCAGCCCGACGACGTGGGCGAGCACCTGGCGCACGGCGGTGTTCTCGCACGGTGTCGGCGCGTCGAGCAGGTCGTCGGGAATCCCGGCGACGACGTCGGCGAGGGTGCGGGCGGCGAGGGCGAAGTCGAACTGCGGTTCCATGGACGCTCCTGGGCGAGGGCGGACTCGTTCACCAGTAGTGACGAGATGAGCCACGCGATCTCATCGCCGCGCGGGTTGCCGAGTTCCGCCGATAGGCGCACGCTGGATGACGCAACGATCAGCGACACCGTGCGAGGCGACAACCGAGGAGCACCGATGATCGACTACGACGCCGCCCGGCCACTCGACGAAGTTCCCGAGGCCGATCGGATCGAACAGGAGCAATCGGCCTTCGCCGCCGACGATCCCGATGACCCGGCGTTCTCCGATGCCGCCGACTACTCCGACGAGATGGCGGCCAACATCGACCGCGACGCCGACACCGCGAACCCCGCCGACGTGATCGAGCAGACCATCCCCGTCCCCTACGAGGACGAGTTCGTCGAGGAGCCCTGACCGCGGCGCTCGGCTAGCCGGCGATCTTCGTGCGCACGGTGGCGTGCAGTTCGCGCAGGCTGGAGCGCTCCGTGGCGACCTCGAGCACGCGCAGGCCGTGCGCGTCATCCGCCAGCTCGACGGCCAGCTCTTCCGGGTCGACCTGGCGGTGCGGAATGCGATAGGCCGCGCACAGGGCGGCCAGGTCCATCCCGTGCGGGGTGCCGAAGACCCGCTCGAACACGCCCGCGTACTGCGGATCGCCCTGTTCGAGCAGCTCGAAGATGCCGCCGCCGTCGTCGTTGGCGACGACGATGGTGAGGTTGTCGGGCCGTGGTTCGCCGCGCCCGATCAGCAGGCCGGACGCGTCGTGCAGGAAGGTCAGATCACCCATCAGCGCGATGGTGCGGCCCGGATGGGCCAGTGCCGCGCCGACCGCACCGGAGACGGTGCCGTCGATCCCGGCGACGCCGCGGTTGGACAGCACCCGCACGCCGGGTCGCGGATGCGAGACCAGCGCCGCGTCGCGGACCGGGTTCGACGCGCCGAGCAGCAGCTGGTCGCCCTCGCGCAGCGCGTCCATGACGACGGCGGCCACGTGCAGGCCGGTGGCCTTGGGGTGGGTGGCCAGTTCGGCGCGCACCACCGATTCGGCCTGCCGGTTCAGGTCGGCGCAGCGCGCCAGCCACTCCGGTCGCGGCGCGCCGGTGGTGACCGCGCGGGTGCCGGTGCCGACGACATTGCCGGAGACATCGGGCCAGCGCGGGCCGGTGGTGAGCGCGAAGACGGTGACATTCGGGTCGGCGAGCACCCGCGAGACCTGCCGATGCAGGGTCGGGCGGCCGGTGATGATCGCCTGCGTCGGCTTCAGCAGCGACAGCGCGAGCGGGTGCAGCGCGGGACCGTGCATCGGCGCCGTCGGCTCGGCGACGGTCGGCAGCTCGGCGAGTTCGGGTAGCAGCCGCGCGCCGTGGCCGGAGATGACGACGGTGTCGGGCGTCAGGTCGATGTCGAGTGGCACGTCGAGGGTGGCGTACTGGGTGGCGGTCCATGGCCGTTCGCCGTCGCGGCCGACGGGCAGCGGATCGTCGGACAGCTCGGGGACCAACGGCTCGCGCAGGGGGATGTCGAACTGCACCGGCCCGGCATTGCCCGACCTGGTGCCACGCGCCGCGGCGAGCACCCGGCAGACCGAGGAGCGCCACACGCTGTTCTGCCGCGGATAGGCCGACTCCCCCGCCTCGGCTTCGGCCAGTCCGAGACTGATGGTGGCCCGCACCTGGCTGCCGAACAGACCGAGCTGCTCGATCGTCTGATTGGCGCCGGTGCCGAGCATCTCGTAGGGCCGGTTCGCGCTGATCACGATCAGCGGCACCCGGGCGTAGTTGGCCTCGAGCACGGCGGGACCGAGGTTGGCGACGGCGGTGCCCGAGGTCATCACGACCGGCACCGGCCGCCCGGACGACACCGCGAGCCCGACCGCGAGGAAACCGGCGGTGCGCTCGTCGATGCGCATGTGCAGCCGCAGCTGCCCGGCGACATCGGCCGCCTGCAGCGCGAAGGCCAGTGGGGCGTTACGCGATCCGGGGCACAGCACGACCTCGCGGACGCCGCCGCGCACGAGCTCGTCGACGACCACTCGTGCCTGCGCAGTTGACGGATTCACAATCCCAGACTGTCAGACCGGACCACGCCCGTCTGCCCCCGGCCCGCGTTGTCTGCATCACCGGCCGGGTGCACACTCCCCCGGAACCGGGACGGCAGCGGCATGTTCACCTGTTTCGGCCGGTCGATAGGGGCACCCACGGAAGCATTTCCGTCATGACCTGCGCGCCATTCGACAACTCCGCGCCGGGCACGCCGAAAAAGCGGAATTCGGCGGCGGATTCACACCCGCCGCCGAATTCCGGAAAAGCTTGCCCGGGCAAAGATCAGGAAGCCGCGGGCGCCGGGAGCAGACCGTTGATACCGGTGATCAGGTCGATGACATTGACCAGCGCGGAGGTACCGCCGTCGAGTGCCGAGCTGCCCGAGTCGAGCACGCCTGCGCCTGCGGCCGAACCGGTGGTCAGCGCGGCCGAACCCGAGGACAGATCGGCGGAGCCGCTGGCCAGATCGGCCGAGCCGCTGAAGGATCCGGTCGCCGAGCCGGAATCGGCACCCGCGACAGCGACGGGGCCGAGGAACATCACGGCGGCGGCAGCGGCGGCACCGGTGGCGGCGAGGGTCTTGCGAGAGATCATGGGACCGAACTTCCTTCTCGAACCGAATCGCGCGAAAACAATATTCCGCGTCGCGGCAATTCGCCTTCCGAATCACCTGAAATCGAACGTAATCGATTCAGGACGGAAGCAGTCAATCGTTCGGTGCCGCCACCGCATGGCCGGAATTATCGGCCATCGTTCATTTTCCCGCTGTTCACCGACGGCGTTACGGGGCTCACAATCGCTCGGCCGGAATTTACCCGCGACCGGGAAACGCTGTGGCGCCGCCCGCGCCGTGCCCCGTTACGTGAGTGTGGTCACCCGCCGACGCGAAAGGCCGGTGCGGACCGGGTTCACACCCGGGCCACACCGGCCTCACGATCGAGCTGTGCGGGGGCTACCCCGCCATGGGACTCAGCCCGCGTGCTTCTGCACCAGGTCGGCCACGCGCGGCAGAGCCTCGACGACGTGCTTCTTGGCCGAGCCACGCATCGAGGAGTACACCTTCTGCAGGGCGGGACGGCTCGACGCGTCGGCGCGGGCGTCGGTGACGGCCAGCAGCGACTCGGCGACCTCGTCGGACTTCGAGGTCAGCAGGTCGGCGAAGGTGCCCGCACCCGAGGTGGTGAATTCGGCCCAGTACGGCTGGAGCTGGTCGAGCAGCTTCGGCGCCAGCGATGCCAGCGCATCGGGAACGATGGTCGGGCTGATCTTCTTGACCGCCGCGTAGCCACCCTTCACGGCCAGGCCGGACGCACCACCTTTGTCCGAGACCTCGGCGTCGAGAACCTCGACGGCGTCGGCAAGGAAAGCCGGACGCTTGGTGTCGTCGAGCAGGGATTCAGACAGCGCTGCAACCACTTTCAGGTTCCTCCGGATCGGTTCGTTGAACGAGCAGCCGCAACTATACGCACCGGGTCCAGGAAACATGCGGCGACCGCTCGAGCTGCGGTGTTACGACCTCGTACCGGTCCGCCGGACGGTAGGGCAATAATCAGGGTCGTGACTTTCGATCCGAAGCTGTGGCGGCCCGTCCCCGGGTTCGAGGACCTGACCGACATCACCTACCACCGACATATCGAGCAGGGCACGGTGCGGGTAGCGTTCGACCGGCCGGAGGTGCGCAACGCGTTCCGCCCGCACACCGTCGACGAGCTCTACCGCACGCTCGATCACGCGCGGATGTCACCGGATGTCGGCGCGGTGCTGCTCACGGGTAACGGGCCGAGCCCGAAGGACGGCGGCTGGGCCTTCTGCTCCGGCGGCGACCAGCGCATCCGCGGCCGCAACGGTTACCAGTACGCCGACGGCGAGACCGCCGACACCGTCGACACCGCGCGCGCGGGCAGGCTGCACATCCTCGAGGTCCAGCGGCTGATCCGCTTCATGCCCAAGGTCGTCATCGCGCTGGTGAACGGCTGGGCGGCCGGTGGGGGGCACAGCCTGCACGTCGTCTGCGATCTGACGCTGGCCTCGCGCGAGCACGCGCGGTTCAAGCAGACCGACGCCGATGTCGGCTCGTTCGACGGCGGCTACGGCAGCGCGTACCTGGCGAAGATGGTCGGGCAGAAGTTCGCCCGTGAGATCTTCTTCCTCGGCAGGCCGTACACGGCCGAGGAGATGCACCAGATGGGCGCGGTGAACAAGGTCGTCGACCACGACGAGCTGGAGAATGTCGCGCTCGAGTGGACCGCCGACATCAACGGCAAATCGCCGCAGGCCCAACGCATGCTGAAGTACGCGTTCAACCTGCTCGACGACGGCCTGGTCGGCCAGCAGCTCTTCGCGGGCGAGGCGACCAGAATGGCGTACATGACCGACGAAGCGGTCGAGGGCCGCGACGCGTTCCTGGAGAAGCGCAAGCCCGACTGGGCGCCCTACCCCTGGTACTTCTGAGAACGGACGGCCCCATGGACATTCTCAACAGCCGGATCATCGTGCGGCCCAGCGACTATGCGACCACGCTGGCGTTCTACCGCGACGGCCTCGGCCTGGCGATCGCCCGGGAGTACCCGGGCGGCACCGTGTTCTACGCCGGGCAGGGGTTGATCGAGGTCGCCGCGCACGGCGGCAGCGGCGATCCGGGCCGCTTCGACGGCGCGCTCTGGCTGCAGGTGCGCGATGTGGCCGACGCGGCGGCGGAGTTGGCGCTGAAGGGAATTGCGATCGAGCGCGCGCCCGTGCTCGAACCATGGGGCCTGTGGGAGATGTGGGTGCGTGACCCGGACGGCCTCGCGATCGTTCTGGTACAGGTTCCTGCCGAACATCCGATCCGGCGGGATCCGCGCTGGTCGGCGGAGTGAAGGAGGGGTCGTCGCGGCGGATCCGAGTTGCCGATCCGGGTCCGGCCGCGCACGATAGCTGCGAGCAAGCGCCCGACCGCCGTCGTCCGGACCGCCGTGCGAATCGTTGTCCATCTACTGAATCGCAGTCGCTATGCCTGCCTTTTGGCTCACCAATTCCCGGCAAACCGACCCGTTGGCCGGGTCTCGGCCGCCGCATGACACGATCGAAGCCGTGAGGGAGCGCAGCAAGCTGTATCCGGAGGTGGTGGGCATGAGGGAGCGCGCACCGCGCAGGCCACAGCCGAGCGCCGGTGAGGGTGTGGCGTGAGCAGAACCCTGCGGACGCTGCAGATGCCGACCGGTTCCGGTGTCGGCGAAGTGCTTCCCCACCTGCGCCAGGCCCTCGACGGCAACGGCCCGGCCTGGCTGCCGATCCCGACCACCGACCGCCGCGAGGCGCGCAGGCTCTCCGACGCGCTCAAGCCCGGCGATCCGATCGACGACGATGTCGCCCTGGTGGTGACCACCTCGGGCACCACCGGCATCCCCAAGGGCGCCCTGCTGGGCGCCGAAGCCCTGCGGGCCAGCGGTAACGCCACCCACGAGCGGCTCGGCGGACCGGGCAGCTGGTTGCTGGCCCTGCCGACCCACCACATCGCGGGCATCCAGGTGCTGCTGCGCAGCATCCTGGCGGGCACCGAGCCGACCGTGCTGGACGTGTCGGGCGGTTTCCTGCCCGAGGCGCTCGCCGGCGCGGTGGCCGCGATGCGCGGGCCGCGCCGCTACACCGCGCTGGTGCCGACGCAGCTGATCAAGTCGCTGGATTCGCCGGTGGCCGCCAAGGCGCTGGCCGAACTCGACGGCGTGCTGGTCGGCGGGGCGGCGACACCGCTGCCGGTCTACGAACGCGCGCGCGAGGCGGGCATCACCGTCGTGCGGACCTACGGCATGAGCGAGACCTGCGGCGGCTGCGTCTACGAGGGCGTACCGCTCGACGGCACCGAGGTGCGGATCGAGGACGGCCGGGTGCTGCTCGGCGGCGCGATGATCGCCCGCGGCTACCGCAACCTGCCCGACCACCCCGCCTTCGCCGAACCCGGCTGGTTCCGCACCGAGGACGCGGGCACCTACACCGACGGCGTGCTCTCGATCAGCGGCCGCCTCGACGAGGCGATCATGACCGGCGGGCTGCTGGTGATCCCGCAGGTGGTGGAGGCTGTGCTGGCCAACCATCCCGGGATCAGGGAGTGCATCGTGCTCGGCCTGCCCGACGAGCGGCTGGGTCAGCGGGTCGCGGTGGCGATCGTGCCGGTGCCCGGCGCCGCGCCGACCCTGGACGAGATCCGCGCCCACGTGGTCGCCGAACTCGATTCCATCGCCGCGCCGCGCGAGCTGGCCGTGCTGACCGAGATCCCGCTGCGCGGCCCCGGCAAGCCCGATCGCGCGGCCCTGCGCGAACACCTGCTGGCTCTCTGACCGGCGCGCTGTAGACCCCTCGAGGTTGTGCCAGGAGGTCGACAGCGCCGCGCAAGGGCCGTGCAAGGCGGGCCGGGCACCGTAGGTCCCATGACTTACACACCCACTTCAGCCCTCGCCGTCGAGGCGGACGGTCTGGTCAAGGTGTTCGGCAAGCAGCGTGCCGTGGACGGGGTGAGCCTGGCGGTGCCGCGCGGCTCGGTCTACGGGGTGCTCGGACCGAACGGCGCGGGCAAGACGACGACCATCAAGATGCTCGCCACGCTGCTGCGTCCCGACGGCGGCAGCGCGCGGATCTTCGGCCACGACGTCGTCGAACGGCCCAACGCGGTCCGCTCGCTGATCGGCGTCACCGGCCAGTACGCCTCGGTCGACGAGGAGCTCTCCGCCACCGAGAACCTGATCATCTTCGCCCGCCTGCTCGGCCTGAGCAGGCCCGACGCCCGTCGTCGCGCCGTCGAGCTGCTCGCCGAGTTCGACCTCGCCGAGGCGGCGAACAAGCCGCTCAAGAACTTCTCCGGCGGCATGCGCAGGCGCCTGGATCTCGCGGCCAGCCTGATCTCCACCCCGCCGCTGCTGTTCCTCGACGAACCGACCACCGGCCTCGATCCGCGCACCCGCGCGCAGATGTGGGACACCATCCGCAGGCTGGTCACCGAGGGCGCGACCGTGCTGCTGACCACCCAGTACCTCGACGAGGCCGACCAGCTGGCCGACCGGATCGCCGTGATCGACCACGGCCGGGTGATCGCCGACGGCACCGCCGACGAGCTCAAGGCCTCCATCGGCGGCTCCTCGGTGCATCTGACGCTGCTCGATCGCGGGCAGCTCGAGGAAGCCCGGCGCATCGTCGGCGACTTCCTCGGCGTCGCCGCCCAGATCAGCCCGGAGGCGGGCCGGCTCACCGCGCCGCTGCCCGATCCGAACCTCACCGCCGACCTGCTGATCCGCCTGCGCGACTGGGAGATCGGCGTCGAGGAGATCACCGTCTCCAAGCCGACCCTCGACGAGGTCTTCCTCACCATCACCGGCCACCCGGCCGACGAATCCGACGACACCGAACGGAGCGCGGCATGACCGCAGTTCTCACCGCTCCCGTACCCGCCACCGACGTCACGCAGGTCAGCGACCGGGTGGGCCTGCGCGAGACGATCTCCACCTCGTTCACCATGGCCTATCGCGGCCTGCTCAAGATCAAGCACAATCCCGAGCAGCTCTTCGACGTGACGGTGCAGCCGATCCTGTTCACCGCGCTGTTCACCTACATCTTCGGCGGCGCGATCTCGGGCAGCGTCGACAACTACCTGCCCGTGCTGATCCCCGGCATCCTCGTCCAGACGGTGGTGCTCACCTCGGTGGTCACCGGCACCCAGCTGCGCGAGGACATGGACAAGGGCGTCTTCGACCGCTTCAAATCCCTGCCCATCGCCCGGGTTTCGGCCCTGGCCGGGGCACTGCTGGCCGATATGGTGCGCTACGGCATCGCCTCCACGCTGACGATCATCGTCGGCCTGTGCCTGGGCTACCGGCCCGGCGGCGGCTTCGCCGGTGTCGTCGCGGCCTGCCTGGTGGTCGTGGTCTGCTCGTTCGCGATCAGCTGGGTGTGGGCGCTGGTCGGCGTCACCGGCAAGAGTGCCGCCTCCGTGCAGGGCATCTCGATGATGGTGATGTTCCCGCTGACCTTCATGTCCGGCGCCTTCGCCCCGGTGAGCACCATGCCGGGCTGGATGCAGGCGATCAACCACGCCAACCCGGTGTACTACATGGTCAACACCTGCCGGGACCTGATGAACGCCAACATCTACAGCAGTGACCTGGTCTGGTCGCTGGTCGGTTCGCTCGTGGTCATCGCGGTGTTCGCACCGCTGACCGTGCGCGCCTACATGCGCCGGGCCTGACTCCCGCACTACCGCAACGGCATCCGATCCGTCAGGGTCGGATGCCGTCGGCGTATCCGTCGAGGTGCGCGACGATCTCGATGATGCGGGTGGCCGCGGCGAGGCGACGCACCCCCGCCGCCGCGCGCTCGGCCCCGGCCAGCGCGTCCACGCCCACCCGCTCCCGGTGCAGGGCGCGATGGCGGGCCAGCTCCATCGACGGATAGTCCTGTCGGGCCGCCGAAGCCGCCGCGAGCGTGAGCAGTTCGAGTCCTTCGGGTCGGGCGGGATCGGTCGCCAGCAGGTAGGAGCCGAGCGCGCAGCCGACCGCGCCGATCTGCGGCAGGTCGAGATACTGCGAGAGTCTGCGCTCGGTGGTCGCGACGATCTGAACCACCAGATCGTCGGCCGCCGCGGCCCGGTCGTGCAGGACGTGGGCGCTGACCGCCGCCGCCGACACCATCATCGCGCCGGGCCCGGGACTGAGCTCGAAATCGGGCCAGCCCAGCAGATCCAGGGCCCGGCGATAGTGCCGGAGTCCGGCATCGATGTCACCGTCGGCCAGTTCCAGTTCGGCCACCGCGGTCGCGACCGTCGACAGCCGGTGGTTGCGGCGGATGGTGGGGTCGTCGACCTGGCCGAGCCCGGAATCCTCGGAGCCGAGCACGAAGTCGATCTCCGCGCGGGCCTGCTCGCGCTGTCCGGCGCCGATCAGGACGGCCGACAGGAAGCACCGGCCCTCCAGGATCTCGTCGTCGACCCGCAGGCGGCTCATCTGCCCCAGCGCCTGCCGGTAGTAGGTGGCCGCCTCGGCGTACCGCGCGGATTGGCCGCACAGCTGGGCCAGATGCTGGCTCATCATCGCCGCGCCCCAGATGTCCTGCGAGGCCAGTTCGTCCAGCGCGCGCAGCGCGTCGCGGGTCGAGCCCGCCACATTGCCCGCGTTCTCCCAGAAGTTGGCGCGGGCGGCCAGCGCGGCCACCCGGGCGCTGCGCTCCGGCGAATGGGCGCCGTCGGCGAGCAATCGCCCCAGACGGAAAGCCTGGGGGCGCACCGTGATCAGCCCCCCGAGCAACCGCAGGCCCGGATCGAGCCCGGGGTGGCGCAGCAGCCTGCGGGCCCGCAGCCGGGCCCGGGCGACCGGACGCGCGTCACCGCCGTTGTGGAACATCAGGTGCAGACAGGTCAGCATGTGCGTGACCATCTGGAGGTCGGCGGCCACCCCGGTGACCGGCTCCGGCGGCGTGACCGCGACCAGCCGCACCGCCCAGCCGATGAACTCCAGATGCGCGCCCCGCATCACCCACAGCGTCGCGACCACCGGGAACACGGTGTAGACCGTGTCGGCGTCGGCGTGCGCGGTGGCCGTGCGCAGGACCGCGACCAGGTTGTCGAGCTCGGCGGTCACCGCGAGCACCACCGGCACCTGATCGACAGCGGTGTAGTCGGCGACGGCGCCGAGCACGAAGTCCCGCGCCCACCGGGCCATCCGATCGCGGACCAGCGCGGTTTCCGCGCCGCCGGTCGCGGCGTCGACGGCGGCCATCTGCTCGGCGCCGAACTCGCGCACGGTCTCGAGCATGCGATAGCGGATACCGGTGCCGTCGGGGTCGTCGAGCACGGTGAGCAGCGACTGCCCGACCAGGCCGTCGACCGCGGCGGCGACCTCGGCGACCTCGGGCCCGGCCGCGACGACCTCGGCCGCCGACAGGGTGAACCCGCCCGGGAACCGCGACAGCCTGCGCAGCACGATCTGCTGATCGAGGTCGAGCAGATTCCAGCTCCACGCGATCACCGCGTGCAGCGTGCGATGCCGCAGCGGCGCGGCCCGATCACCGCTGCGCAGCAGGGCGAAACGATGCTCGAGCCTGGATTCGATCTCGGCGACGCTCATCGTTCGCACCCGGGCCGCGGCCAGCTCGATCGCCAGCGGCAGACCGTCCAGGGTGCGGCACAGCCGGGCCACGATCTCCGGGTCGAGCCGGACGTCGGGGCGCACCGCCCGCGCTCGCGCCGTGAACAGATCCGTCGCGGGTGAGCCCGCCGCGTCGATCGCCAACGGTGCCAGCGGATAGACGGATTCGGCGGTGATCGCCAGTGGCGAGCGGCTGGTGGTCAGGACGGTGAGCTGGGCGCAGCTGCCGACCAGGTCGGCGACCACCTCGGCGACCGCCTCGATCACGTGCTCGCAGTTGTCCAGGATCAGCAGGGTCGGGCGGGCGGCGAGCGCGTCGCGCAGTCGAGCGCGCTGGTCGACCTGCCGTCCCAGGCGCAGACCGCCCGGCTCCCGCATCACCTCACCCAGGCCCATGACGTGCCCGATCGCCGCTTCGATGTCGACCAGGGCCTGCGGGCCCGCCGACTCGGCCTGCACCGGGGCCAGCTCGACCAGCACCACCGGCACGGTGCCGGTGAGTCGTTCGCCGACCGCGTTCGCCACGCGGGTCTTGCCGGTACCGCCGGGCCCGAGCACGGTCGTCACCCGCGACCGGCGCACCAGATCGGTGATCGCGTCGAGATCGGCCGCGCGACCGAGTAGTTCGTTGGGGGCGGCGCGCAGGCCGAGGGAGGTGGGCGGGAGGGTGCGCGGTTGGCCGTTGGATCGGTCCGGGGCGCCCGCGCCGCCGGGTTGTCCGACCGCGGGTGTGTCCCAGCCGCTGTTCGCCGCCGACCACCCGTCCCGGCTCGGCGGCTCGGTCGCGCCCGGGGTCCTCGTCCGCGCTGCGGGGTCGTCGGTGATCGCGGCGCCGACCGTCGCGCGGTCGTCCCCGTTCGCGCTCCGATTCGCCGGTGGTGAACCGGCGACCGCGCGTTCGGAGGTGTCGGTCGAGGCGTCCGCGTGATCCGGGCCCCGCTCGGTGCGGCGACGGCTGGCGCCCGGAAGCTCGATCGGATCGCCACGCAACACGGCGGTATTGAGCGCGACCAGGGTCGGACCGGGGTCGGCGCCGAGTTCCTCGATCAGCCGCAGGCGGTAGGCGGCGAAGATTTCGAGGGCGTCGCTGGTGCGTCCCGCGGCGGCGAGCAGGCGGATGAGGGTGGTGTGGGCGGGCTCGTCGAGGGGGTGGGCGGCCGCGTCGGCGGCGGCCAGCGGGATGGCGGCGGGAAAGTCACCGCGCTGGGTGTGCGCGGTCAGCTCGGCGCGATCGAGGTCGCGGCGCAGCTGGTCGGCGGCGGTCCGCAGGTCGTCGGCCGGGCCGGATTCGGGCAGGTCGGCGCCCGGTTCGCCGCGCCACAGGGCGCGGGCGGCGGCGATCGTGGCCAGGCCGGCGGTGGTCTCGCCGGTCGCGAGGAGGTCTTCGGCGCGACGGACCAGGACGGCGGCCGCGGTCAGGTCGACACTGTCGGCGGGCAGGGTCAACCGGTAGCCGGCGGGGCCGATCTCCAACGCGCCGTCGGGCAGCAGCGCCCGCAATCGCGAGACCTGTGTGTGCAGGGCGTTCATCGGCGCGCGGGGCGGCTGGTCGCCCCAGACCTCGTCGACCAGCG